>JAZNJA010000026.1:0-32818 GCA_045577755.1 Eubacteriales bacterium
TCCTCGACCCAGGCGACCAGCTCGGTCTGAAGCTCGGGGGTCAGAGTGCCGCCGAACATCAGGAAGCCACCGAAGGAGATGACCTTGGTGCCGACCAGGTTGGTACCGGCGTTCTTGATGATCTCGGCGACCTTATCAGCGGTAGCCTGATCGCCGTCGATCAGCAGAGCCACGTTGGAGGCGCGGGTCTTGTTCAGCTCGGAGCAGAAGCGGCGAACGTCATCGGACAGCTCACCCTTGGCGGAGAGACCCAGAACCACGATGCGCTCCTTGTCGCAGGGATACTCGGGGGGGAATTTGCCGCTGGTGGCGTTGACGGACAGCTCGTACTTGTCGGCGATCACCTTAGCGAACTGAGCCATGCCTTTTTTCTTGGAATCGTACAGAACACGCATCTTAATAAGAGCCATAATAATCCTCCTGTTTCGGTGTAGAGCCGTGTACGCGGACACACATCCGTTATTAAAAATATTATACCATAAAATCAGGAAAAATGAAAGAGTTTTTCAGAAAATAAAAATCTTTGTAGGAATGGACAATTTTGTTAGGAAAATTCAATACATAATGACGGATTTCGGGATGGCAGCACGGAATCGGGGCGGGCCGGACCATCCATGAGGCGATCGCATGGCCAAAGGGTCATATACATGAAAACAGGTGTTTTTGGGTTCCCTTTTTTACGCTAAATTTTGATTTAGTATAATTGTATATGTATTTTCCCCATATTCGGTCATTCTTCCCTCAGTCCTTTGACCTCGCCGAGCTGTCGTGATCCACACAGCTTTCCAGCATGGCCCAAGGCTGCTTCAGCCACCGGGTCCAGCCCATGATCTCCGCGCCGTCGCAGGACTTCATGTGCTCCGTGATGATGGTCTTGATGACGGCCAGCTGGGCGACGGTATGGGGCATATATTCCGCGACCGAAATGGCGGCGTACAGGCGGATGTGCTTGTCCTCGGAGTCCATCAGCTCGGCGAACTCCTGTATCCGTTTCGGGTAGCCTTCACCGATATACTTGGCGGCTTGGCGGAAGACGTCGGAGCCTTTGTTGAACCGCCTGACCGCCCCCGGGTCACCGTAGTCCACGGACCGTTGCATCTCGACGCCCTCGTACCAGCGATCAAGGAGGTGTTCGTAGCTCTTTCCCATAGGTACTTCCCTCACGTCCCCTCGGAAGGTTCTCTGCGACCGCGGAAGAAATCCTGCAAAATCTCCTTACAAGCCTCTTCCAGGCATCCAAACTCCACTTTCGTGTGCTTGTTCTCAATCGGATGGCGATGCAGGGCCCACACACTCCCCATAGCTCCCGCCACGGGATCGGCGGCTCCGAAGACCACGCGGGGGATCCTGGCATGGAGGATGGCGCCACCGCACATGGGGCAAGGCTCCAGGGTGACGTACAGGGTGCAGTCCTCCAACCGCCAGCCTCCCAGAGCAGCGCACCCCTCTGAGATCGCGTTGATCTCGGCATGACCCAGGGCGGTGCCCATGACCTCGCGGGTATTGCGTCCCTTGGCCAGGATCTCTCCTGTGTCGTTGGAGATCAGCACCGCGCCCACGGGAACGTCCCCCGCCTCGGCGGCCAGGGCGGCCTCGCGCAGAGCGACCCTCATGTATTCCTTGTCCTGATCAGAAAAAACACAGCGTATACTCATCCCAAAAGCTCTCCCAGGTCAATGAAGCGGATGATCATAAAGGTCGTGATAGCGGAAACCAGGGCTAAAGCCACGAAAACGATCATACCGGGGGTACGCAGGCCCTTGAGGAGGGTCAGACGGTCCACGGGTCGGTCGAATGCCTCGGGAGAGGCGGTATTGTCACCGTAGATCGGGCGGGCGCTCAGGGATGCTTCCCTCTTCTTTTTGCTTCGGTAGCGCAGGACCAGAATGCACAGGCTGACAAAGCCCAGGGCGTAGAGAAGAATGTCCCACAGGGTCAGAAGAGGCGTAATGGCCTCGCCATACTTGCCGTAGTACAGCACCTCGGTCAGTACCGCCATCTGATTGTTGAGCATATGGTAGAAGATACTGCACCAGATGGAGCCCGTGACCTCATACATGACCGCCATGGCGATACCGCCTATGAAGGTGTAGAAAAACTGCCCGATGTTCTGATGCATCAGGGCGAAGAGCGCCGAGCTGATGAGGATGGCTTGGGTCTTACCAAAGGGGCGGAGATTCCCGTAAATGACCCCGCGGAAGAGGAACTCCTCGGCGAAGGCGGGGGCCAAGGCCACGGTCATGTACATGATGACGGTGGAAGGGTCGTCGTAGCTCTCGGTGATCATCTCGGGGGGAATGGAATAGCCAATGAGGTCACAAAGCCAGCTGTTGACGTGGGCGGCGGCGGTGATGACGGCCAGACCGGCCAGGATCAGCAGAGGGAAATCGGGAGTAAGACGGGGCGTAAAGGCGATGGAAACCGTGGATACGCGGCGGTTCATGAGGAAGAAGATCAACCCCGCCGCGATGAAGGGGGCCATATAGAAAACCGAGGAAATGAGACTGTAAGCGGCGGTACCGACCTTTCCCGTGGCGTATTCGGCGATGAATACGTCAATGGCGGACAGCTCACCGAAGATGCCCAGGAATATGACCAGAGACCACCCGATGCAGTTGACCACACGGATATAGTGCCGCGAGGCAGGTGAGTTTTGTGCAAGCATAGGCTCCTCCCATTGGATATTTGTTGGGATACGGGACAGATTCCCGTCTATCCTGTTATTATACCATAGGTGCGAGGATTTGTCAAGAAGCGGAATGAAATACGGCCGTCTCCCGCCGAAAAGGGACAAACCGCAAATCGGCGTGAACGGAAGCGTCCATCCTTTTTGATCCATAGAAAAAGCAGACCCCTTGGAAGGGTCTGCTTGGAGGGGGGGGGTTCAGCCCATCTTGCCCTTGGACCGGGTCTCGGGGCTCATAAGGCCGACGGTAGCGTCTACGGGGAGGGAGAATGCGATACCCTGACCGGGGGTCTTCAGACCAACGGCGCGATAAAGGCCGTGGAGGACGTTGTCCTTGATCTCGGTGGGGACCAGGATCATGACGATCTCCTTTTCGGGCTGAACGGGGATCTCGAACTTCTTCTCGGCCAGACTGTTGGCGGTTCCCCTGGCGTGGATGACGGTACCGCCTCTGGCGCCGAACTCCTTAGCGGCGTCCATAACGGCATCGGCAAAGCCCGCGTTGACGACGCAGAAAATCACTTCATGTTCAAAGCTCATGGTTGTCTCCTCCTTTTTTATGCGGGGGTGTTGGACAGGAACCGATAGATGGCAACGCCGATGGTGCCCGTCATGGGGACGGTATAGGCGATGCCCTTACCGTTTCGAATGGTGTTGAACTTTTGCTCAAGGGCTCCTAAGGCCTTCTCGCACATATCCTCGCGGATGACGCTGAAGATCACCGTCTTTTCAGAGTCGCCCAGACCCAGAAGCCGCAGGGTCTCCTGGCTTGCGGTGCCCTTGCCGTTCATAGAGGTCTGGAAATTGACCTCGAAGGACTGGAGCAGATCCAAAAAGAACTCGGCCTTCTCGCGGTTGACCACGGTGACCAGAAGCTTGAGCTTACGGGGGGCTATGAGATTCTCGTTTTCTTTCACGGTGCTTCCCTCCTTACATGAATCGGATGATCTGCTCGTCATCGGCAGACAGGATGCGCTTCATCGCGATGCGGTCGCGGACCTTCTTCTGGACCACGGCGCGGAAGCCCAGGAGCTGGATGGTGATGAGGGGGGTCATGGCTACCATGGCTACGATACCGAAGCCGTCCGCCAGGATCTTGCCCTCGCCCTGGAGGGCGCAGCAGGCACCGATGGCCAGGGGGAGGATGAAGCCCGAGGTCAGAGGACCGCTGGCAACGCCGCCGGAGTCAAAGGCAATGGCGGTGTAGATACCCGGGACGAAGAAGGACAGGCCCAGGGAGATGAGGTAGCCGGGGATGACGTAGAAGAGGATGGAGAAATCGAAGTAGATGCGGAGCATGGACAGGGCCAGGGAGATACCGACACCAACAGACAAAGCCAGCATCATGGACTTCTTGCTGACGCCGCCGTCGGTGATGTCCTCCACCTGCTTGTTCAGCACGTGGACGGCGGGCTCGGCCAGGACCACCACCATACCCAGGATGAAGCCGGCCACTACCAGAATGGCGGGATGGAGGCTTGCCAGCTCGGTGCCAAGCTTGTAGCCGATGGGCATGAAGCCCACCGAAACCGCGGTGAGAAAGATCACCAGGCCGAGGAAGGTGTAAGCAATACCTACGGCGATCTGCCCCAGCTTCTTCTTGGGGAGCTTCAGGACTGTGATCTGGAGAACGATGAAGAACACAACGATCAGCCCTAAGGCGATGCCTACCTCCTTGAGAGTATGGAGGATCTTTTCTACCAGAGCAAAGCCCAGACCGCTTTCGATGGCGTAGTCGGGGACCTGGTAAGCGATCTCACCGTTCAAGGTGGCGCCCAGGAGCATGACCGCCAGGATGGGGCCGACAGAGCACATGGCGATGAGACCGAAGGAGTTCTCTCCCACGTCCTTGCCGCCGATGGTGGCGGCGATGCCCACGCCCAGAGCCATGATGAAGGGGACGGTGATGGGGCCGGTGGTGACGCCGCCCGAGTCGAAGGCCATGGGCAGAAAATCGCCGTTCCCCACCGCGACCACCAGAGCGGCCAAGGCGAAGAGGATCATGTAAAAGTACAGGAGCATGGAGGACAAGGGCTTATGGAAGACCATCTTAATCACCGAGAGCACCAGGAAGATGCCCACGCCAACACCCACAGCCACGATCAACAAAGTGCCGTTCAGCACGTCCTTTACCTGGTTAGCCAGCACCGTCAGATCCGGCTCGGCCACGGTAATGAGCAGGCCCATGAGAAAGCAGACACCCAGAAGCAGTAAGAGCTTTTTGGACTTGGTCAGACCCGCGCCGGTGTATTCTCCCATGGGGGTCATGGCCATATCGGCGCCCATGCTGAACAATCCAATACCCAGAATGAGAAATACGGCGGAGGCCAGGAATACGCCGATCTCCAAGCCCGTAAAATGAACCAGGGGGGTCAGGTTCAGAAGCACCACGATGGCGGCAACGGGCAATACCGACATCAGGGCTTCCTTGATTTTCTTCAACAGTACGGTCATGCGGCCCTCCTTACAATAGATTACATAGGCGATTGCAAAAAGCTTCAAATTTGGGTTTGTCGAACTATTTGACGGGAAGGGCACGGCAATTTTCTCGTTAGCCCTCTCACCCGCTTCGCGGGAGCTCCCCCAGAGGGGGAGCCTTTGGAAAACGCTTGTCGGGAAAGGGTTTCTCTTGTAAAATGGCACGAAAGGGTCCCCCTTTGGGGGAGCCCCCGGCGTAGGCGGGTGAGAGGGCAAAACGCGAAGGCCAGTACTACCTAACAAACCGCTAAACCCCAATTTTCCCTCCCGCACAAAATCCTTAAAAATCAAAGAAATTTCCCATATATACGCCGCCAATTCATAAATTCGTTACAATAATATGGTATACTGTAAGATGTATTATTATGGATACCCATCCCCATTGGGCATCCGCAAGAGAAAAATATCGGTGTCTCCCCCTCTCGGGAGCGCCGCAGGAAAGGATCACATCCATGATTCAAATTGAGCATCTTGTCAAGAACTACGGCTCCAACTGCGCCGTGGACGACATCAGCCTCTCCATCGGCGAGGGCGAGATCGTCGGCTTCCTGGGCCCCAACGGCGCGGGTAAGTCCACCACCATGAACATCCTGACGGGCTACCTCTCTTCTACCGCAGGACGGGTCAGCGTGGCGGGCATCGACGTGCTGGGCGATCCCCTGAACGCCAAGCGGCAGATCGGTTACCTCCCCGAGCAGCCCCCCCTGTATTTAGACATGACCGTGGACGAGTACCTGAACTTCAACTACAACCTCAAGGGATGCAAGCTCAACCGCGAAGCCCACATCGGTGAGGTCTGCGAGGTGGTGCGCATCGGCGACGTTCGTAAGCGTGTCATCAAGAACCTGTCCAAGGGCTACCGCCAGCGCGTGGGCATCGCGGGGGCTCTCATCGGCTCCCCCAAGGTCATCATCTTTGACGAGCCTACGGTGGGTCTGGACCCCAAGCAGATCATCGAGATCCGCAACCTGATCCGCTCCCTGGGTAAGGATCATACCGTCATCCTCTCCACCCACATCCTCCAGGAGGTGCAGGCCGTCTGCGACCGCATTATCATCATCAACAAGGGCCGCATCGTGGCCGACGAGAAGACCGAGAACATCACCCGCGTCATCGAGAACAACCGCCGCTTCAACGCCAAGATCTGCGGCCCTCAGAACCAGGTCCTGTCGGTGCTGAAGGATATGCAGGGCATCGTCTACGCCGAGGCTCTGGCCGAAAAGGACGGGGACGCCACCACCTACATGATCGAGTCCGCCCCCGGCGTGGACATCCGCAAGAAGCTGTTCTTCACCCTGGCCGACCGAGGCTGGGCCCTCATCGGCCTGGAGGCTCTGGGTCTGTCCCTGGAGGACATCTTCATCACGGTGGTCAACAAGTCCGAGGAGGACGACACCCCCACCCGCTACACCCGCCGCGCCAAGGCCAAGCAGAGGGTCGCCCTGGAGTCCCAGGTGGCCGAGGGCCTGGTGGCCGACGCCGACAGGAAGCGGGAGGAGAGCTCCGCCCTGGTCTCCGACGAGGACGACGAGTGATCCCGCGCCCGTACACAAATAAAACAGGATAAAGGAATACGTTATGTTTGCCATCTACAAAAAAGAGCTTCGCTCCTTCTTCATCAACCCCATCGGGTACATCTATACGGGCGCGTTTCTGGGTCTGGCGGCACTCATCTGCTGCTATACCACCCTGCTGTCCACCAGCTACGACACCTCGACCTACTTTACCATCATGATGTTCGCCATGGGTATCCTCATTCCCCTGCTCACCATGCGCCTCTTCTCTGAGGAGAAGAAGCTGCGCACCGAGCAGCTGCTCCTGACCGCTCCCGTCACCATCACGGGTATGGTCATGGGGAAATTCCTCGCGGCACTGACCGTCTTCGGCGGGTCGCTTCTGGTGTCCTGCATCAACTTCATTCCCATCTACGCCGTCGCCAACACCGAGCGGGCGGGTCAGACCTACGAGTTCTACCACATCGGCCCCGTGACGGGTGAGCTCATCGGCAACCTGGTGGGTCTGCTCCTCATCGGCGCGGCCTTCATTGCCCTGGGTACCTTCATCTCGGCCCTCACCGAGAACCAGCTGGCCGCCGCCGTGGTGACCATCGCCATCATCTTCGTCATGCTGGGTCTGGGACTGATCAATAATCTCATCGACGTCTACTGGATCCGCATGGTCCTGTCCTGGATCTCCATTTATTCTCGCTTCGGCAATTTCCAGAACGGACTCTTCGACTTTGCCGCTATCCTCTACTACGCCTCCATCTGCGGTGTGTTCGTGTTCCTGACCGTCCGCGTCTACGAGAAGCGGAGATGGAGCTGATCTGTACAGGCATCAGAAAGGAATTACGAATATGGCAACTACAGCCTCGAAAAAGGCCTTCCGCCACGGTGGCGTGACGGTGGCTCTGACGGTGCTGATCGTGGTGGTCATTATCCTGCTCAACGCGTCGGTCACCTCCCTGGCCATGCGCTTCGGCTGGTATATCAACATGAACCCCACCCTCCTCTACCCCGTCACCGACACCTGCTTTACCTACCTGGATGAGTACGTCATCCCCAAGGCACAGGAGGATATCCGCATCATCTTCTGCGACGAGGAGGAGAACCTCCGCGCCGACACCACCCAGAGCTTTATCCTGCGCACCGCGGAGGATCTGGCCGCACGCTATCCCGATACCGTGAAGATCGAGTACCTCAACGTCTGGGAGAACCCCAAGATCGCCCGTGAGTACGGCGTCACCGCCTCCACCTCGGTGGTGGTGGCCTGTGGAGAGGAGTCCAGAGTCTGCACCCTGCGGGACTTCTTCCTCTTCCCCGTGGGGGACAGCGAGAACCCCTCTGCCTACAACGGCGAGAAGCGCTTCGCCGTCGCCATGAAGGCGGTGGTCTCCCCCGATGCCCCCGTGGCCTACCTGACCCTCAACCACGGCGAATCCACCGAGGATTACGCCCTCATGTTCGCCCTCACCGACGCGGGCTATATGATCAGCTACCTGGACGCCGTGTCCTTCGATATTCCCGAGGACTGCGGTCTGCTGGTCTCCTATAATCCCGCCCGCGATTTCACCTCGGTGGACGGCGTCTCGGGCATCTCCGAGATCGATAAGCTGGAGGCCTACCTGGAGCGGGGCGGCAAGTTCATGTACTTCGTCTCGGCTGACACCTTCGCCGCGGGCGGCTTTTCCAACATGGAGGGCTTCCTCGCCGAGTGGGGCGTGACGTTTGCCCACGACACGGGTGCCGAGGGCGTAGAGGAGTGCTTCGCCCTCCGCGATACCGCCCATTCCATCACCACCGACGGCTATACCCTGCTGGGAACCCTCCCCACCGAGGGCCGCGGCGGTGAGATCATGGCGGATATCGACGGCGTTCTCCGCGCCGCCAACGCCACCGCCATTCAGATCCCCCCTACCTTTGCGGCCGCCGGCGGCGATTACGTGAAGGGTACCCGCACCCTCTCCCCCCTGCTCCGCACCTATCCCGGTGCCGAGGCGTGGGCCGGCGGCCGTCCCGTGGACCGTACCGCCGAGGGCTACAACCTGGTGACCCTCACCCACGACTCCGCCACCGATGCCTCGGTGCTGGTCTGCTCCTCCACCGAGTTCGCCATTGAGGCCACCCTCCAGGGCGGCGGATACGGCAACGCCGCCTTCCTGCTCACCGCCCTGGAGGCTATGGGCAAGACCGAGGTCCCCGTGGAGCTGAAGCCCCAGCCCTTCTCGGATGACACCATCCATATCATGACCACCGCCCAGGCACGGACCATTACCGTCGCCCTCGTGGCTGTCCCCGTTCTCGTGGTTACGGTCTGGGGACTCATCGTACTCATCAGGAGGAGATTCGCATGAACAGAGAACCTGAATCGAATATGCCTCGCAGGGGTACCCGCCGCGTCCTCGGCGCCGCGCTGACGGCCGTCGTGATCGCCGCCGTCCTGGCGGTCAACGTGCTGTTCTCCTTTGTGGCCGACCGCTTCATGTGGCAGGTGGATGAGACCGTCACCAAGTACACCTCCCGCCCCGACGTGTCCATGTATACCGCTACCCCCGAGTTTCTGGACGTGATCCGGGACTACGCCATCCCCATGGTGCAGGAAATGAACGCTCGGCGCGCCGAGCGAGGGGAGGAGCCCATCACCATCAATATCAAGTTCTGCACCGAGCGGGACAAGGTCTACGCCGCTGACAAGCTGCGTATGGTGCAGTACACCGCCCTGGCTCTCCAGAAGGAGTTCCCCGATGCCGTGAAGGTGGAATACCTCAACATCGCGAAGAACCCCTCCCAGGTGCAGAAGTACAAGGCGACCTCCTCCACCAATATCTATGCCCATCAGATCATCTTCGAGTTCGGTACCGAGTACCGCGTCTGCTCCTTCGACTACTTCTTCCTCAAGAACGACGCGGGTGAGCAGTGGGCCTACAACGGCGAGCAGAAGATCGCCTCTCTCCTGCTGGCTCTGACCCGTGCCGAGTCCCCCGTTGCCGCTTTCATCACCAACCACGGCGAGGCTGTGGATTCCTGTGCCTCCTTGCGGAATCTGGTGCATCGCGCCGGCTTTGACGTGGTGGATATCGACCTGTCCCGCGACGAGATCCCCGCGGACTGCCGCCTGCTGATCTGCTACGACCCCCGGACCGACTTCCTCGGTATGGGCAATCCCGCCTTCGTGGAGGGGGACCGGAGCGAGATCGATAAGCTGGATAAGTTTTTGGACAAGGCTTACTCCTTCATGCTCTTCGTGGACGCCGACACCCCCGAGCTCCCCGTCCTGGAGGAGTATATGGAGGAGTGGGGCATCGCCGTGGGGCGCGCCGAGAACGCGGAGGGAGACCTGGATAATCTCCTGATCCGTGATCCCATGAGCAAGCTGGACAAGGACGGCTATACCCCGATTGCCGAGTACGTCACCGCGGGTGGCGGCGCCTCCATTACCTCGGATATGCGGGACGTGGCCTCCCCCGCTAAGGTGGTGTTCCCCAACGCCGTGGCCATCACCATGTCCGAGTCCTATAAGAAGACCCACGTAGTCCCCGACGACACCAACGGCGTCACCGAGGCCTACACCTACGGCTCATACTACCGCAACGGTATCACCCGTTACTTCCACGACGTTTTCAAGACCACGTCGGGAGCGGCTGTGGAGGCCTTCGACAAGCAGTACCAGGTGGCTACCGAGCTGAGCCGCTTTAACTACATGACCCTGTCGGTCGAGTCCCGTACCGTCATGGAGACCAACTACCTGTCCACCCAGGAGCCCTCCTACGTGGCAGTCTTCGGCTCCACCGCCTTCGCCTCGGACACCGTGCTGGACTCTGCGTCCTACGGCAACGCCGACGTGCTGACCTCCACCCTTCGTCACATGGGCCGCGAGGTCATGCCCGCCGACCTGGAGTTCAAGGCCTTCAAGATCTACGACGTGGACACCGACGTGTACGTCCCCAACGTGGGAAGTCTGGTCTTTACCACCGTCTGCATGACCCTGCTGCCCGTTCTGGTCTGCGTGATCGCCGGCGTGGTGATCAACGTCAAGAGAAGATTCCGATGAGAGGAGGAGACCTACCTATGCAGGAAACACAACTGATCTTTGATCCCGGCAAGGGCTCCGTGTCCCTCTCCCGTATCACCGCCGTAGTGGGCGACCGGGTGGGCGCCATGCCCAAGGCCGCCCGCAAGGGCTACGTCTTCGCGGGCTGGTACCTGACCCCCGACGGAGACCCCGACTCTCCCGCTGCCGTCCGTATCACCGCCGAGACTGTACTGGAGCTCTCCCTCCTGGGGGAGGCGCTCCCCGATACCGTGACCCTTCGCGCCCGCTGGGAAAAGCCCGCGGCCAAGAGCGCGGCCACCAAGAAGACCTCCCTGGGCACCCAGAAGAAGGCCGTGGCGGTCCTGCTCATCCTGTCGGTGGTGCTGGCCGTGGCCTTCGGCGTGGTGTCGGTGATCGTGGATATCTACGAGTACGAGGACTTTGACGGCATCGAGTATACCATCAAGAAGAAAAAAGGCGTTTACGGTCTGTACAAGGACGGCGTCATCTGCGACGTGGATAAGGACGGCTACTACCTGACCACCCTGGGCACCCAGCTGGACGTGGATCCCGAGACGGGCGAGTACAAGATCTACGCCGTGGTGGATACCAGCGGCACCGAGGTGGTGGGCGTTGGCCAGCGTGTGCTGATGTTCAAGCAGCTGACCTACGACCAGTCCTCCACAAACGACCTCTCCAAGGTCATCAAGCGCATCGAGGTCCACAACCAGAAGGGTGAGATCATCGTCAACCGCGGTGAGAACAACCGCTTCGAGGTGGAGGATTGCCCCACCGCCATTCTGGTGGATGAGCTCTTCGCCCAGCTCTCGGTGGGCTGTGGCTACACCATCTCCATGCAGAGGCTGGAGAACCCCGTCCGCCTCCCCGACGGCTCCATCGACTACTCCGAGTACGGCCTCGCCCCCGAGAAGCGGGTGGAGAAGAACGAGGACGGCACCGACAAGGCGGACGAGAACGGCAACCCCGTGACCTACGATTACAAGCCCACCTGGTACACCGTTACCACCATGACGAATGAGACCTACACGGTTACCCTGGGCGACCCCACCGTCTCCGAGGCCGGCTACTACGCTCGCTACGGGGACCGCGACACGGTCTACATCCTGTCCTCGGCCAACCTGGACGCCGCCGTGCTGCAGCCCATCGAGGCCCTCATCAACCCCATGATGGTCTACCCCATGTCCCTGAACACCTATTTCCAGGTCACCAATTTCACCTACCGCTCTGACATTGACCACTACGCCATCTACCGCGACATGGTCAAGGAGGTCATCGGCTTTGACCTGGATACCGTGGAGCCCGATGAGGAAGGGAATTACCCCGAGGAGGTACAGGCCAAGCTGGAGGAGGCCTCCAAGGCCATCGCTGACATGGACGAGAAGGAATTCGCCAAGATGTACGACCGTCTCTTCCTGGACAATTCCCGCCTGGTGACCGCCTTCTCCTTCATCGATATGGACGAGCGCACCGACACCCTCTATTCCTCCTTGCCCTATATGATGGCTTCGGACTACATGGAGGGCTATCTGCCCAACTCCGATAATATCGGCGCGGTGCTGCAGGGCCTGTACAGCATGAAGTTCGACCGTGTGGCGGTTCTCGCCCCCACCGAGGAGGAGCTGGAGGCCTACGGCCTGGATATCCCTGCCCACGATTTCTCCTTCATCTACACCGACGGAGAGGGCCAGCAGTTCAACAACCATTTCGTCATCAGCGACAAGACCGAGGACGGCAAGTACTACGGCTACTCCGATATCTACGACATGATCCTGGTCATTGACGAGAGTCAGCTGACCTACCTGGAGTGGGAGGAGATCGACTGGTACGAGCGGGAGTACTTCCTCTTCAATATTGCCCACGTCCAGACCATCAAGCTGGAGGGGGCGGGTGTGAAGTCCCCCATCGTCTTCACCCTGGATAATTCCAAGAGCGACCAATCCAAGGGAATGAACTCCGAAAAGCTGGAGGTTTACGCCAATGGTCAGCTCATGGATTACACCCTGACCGTGACCAAGCCCTCGGGCTCCCAGGCCACCGAGACCGCCTCCTACAACTTCCGCCGCTTCTTCCAGGCTCTGCTCACCGCCTCCATGGAGGGCAACGCCGAGCTGACCGCCGAGGAGATGGAGGCCTTCCGCGAGACCCCCGACGGGGAGTGTCTGTTGAAGCTGACCATTCACGCCGACGACGGCAAGGGCTCCACCGCCAACATCTGCTACCGCTTCTACCGCTACACCGAGCGCAAGGCTTACTTCACCGTCGAGGTACTGGACTCCACCACCGACACGGGCAATCCCACCGAGGCTCAGGGCGTGTTCTACGTTCTCCGCTCCTTCTGCGACAAGCTCATCGCCGACGCCTACCGCTTCATGGAGGGCACCGAGATCGTGGTGGATTCCAAGAACTAAGGGGAACGAGGGGCTCTGCCCCTGACCCCCGCCAGAAACCTTTTTTGAAAAAGGGGTTTCTGGACTTCCCAAAAACTTTCAAAAAGGGAATATATCTTCCCGACAGAGACCGAATCTTTTTGTACAGACGAAAGGATACTGTAACTATGGCAAAACTGCAAATTCGCAAGGTCGGCGACGAGGCGCTCCGCAAGGTCTGCCGCCCCGTGGACGCCATCACCCCCCGCGTGCTCACCCTTCTGGACGACATGGTGGAGACCATGCGCGCCGCTAACGGCGTGGGCCTGGCCGCCCCCCAGGTGGGCATCCTCCGCCGCATCGTGGTCATCGAGGTGGAGCCCGGGGAGGTCATCGAGCTGATCAACCCCAAGATCATCGCCTACTCGGGCGAGCAGGACGGGCAGGAGGGCTGTCTTTCCGTCCCCGGCCGCTGGGGCATGGTCAAGCGCCCCATGCACGTCACGGTCCGCGCCCTCAACCGCAAGGGTGAGGAGTTCGAGATCACGGGTCACGAGCTGCTGGCCCGCTGCTTCTGCCACGAGCTGGATCATCTGGACGGCGGCCTGTACATCGACAAGGCCTACTCCATGGATGAGGATGACGAATAAGAACGAGGGAGGGAACTTCTTGCAAGAAGTTCCCTCCCTGACCCCACCTTCAAGAACCTTCAAATAAGGATATGCCGGCATCGGATATATACTCATTTGAAAGCTTTTGAAACTTTGGTAAGCGGGACTCCTCACGGATATTCCCCGCGGAAAGGACTATACTATGCGTATCGTATTCATGGGCACTCCCGATTTTGCCCTGTATTCTCTGAAGGCTCTTGTGGAATCCGGCGAGGAGGTAGTGGGTGTGGTCACTCAGCCCGACAAGCCCCGCGGCCGCGGCTACGTGCTGACGCCCCCTCCCGTCAAGGTCTACGCCCTGGAGCAGAACATCCCCGTCTACCAGCCCCAGACTCTGCGGAACGGGGCCTTTGACGAAACTCTGGCCGAGCTTGCCCCCGAGCTGATCGTGGTGGTGGCCTACGGCAAGCTCCTGCCCCTGTCGGTGCTGGACTATCCCAAGTACGGCTGTATCAATGTCCACGGCTCCCTTCTCCCCGCCCTCCGCGGCGCGGCGCCCATGCAGAGAGCCATCATGGAGGGTCACCCCGTCACGGGCATCACCACCATGTACATGGCCGAGGGCATGGACACGGGAGATATGCTCCTCAAGTCCGAGGTGGCCATCGAGATCGACGACAACTTTGAGACGGTCCACGACAAGCTGGCGGTCTGCGGCGCCGAGACTCTGCTCCGTACCATTGAGGAGCTGAAGAAGGGGACCCTGGTGTCCACGCCCCAGGACGGCAGTCTCGCCACCCATGCCGCCAAGATCGAGAAGGCCGACTGCCTTATTGACTTTACGGTAGACGCCCACACCGTCCACAACCGCATCCGCGGTCTGTCCCCCATGCCTCTGGCCTTCACCCACACCCCCGACGGAAAGCTGTTGAAGGTCCCCGCCGCCATCCGCGGACAGGAGCCTGAGGCAGGCAGTCTCGCCGCCCCCGGCACCGTTCTGTCCCTGGACAAGGGCATTGAGGTGGCCTGCGGTACGGGATCGGTGATCTTCACCGCCGTCACCCCCGAGGGCAAGGGTCGCATGAACGCCGCTGATTATATTCGCGGGCGGAAGGTGGCTGTGGGGGATGTGCTGGCGTAAAAAAACAGAACGGATCTCTCCGTCCTGCTTTTCCATCATTCAGTCATCATAGTGTCCTCGGCATTGGATGATCTCCACCCGATCCTCGGTCACACGGTAGACGATACGGTGCTCATCGTCGATGCGGCGGCTCCAGAATCCGCTGAGGTCGCCCCGTAAAGGCTCCGGCTTGCCGATCCCGTTCTATCCGTTGCGCTCGATATCCTGTAAGAGCTGGTTGATCCGCTTCAATATCTTCTTATCTTGGGTCTGCCAGTACAGGTAGTCCTCCCACGCGTCCTCGGTGAACAGAAACTTACTCATCTGCCATATCCTCAAGCTCTGCCAAGGTATGCTCGGTCACCTGTCCCGCGCGAAGCTGCTGTGCGCTCTTATGAAGAGCGGCGGTATTGCTTTGGGAGTAAAAGGGATCGATGGACACCTCAAAGGGGATACGCTGCTCACGGATCATCTTCTTGGCAAGAATGGTGATGGCCACCGTCATATTGATCCCCAGCTCGTTGCATACGCGGTCAAAATCCCGCTTCATTTCGTCATCCATGCGGATATTGATGTTCGATTGTGCCATGTGAACACCTCCTTTTCAGTAATAGTATATCACATCGCAGTAACAATGTCAACACATTGCTTGCAATTTTCGGAAAATTTTCACTTACGTCATATTCATCACGCAAAGTTCTTATTGAATCCATGATTCCGTGGTAAACTACCCACAAACGACCCAATGAAAGGAGTTTTCCATGTTTTTCGGTCTTTTCTGGGGCGACACCACCATTCTGGTGCTGATCCCCGCCATGATCTTCGCCTTCTGGGCGCAAATGCGAGTCAATTCTACCTTTAAAAAATACGCCAAGGTTCCCAGCCGCCGCGGTCTTACGGGAGCCGAGGCCGCCCGCCGCGTGCTGGACGCCAACGGACTCCGCCACATCACCATCGAGCGGGTACACGGCCACCTCACCGACCATTTCGATCCCAAGGCGGGGATCATCCGTCTGTCCGATGCTACCTACGCCTCCACCAGCGTGGCCGCCATCGGTGTGGCCGCCCACGAGGCGGGACACGCCGTTCAGCACGCCGAGGGCTACGTGCCCATCAAGGTGCGCGCCGCCATCATCCCCCTGACCCGCTTTGGTTCCTTTCTGGCCATGCCCCTGTTCCTCATCGGCCTGCTCTTCGGGAGCGGCTCCTATCTGGGCTACGGCATCGGCACCATCTTTATGGTGACGGGCATCCTGTTCTTCTCCTTCTCCACTCTGTTCCAGCTGGTGACCCTTCCCACCGAGTTCAACGCCTCGGCCAGAGCCATGAAGGCCCTGGAGGACGGTGGACTCCTGGCTGACGACGAGCTCCCCGGCGCCAAGGCCACCCTCTCCGCCGCCGCCATGACCTACGTGGCCGCTCTGGCCTCCTCCCTGGCGTCCCTTCTGCGGTTGATCCTGATCTTTAACCGCCGCCGCTGATCCCATACTGATAAGGAAGGACATGACCATGCCCACTCCCGCAAATTCCCCCCGCGCCCTGGCGCTCTCCACCCTCCTGGCGGTGGAAAAGGGTCAGTACGGCAACATCGCCGTGGACACCGCCTTAAAGCGGGTCCCCATGAACGACCCCGACCGCCATCTCTACACCGCTCTGGTCTACGGCGTCACCGAGCGCAAGACCACCTTGGAGTTCCTTTTGGGAAAGTTCTCCTCCCGCCCCATCTCCGAGCTGGACAGCACCGTCCGCCTGGCTCTGTGCATGGGACTGTACCAGCTCATCTATCTGGACAGAGTCCCCGATCACGCCGCCCTGGACGAGACGGTGTCCCTGGTGTCCCGCAAGGTGTCAGGCTTTGTCAACGCCGTCCTGCGGTCCTACCTCCGCTTTGAGGCGGCTCTGCCCAAGGCCCCCGACGGCGGCCGCGCTCCCAGAGAGAACAAGCTGACCGCCCCCAAGGATTGGATATCCCGCTTCCCCGAGCTGGGGGAGGGGGATCTCACTGCCCTGTCGGTGTGCTATGGCGTCCCCGTGTCGCTGTGTGAAACCTTCGTGGCGGCTCTGGGCTATGACCGCGCCGCCTCGGCTCTGGCGGGGTTCTGCGAAAAGCCCCCCATGACGGTGCGGGTCAATACGGTGAAGACCACCCCCGAGGCCCTCACAGCCGAGCTGACCGCCGCGGGGCTGACGGTGCACCCCGCCCTCTACGCCGATACCGCCCTCCGTGTCCCCGAGGGAGCCATCACCGCCACCGAAGCGTTTCAGCGGGGTGACCTTTTCATCCAGGACGAGGCCTCCCAGCTCTGCGTGGCGGCTCTGGACGCTCACGCGGGGGACGTGGTAGTGGACACCTGCGCCTGCCCCGGCTCCAAGTCCTTCGGCATCGCCCTGACCATGGAGGATCGCGGGGAGGTACATAGCTTCGACCTCCACAGAAGCAAGCTCTCTCTCATTGAGTCGGGGGCCGCGCGGCTGGGGCTGACCGTCGTCACCGCAAGTGAGCGGGACGCCCGTGGTCCCGATCCCGACCTGCTGGGAAGATGCGACCGCGTGCTCTGCGACGTGCCCTGCTCGGGTCTGGGAGTCATCGCCAAGAAGCCCGAGATCCGCCACAAGGATCTGACCGAGTCGGCGCGGCTTCCCGCCATCCAGGCGGCTATTCTGGAGGCGTCGGCGGGGTACCTCAAGCCCGGCGGGGTGCTGGTGTACTCCACCTGTACCATCCTGCCCGCCGAAAATCAGGACGTGGTGACGGCTTTTTTGGAAAGCCACCCCGAATTTGAGCCCTTTGATTTCACCTTCCCCGCCAAGGACGGGACGGTGCGCGATATCGTCTCCGAGGGGGGCATGGTGACTCTGCTCCCGGACGAGAACCGCACCGACGGGTTCTTCATCGCGCGGTTGCTGAGAAAGTAAACGACAAATATTCCCCTGCTTTGCGAGGTTTTTGGTTGAAACGGTTGCGGAGCGGGGGGTTTTGTGGTATAATGGGGAAGAATCGATATCAGGGCTTATCTCGCACCCGAAGGGTACATATCGAGCCGCAAACGCGGCATATCGAGTCCTGAAAGGACATATCGAACCCCCGAAGGGGGTATATCGACAAAAGTCACGGTCGATATGTCCCTGCGGGACTCGATATATGCCTTTCGGCATTCGATATGTCCCTACGGAACTCGATATGCGCTTCGCGCGAAATGGCCCCGAAGTTTACAGAAAGGATGTGACCCACCACCATGAAACGCCTATTCGCCTATCTCCGTCCCTTCATGGGTCGGATGTCGGTGGGACTTATCATCAAGATCGCGGGGACGCTGGTAGAACTCGCCCTGCCCTACATACTGGGTATGATCCTCAACGAGATCATTGTGCGCTACGCCGACTCGGGGGATACCGAGGGGGGGCTGCGCTCCATCCTCATCTGGGGTGGGGTCATGGCGGTCTGCGCCGTGGCGGCCCTGGTGTTCAACATCGTAGCCAACCGCATGGCGGCCTACGTGGCCAAGGACGTGGCCACCGCCATCCGCCATGATCTATTTGACGCCACCATGCGTCTCTCCTGCGCCCAGGCCGATGCCTTTACGGTCCCCTCCCTGGAGTCCCGCCTCACCTCGGATACCTACAACGTCCACCACATGGTGGGCATGATGCAGAGGCTGGGCGTCCGTGCGCCCATTCTGCTGGCGGGCGGTCTGATCATCACCCTGGCCTTGGATCCCATCCTGACCCTGGTCATGTTCTCGGTCATGCCCCTCATCGTGCTGACGGTGTACGTCGTCTCCAAGCGGGGCGTGCCGCTGTACCGCGACTCCCAGCAGGCGGGGGATTCCATGGTGCGGGTGGTCCGCGAGGATGCTCAGGGCATTCGGGTCATCAAGGCCCTCTCCCGCAAGGGGTACGAGCAGAGCCGCTACGAGACCGTCAACCGGGGCCTCATGAAGTCCAGCCTCTCCGCCGCTGCCAACATGGCCATCTCCAATCCCCTCATCAACCTTCTTTTGAACGTAGGCCTGGTGGCGGTCATGGCCGTGGGCGCGGTGCGGGTCAACAACGGCCTCTGCCTCCCCGGCACCATCATCTCCTTCATCCAGTACTTCACCATCCTCTCCAACGCCCTCCTCTCCATCACCCGCATCTTCATGATGTTCACCAAGGGCACCGCCTCCATGGACCGTATCTGCGAGGTCCTGGACGCCCGCGGGCAGGACGACACCGAGGCCGCCACCGAGGGGGTCCTGTCTCTTCCCGAAAATCCCGACCGCTACGTCTCCTTTGAGAACGTCACCTTCTCCTACCGCGGCAAGGTGGACAACACCTGCGGCGTCTCCTTCGACCTGCCGAAGGGCGGCACCCTGGGCATCATCGGCGCCACGGGCTCGGGCAAGACCACCCTATTGTCCCTCCTCATGCGCTTCTACCGGGTCCCCGTAGGGAGCGGCACCATCCGCATCGGGGGCCGTGATATCCGCGCCATGACCCCCGCCGAGCTGCGCTCCCGCTTCGGCATCGCCATGCAGAACGATTTCCTCTACGCGGGGACCATCGAGGACAACATCCGCTTCGGGCGGGAGATCTCCCACGAGCAGGTGGTCCGCGCCGCCACCATGGCCCAGGCTCATGAGTTCATCTCCAAGCTGGCCGACGGCTACGGTCACAAGCTCACGGTCAAGGGAACCAACCTCAGCGGCGGTCAGAAGCAGAGGCTTCTCATCGCCCGCGCCCTGGCGGGGGATCCCGATATCCTGGTGCTGGACGACGCCTCCTCGGCCCTGGACTACAAGACCGACGCCGCCCTCCGCGCGGCTCTCCGCGAGGATGCCGAGGCGCGGGGGGACCGCGTCGCAACCACCGTGATCGTCGCCCAGCGGGTCAGCTCCATTAAGCACGCCGACCTCATCCTGGTCATGGATCGAGGGGCCGTCATCGGCTGCGGTACCCACGAGCAGCTTCTGGATTCCTGCGCCGTCTACGGCGAGATCGCCGAGTCCCAGATGGGAGGTGCCATCCTTGAATAATCAGAACCGAGGCATGGGTCGCTCCATCAACGACCCTCGCGCAAGTCAGAACCAAAAGATGGACAAGCAGAGCCGCGCCCGCGTGCTGGGTCGGGTGCTGAAATATATGCTCCGCTACAAGTGGGCCATGCTGGGGGCCTTCCTCCTCATGCTGGTCTCCAATCTCCTGGCCCTGGCAGGTCCCGCCCTGTCCGGCAAGGTCATCAACGCCATCGACCCCTTCGGGGGCGCCGACGCCACCGGAGCGGTGGACTTTCCCACGGTGACCAAATACTGTATCATCCTGGTGGTCTTCTACGCCCTCTCGGCGGTCATGTCCTACGCCCTGTCGGTGCTCATGGCCTGGATCAGCCAGCGCATCTCCTACACCATGCGCAAAGAGGTCTTCGCCCACCTCACCGAGCTGCCCGTGGGCTACTTCGACACCCACCAGACCGGTGAGATCGTCTCCCACATCTCCTACGATATCGATACCGTCAACGCCTCCCTGTCCCACGATCTGCTCCAGATCATGGCCAGCGTCATCACGGTGGTGGGATCCCTCATCATGATGCTGACCATCTCCCCCCTCCTTCTCTGCGTCTTTGTCATCACCGTCCCCGTGTCCATCCTCTTCACGCGGTACAAGACCAAGAAGATCCGCCCCCTGTTCCGCAAGCGCTCCGCTATGCTGGGGGAGCTGAACGGCTACGCCGAGGAGATGCTGTCGGGCCACCGCACCATTAAGGCCTACCACAGCGAGGGAGAGATCGTCTCCCGCTTCGACACCCACAACCGCGACGCCTGCGAGGCCTACTACCGCGCCGACTACCAGGGCTCCGTCATCGGCCCCACCGTCAACTTCGTCAATAACCTCTCCCTGACCCTCATCACCGTCCTGGGCGGCGTATTCTACCTCATGACCCTGACGGTGACGGGGCTTCATCCCCTGCTCTTCATCAGTCTGGGCGACGTCTCCGCCTTCGTCCAGTACTCCCGCAAGTTCTCGGGCCCCATCAACGAGTTCGCCAACATTTTGAGTGAATTCCAGTCGGCGGCCTCGGCGGCGGAGCGCATCTTCAACCTGCTGGACGAGCCCACCGAGCCCGCGGACAAGGTGGATGCCGAGGTGCTCACCGACACCCGGGGTGTGGTGGAGATGACCGACGTTCATTTCGGCTACGTGCCCGAGAAGGAGATCCTTCACGGCCTGAACCTCCACGCCGACAAGGGGGATCTGGTGGCCATCGTCGGCCCCACGGGTGCGGGCAAGACCACCGTCATCAATCTCCTCATGCGCTTCTACGATAAGCAGAGCGGCACCGTCACCGTGGACGGTCACGAGATCACCGACCTGACCCGCGATAGCCTGCGGAAGGCCTACACTATGGTACTCCAGGACACCTGGCTCTTCTGCGGTACTGTTTACGACAATATCGTCTACGGCACCGAGGGAGCGACCATGGAGGATGTAATCACCGCCGCCAAGGCCGCCCACATCCACGATTTCATTGAGGGTCTCCCCGAGGGCTACATGACGGTGCTGTCCGACGACGGCGTCAACATCTCCAAGGGGCAGAAGCAGCTCCTCACCATCGCCCGCGCCATGCTGTCGGATGCCCCCATCCTGATCCTGGACGAGGCCACCTCCAACGTGGACAGCCGCACCGAAAAGCTGATACAGGACGCCCTCTACGCCCTCATGAAGGGCCGCACCTGCTTCGTCATCGCCCACCGCCTGTCCACCATCAAGAACGCCGACAGGATCCTGGTGGTCCGAGACGGTCTGGTCACCGAGCAGGGGACCCACGAGGAGCTTCTGGCCTCGGGCGGGTTCTACGCCTCCCTGTACAACGCCCAGTTCACCTGATTTTACCGTCCCCGATCCTCACCCCACCGAAAGGAACCGACTATGGAGACCATTCTGCACCGCTTCGCCCGTATGCTGTGGGCGGATCAGCCCGCCGACACAAGCTCCGCCGAAAAGCTGTACGTCTCCCTTTGCCCCGCCGATATCCCCGACACCTTCTGCTGGGGGGATCTGGACTACACCGACAAGACCCGTTCCTTCTGGCAGCCCGCTCAGCACTACGCCCGTATGCAGACCATCCTCAAGGGCTTTGGGGAGGAGCGGCTCCACCGCGATCCCGACTACGCGAAACGCATGATCGGCGCGCTGAAGTACTGGCTGGATCACGACTATACCAATCCCAACTGGTGGCACAACGAGATCGGTATGCCTCTGGGGATCGGGAATATCACCATTCTGCTGTACCCTCTGCTGGATGCCGAGACGGTTACCCGCGCCGCCGAGCTGGTAGGGCGGGGATCCATGGCCACTCTGCCCGCCATCTCCCGGAGCTGGACGGGAGCCAACCTCATATGGGGTGCCCTCAACACGGTACGCCACGCCTTGCTGACGGGGGACAGCGACCTTCTCCGCCGTGCCGTCACCCGCGCCGCCGCCGAGATCACCGAGGGAGGAGCCGAGGGGATCCAGCGCGACCGCAGCTTCTTCCAGCACGGTCCTCGTCTCTATTCGGGGGGCTACGGCCTCTCCTTCGCGGAGGATATTGCCAAGCTCTTGTACCTGCTCCGGGAGACCGAATATCAGCTTCCCGCGGACAAGATCGACCTGTTCCTCTCCTTCATCCTGGACGGTCTGCGGCACATGATCCACGGCGAGGGACTGGACTGGGCCTGTGTGGGACGGGAGATCACCCGCCCCGGGGTGCTGGATTCTACCCACGCGGCGGGTGTGGTGGAGCTTCTGACCCGCGCCGAGGGTCTGCCCCGCAAGGACGAATTGGTGAGCTTTCTATCCCACCTCCGCGGGGGCGAGCCCACCGACATGACCCGCTACTTCCCCGACGCCGCCATGCTCTGCCACCACTTCCACGGTCTCTACGTGGGCGCGAAGTTTATGAATGACCGTACCCTGGGGGCCGAGATCTGCAATTCCGAGGGGGAGCTGTGCTGCAATATGTCCTACGGCACCCATACCTGCGTCATGAAAAGCGGGCGGGAGTATCGGGATATCAATCCGATCTGGGATTACGCCCATATCCCCGGAACGACCGCCGTTGAGGAGAGCGACACCGAGCTGCTGGCCCGCAAGGGATGGGTGTTCGCGGCTCACCCCAACACCTGCTTTGGCGGTACCCAAAACGGCCGCCGCGCCGTGATCTACGAGCTGGCCCGGCACGACGGCACCGAGGCCCTGGTGACCCACTTTGCCTTTGAGGACGGCTATATCTGTCTGGGGGCGGGGGTTACCGACGAGGGTGGCCGTCCCCTTGTGACCACGGTAGACCAGTGTCGGCTGACGGATGACCCCGAGATCACGGACCACGCTACCGTCCACAACGGCATCCGTTACACCGCCTTGGACGGTACCCTCATAGACACCGCCGTCCGTGAGCAGGTAGGCTCCTGGAGGCGCAACAACGCCGCCCTATCGGATCGTCCCGTCAAGGGGGACGTGCTGACCCTGACCGTCACCCATCCCGCGGGAAAGGAGAGCGCCTACGCCTACATGATCTCTCCCGCCGACATAGATGAGCCCGCCGTTACGGTCCTGCGCAATGATCGCGGTCTCCAGGCCGTCCGCCTCCCCGACGGCTCGGTCATGGCGGTGTTCCATGGGGTCTGTTCCCTCACGGTAAGCCCCCACGGTAAAGTCCTTTCGGGCACCGAGGGACAGATCCTCTGCTGACTTATTGGTAAATCTTTCCGCTCATATCCCCTGAATTGCCTGTCCATACTATCCACAGAGCCACAAGCCAAAGACAAGCGCGAAAAGCCCGCTGTGCTCGCTTTCGTGATGAGATCAACGCTACGTATATCGGCCGCAGCCCCGCGCTGAAGCCGTTATAGGTACGCGGGGCCGCGGCTCTCCTCCCCGGGGAAGTCCTCGGGGAGGGTGTTTTCCAAAAAACGGCAGAGGAGACTCCCCTGCCCGAAAGGTATGGTCATACGATGAAAGCCATTCAACGCATCCGACAGGCCTCGGCGTGGGGTCTCTCCGCCCTGGCTCTGTCCACGGTACTGCTCTGCTCGGTGGCCTGCACCCGAGGCGGCGACAAGAACCCCGACGGCACCCAAGGCGGTACCACGGCGGTCACTACCCCCGCAAACGGGAACAACGGCACCGGATCGGGCACCACCCGACCTCTCGATCCCAATGCGGGCACCGTAGACCCTAACGGCGACGCCGGCGATCCTCCTACCGGCACCGAGGGCGGCACCAAGAGCCGCGGTATCCTGCCTCGCATGATCCACTGATCCCGCCCATCGTCCGTCAATTGGATGGGTTGGGTACGGTACCCGTGCGAAAACCAAAAAAGCCGCCCCCGCGGGAAAACCTGCGGAGGCGGTCTTTTTTCATGGAGGGTCATGCTACACATAAAACTCGGTCTTGAGCGTCCGTCCGAAGAGGTTGTTCAGTTCTTCCTTGGGGTCACTTCCCTCGTAGAGGATGCGGTAGACCGCCCCGCAAATGGGGAGATCCACTCCGTGAGTCCGTCCCAGAAGCACTAAGGCTTGGACCGTGGCGTAGCCCTCGGCCAGCTCGGTAAAGCTCTCTCCCTTGATGAAGGCCTCGCCGAAGGCGCGGTTGTGGGAGAATCGGGAGAATACGGTGGCCTCGTAGTCACCCAGATGGCAGAGACCGTAGGCCGACAGCTCACTTCCCCCCATGGCGGAAATAAGGCGGGCGATCTCGCGGGTGCCGCGGGACATGAGAGCTCCCTTGAGTGTGGTCAGCCCCGCTCCGTCCAGCATACCCGCCGCGATACCGATGACGTTCTTGGCGGCGGCGCCGATCTCACTGCCAATGAGGTCGGTACCGTAATAAAAGCGGATAATATCCCCCGAAAAGGCCTCCACAAGACGGTGCTTGACCTCCTCGTCCTCGGAGTCAATGACCATGCAGTTGGGGATGCCCGCGTAGAACTCCTGCACGTGGCCGGGGCCTACCCACACAGCCACCTTAGCCGAATCGGGCAGGTATTCCTCCGCTACCTGAGTCAGCCGCTTGCCCGTGGTCGCCTCGATGCCCTTCATGCAGAGCACCAGGGTCTTGCCCTCCAGAGGGTAAGCGAAAAGCTCGGTCATGAGGGCGCGAAGCCCCTGAGCCCCCACCGATATGATGACCGTCTCGCAGTCGGGAGTCACGCAATCGGCAAGGCTCGTGGAAAGCCTCACCGTTTGGGGAAGGGTCAAAAGGTCATTCCGTCCTTCGGCGAGGAAGCGCTTCATGTGGACAGAGGAGGGGCGGCCGTACAGGGTCAGGTCGTGTCCCTTACGGGAGGCCAGATACCACGTGATGAGGGAGCCCCAACGGCCGCAGCCGATGACGGTGATTTTCATGATGATTCCTTTCTGTACGATGAGGAAGGGCTTACGCCTCGGCGCGGAGCTGCTTTTCCAGCTCAGCCACCTTGGCGTCAGCCTTGCGGTAGCCCAGCTTGACCGCCTTGCGGTAGTACTTGATGGCTTCCCGCTTGTCGGGGACGTCCACGCCGTCTCCCCGCTCGTGACAGCCGGCGAGACAGTAGCAAGCCTCTCCGTGGGTACGGGAGGCCACGGTCAGCCACTTGACGGCACCGCGGAGATCCCGCGCGGTACCCACGCCGTGGAGTAAGCACCAGCCCAGGCTGTACTGCGCCCAGACCACCCCGGGGGGGACGGGCTGGTTGCGGGCCAGCTGGAGCCGCATGGAAACGACCTCCCGATAGCAAGCCACGGCGGCGGCGGCATCGGGCTCCAAGCCCTTGCCGTAGAACAGGCAGTCACCCAGGTAATTCAGGGCGGAGGCGGTCATAACGTCGGTGACCTCCTCGGTGACGTAGGCGGGGCGGTCCTTGGGATCGGAGGTTGCCTTCATCTCGTAGGAGAAGGGAATAGGCTCGGGCCAGAGAGCGGTATAGTAATCCGTCATCCATCCGTCGTGAGAGCGGCCCGCGCGGCTGTCCCGACGGGTGGCGGACAGGGGTGGCTCCTTGGCCATACGGCGGCGGAGTCTGGCCCCCGTACCCAGAGGATTGACCGCGGGCGGGGCGGATTTGTCCCCCTTGCCCTTGGGGGCGGGATTGGTCTTATCGATGTAGGCGGATTCGTAATGGTACATACGGGCGAAATCCAGACGGGCGGCGGGATGCTTCATGAGCACCGCCTCGGCCAGGTAGCGGAAGCTCTCCTTGCGGTCGGGGTCGGCGGCGAAATGCACCGCCCGCAGGACGGCAAGACGGTACAGCGCCTCGGCACGGGCGCGGCGGTCAGCCTCCCGGCGGCTGCTCCGACGGTCGATGACGGTGTAATGTCCGCACTCGGATTCGATACAGGGGGTATCCAGAGCGCGGAGGTAGGCCTTTTCAGCGGCGACGAGGTTGGTCTCATCCTCGCCGTTCCAGGTGCTGCGGAGGAAATCACCCCGCCAGAGGGAGGCGGCCACCCGTCCCCCATCCAGTCGCTCGGCGCATTCCAGGTGCCAGAGGGCGGAGGCGCGGTTTTCGGGGGTACCCCGGCCATAGAAGGTGCATTCCGCCATGCCGATGCGGGCGTCTACCGAGCCCAGCTCGTCGCAGTCCGAGAAGCAGCGCCAGGCCTGGACCCAGGACAGCTCGGCCTGTCCCCGGTCTCCCTCCGAAAGGGCCTCCGAGGCGGCGCGCAGAGACAGATGAGCCAGGCTCATCAGGGCATCCACGGGGCTGTCGGTCAGGGAATCCATCCGTCGGGAGGCGCGGTCACGGGCGGGGGCGATACGGGCGGCGAGGGTATAGTGCTGGAGTGCCTCATCCTCGGAGGAGGCGGTCTCGGGACGGAGGTAACCGTAGCGGTAGAGATCTCCTAAAGCGGTCACGGCTCCCGCGTGATCCACCTCGGCGGCCTCGCGGAAGAGGGAAGCGGCCGCGGCGACCCGCTGGGGAGAGGGCTTAGCCTCGGTGGGCGCGGAAGCTTCTCCCACGCCGTAGAGGGCGCAGTACCCCAGCATATAGAGGGCACCGCCCGCGGCCTTGGGGGTGGAGAGCCCATCGGGGGGAAGGATCTCCCGCTCCATGCGGAGGGAGTCGGTACGTTTCCGCCATAGCTTGGCGGCGCGGGTAAAGCAATCCACGGCGCGGGCGCGGTCCCGTACCGTGACGTCGCCCTCCATGTAGTACATACCCAGCTCGTAGCAGGCCTGGATGTGATGGTTGTCCGCGGCCTCGATCAGGTAGCCGAGACAGCGGTGGACGTCCTGCTGGACACCCCGTCCCTGCTGGTAGCACAGGGCGAGGGCGTAGGCGGCCTCGGGAACCCCCCCGCGGGCGGCCTGCTCGTAGAGGGAGGCGGCGCGGACGTAATCGGGGGGGAGACGGAGCAGACCGTCGGTCTTACCCTTGGCGGCGGCACCGTGGCTGTGGGAGGCCTCGGACACGTCGGTGCCGTCGGGTAGACTTTCCTGATCCGTGGGGATGGCCATGCCCAGGGGAACCGTGTCGGTATTGACGCCGCAGTCATAGCACAGACCCAGGCGGTAGAGAGCGTAGGCGTGCCCGCGGGCGGCGGCCTGCTCGTAGAGGCGGAAGGCGCGGGTGGCGTCGGCGGTAACGCCGTGACCGCTCTCGTAGCACATACCCAGTCGGCAGGCGGCGTCGGGCTGGCCCTGGGCGGCGGCGCGAGTGTACCATTCCACGGCGGTAACGTAGCTCTGGATGACCCCGATGCCATGCTCGTAGCAGCCGCCCAGATTGTTGCGGGCGGGCGCGTAACCGGCTTTGGCGGCCATTTCATAGTAACGGACGGCTTCGGCGGGATTGTAGGCGGTGCCGATGCCTCTCTCCAGACAGACACCGGTGGCGAACTGCCCCCGCTCGTCGCCCAGGTCCGCGGCGGTGCGGTAGAGGCGGAGGGCTCTGGCGGCATCGGCGGGAACACCGCAGCCTCGGCGGTAGGCGTTCCCCAGACGGAACAGCGCCTCGGTGTGACCCAGGCGCAGGGCGAGACGGTACCAGGCCAGGGCGCGGGTGGGCACGGGACAGAGCTCGTCCACGGCGGAACCCTGCTCCATGAGGCGGCCCAGACAGAGAGCGGCCTCGGCCATGCCGTATGCGGTCCAGCCCTCGGTACCGCCAAAGGTCTGCTCTCCGTAGCAGGGCTCGGAATCGGCCATGCGGCGGAGGCGGTTGCGCTGCTCCTCGGTGGTGTGGTCAAAGGCGGTATTCAGCCAGGCATCCTCGGGGAGATGGACCGACATGACCCGATTGCGGGAGAAGCCATTGGTGGACAGGGGACGGTGAGGACGGCCTTCGGCGGCGGCACGGCGGTCCAGTAATCCGTTCAGGCGCACGCGGCGCATTTGGCGCATGGAGATACAGGCGAACCTCCGCCCTGTCTTTTTGACGGCGGTGATCTCGGGGCTGAACAGACACAGGGGGGCTGTCTCCCCGGACTCCTCGGCCGTCTCGGCAGGGGATTTTGGCAGAGATTCGACTGCTTTGCCCTCGTCGGGGACGGTATCCGAGGTCGCCGGAGCGTCGGCGGCCTCCCCGTCTGCGGTGCCCTCCCGGGCACCCTCCCCCGCGGCGGAAGCGTCATCGGTCTTGCGGGCCTCGGCGATCTCATCCGCCGCGGTGTTTTCAGTCGATTCAACCGCCTCGGCGATCTCATCCGACGCGGCCTTCTCGGACAGCGTATCCGACGTGTCTCCCTCCGAAAGCCCCGCGGCGCAAGCCTTGTAGAAGCAGCGGACGGCGGCGCGGAACAGGGGGCGGGTGCCCACGCCGTCCCGATACAGCACGCCCAGACGGTAGAGGGCGGGGGCGTACCCGCGGTCGGCGGCCAGGCGCAGGTAGCGCAGGGCGTGCTCAGGATCCTTCATGACCCCGTAGCCGTAGAGATAGCAGAGGCCGCGGTAGTATACGCCCCGTACGTCACCCTCCTCGGCGGCCTGTATGAAGAGACGGAGAGCGCCGTCGGTATCCCGCTCAGTGCCCTTGCCCATGAGGCGCAGCTCACCCAGACGGATGCGGGCATCGATCACACCGCCCTCCGCGGAGAGGCGGATCCAGTCGGCGGCCTCGTTGTCCAGGGGGGGCACCCCGATGCCCTGCTCGTAGGCGCGGCCCAGGGCGTAGCAGGCGCGGTAGTCACCCAGACGGGCGTGGACGGCGTTGCGGACGGCGGTGCCGTAGTCCTCCTCGGCACAGCTCTCCTCCGAGAAGCACCGGGGGAAGCGGCTGAGGTGACGGACAAAGAGACGGTGGATAAAGAGGGCGACGGCATGACGGTCGGGGGTAGAGCCCGAGGGGTAGGGAATGAGGGTCGCGCCGTGGGCGGAGCCGCTGCAGAAGCGGTTATCCGCGTCGTTGGCCTCCAGGCTGACGCAAAGCACCCGCAGTCCACGCTCCAGCGCGCGACGGATATCCGAAGCGACTACCAGGGCGGCCTCGGCGGCGGGGGAGGTCAGGGCGATGACCAGCTCGCAGGCGGCCATCAGACGGGCGCGGAGAGGCTCCTCGGTATCCTCGGGGACACAGCGGTAACGGAATCCGTACCGTGCCAGGGTATGGCAAAGCTCCCGATTCCGATCCTCGTCGGCGCGGGCATAGGTCACGTATATGTAGGGAAGCATGGCGGTCTCCTTTCGCGGACGGTTTAAGAGGGCGGTTATTCGGACACGGCGAAGTAGGTGCCGACGTGTTCACCGTCCAGCAGTCGGTAGAGGATATCGGGGTCGTGGCCGTTCATGATGAACATGGGAATGCCCGCCTCGGTGGAAAGGGCGGCGGCGCGGAGCTTGGCCTCCATACCGCCGGTGCCCCGCTCAGTGCCGGCCCCGCCGGCGGCGGCAAGAAGCTCCTCGGAGAGGGTGTCCACCCTGTGGATCAGGGTGGCGTCGGTATACTTGCGGGGGTCCTTGTCGTAGAGACCGTCCACGTCCGACAGGTTGATGAGGACGTCGGCGTGACAGACCCGGGAGACGTAGGCCGAGAGGATATCGTTTCCTCCGAACTTGGTCAGCTCGTCGGTGGATACGGGGTCGTTCTCGTTGACGATGGGCACACAGCCCATGGAAAGGAGGGACTCGAAGGTGTTCTCCGCCAGGGCACGGCGGGTGGGATTGTCCAGGACGTCACGGGTGAGCAGGATCTGGGCGACGGTGTGGCCGTAGAGGGAGAAGAGCTGATCGTAGAGCCGCATCAGCTCACTCTGGCCGATAGCGGCCATGGCCTGCTTTTCGGCGATGGTGGAGGGGCGGCCAGAGCCTACCTTGGCGACACCCGCCGAGACAGCGCCCGAGGAGACCAGCACGATCTCCTTGCCCGCGTTCTTGAAATCCGACAGCACCCGCACCAGCGCTCCGATGCGGCGAAGATTCAGCGCCCCGGTGGCGTGGGTCAGGGTTGAGGTACCCACCTTGACCACGATACGATGGCTGTTTTCCGGCATACTCATAAAAAAATTATCACTTTCTAATAAAAATTTACCAAAATACCCTTTTCAACAAGCAAGTTTTGTATTATAATAGAGGGTAGTGGGAGGCATTACTTATATTATACTCCCAAATCCCCCGAATTTCAAGTACATTTTGTATATTCTGCCGCCCGAATGACGTTTTTTAACAAAAGGGAGGCGGAAAAGGAAGGATGGACCCCATGATGCAGAAGTATACCCTGAACATCGCGGACATTGAGCTGAGCCTGCGCTCCGACGTCCCCCCCTCTACCGTGGAGAAGATCCGCGAGCTTCTTGACCGCAAGATGCGGGAGATCTATCTCATGAGCCGCTGTCCCAAGGCCGAGGCTGCTCTGCTCTGCGCTATGGAATTCTGCTCGGACCGTATGTCGGTGCAGGAAAGGATCGCCGAGCTGGAGGAGCGTTGCGACAAGTACGCCACGGTGCTGGAGACCATTCGGGAGCGCAACAGCGAGCAGGCTACCGAGCTGGATCGTCTGCGCAACGAGAACGCGGTCCTGCGCTCTCTTCTGACCCAGGGCGGCGAGGCCCCCGCCGTCTCTCCCGATCCGATCTCCCCCACCGAGTTCTTCGCCCGTGTGGCCGGCGCCCAGAATGACGTCGAGGAGGAGCCTGAGGCTATCCCCGAGGAAGAGCCCGTCGCGGAGGCTCCCGTCAAGACCCGCAGCCGCGTTGGCTCCATGTTCGAGCAGCTCTCCTTTGGTGACGTGGACTGATCCCGTCTGCCCACCGACATGAATCTGACCAATCAGCCTCCCCGCCTCCCCGAGCTGCTGGCTCCCGCCGGCTCTCCCGAGGCCCTGGAGGCCGCGATCACCGCGGGCGCTGATGCCGTCTATCTGGGCGGCAGCCGCTTCAACGCCCGCATGAACGCCCACAACTTCGATACCCGGGCCCTCCGCGAGGCGGTCACCCATGCCCACCGCATGGGCGGACGGGTCTACCTCACCCTCAACACTCTGGTGTGGGACCGTGAGCTCCCCGATGCCCTGGAGGCCGCCTACGAGGCCGCGACGGCGGGGGTGGACGCTCTCATCATCGCCGATCTCGGCGCCGCCGCTCTCATCCGCCGCGCCCTGCCTGAGCTGCCCCTTCATGCCAGCACCCAGCTTTCGGGTCACAACGCCGCCGTTGGACAGACCCTGTCGAGGCTGGGCTTTTCCCGTTACGTCATCGCGCGGGAGACCCACCTGTCCGACCTGGCCGCCGCCGTGGCCAACAGCCCCCTGGAGGTGGAGGCCTTCATTCACGGCGCCCTGTGCGTCAGCCACTCGGGGCAGTGCCTCTTCTCCTCCGTGGTGGGAGGACGGAGCGGCAACCGCGGGGAATGCGCCCAGCCCTGCCGTCTGCCCTACGCCTGCGGAGACTGTGACAGCCGCAAGGGACAGAGTCGTCCCCGGACCGGGGCTCGAACTCCCGACCGCCGCTCCCCCGATCCCAACAGCGAAAGCTACCCCCTCTCCCTCAAGGATCTCTCCCTGGCGGGTCACGTTCCCGCTCTCATCGAGGCGGGGATATCCTCCCTCAAGATCGAGGGGCGCATGAAGTCTCCCGGCTACGTCAGCGGGGTCACCGCCATCTGGCGCAAGCTTCTGGACGAGAACCGCACCGCCACCCCCGAGGAAATGGCCGCCCTGGGTGATCTCTTCTCCCGCGGAGGCTTTACCGACGGGTATCAGGTGGGTAAGGTAGGCCGTTCCATGATGGGCGTGCGCACCGACAGCGACAAGGACCGCACCGCCGCCGCCGAGAAGGCCGCCCTGGGAGTGCGCCACCAGCCCCATCTGCCTCTGTCCATGGAGCTGACCGTGAAGGAGGGTCAGCCCGTGAGCCTCACCGCCGCGGCGCCCCTGTTCCGTTGCGATCACACCCCTCCCCGCACCGCCGTTACCGTCACCGCCGAGGCCCCCGACAGAGCCGAGTCCGCTTCCCTGACCCACGGGGCCGCCGAAAAGCAGCTCACCCGCACGGGCGGCACGCCCTACCGTGCCGAGTCGGTCACAAGCCACATCGACGACGGCCTGTCCCTCCCCCTCTCCCGTCTCAACGCCCTGCGCCGCGAGGCTCTGGAGGCATTGGATACCGCCCGTATGGATGCTATGCCTACTCCTGTCGAGGGGTACTGTCCCATTACCGCTGACAAGGTCACGGAGGAGCTTTTGCGTGAGGCGCCCCGGACCGAGAGTCGCGGCGTGACCAGGGTCAAGCGCGCCGCCCGCTTCTACACCCCTGAGCAGATCACCCCCGCCGCCATGGGCTATTTCGATCTCCTCTATCTCCCCTTGGGCAAGGCGCACCCGGCCGCCATCCCCTTCGAAAAGCGAGGCATCCTCATGCCCCCCGTGGTCTTCGACCGTGAGGCCGAGTCTGTCCGCGGGGAGCTGACCGCCGCTCTGCAAAGCGGCATACGCCATATCCTGGTGGGCAATATCGGCCACCTGCCCCTCATCCGCGAGGCGGTGACCGCCTGTGGCCCGGACGGTGAGGTCACCCTCCATGGGGATCTCCGTCTCAACACCGCCAACACCCCCGCCGCCGCCCGCCTCCTA
>JAZNJA010000027.1:0-3337 GCA_045577755.1 Eubacteriales bacterium
TTGCCTGACTGGGTTGTCTTCCTAAGACCGCTTGGCCTCCGACTTGGTTCCCGCCTTCTCGCGGGGCTTCTCTTCGCGGGGGACTTCGTGGAGGCCTGGGTCTACATCCCCACTCTGACCTTCGCCACGGTGTTCACCGCTCTGTGCACCTTCCTGGGGTCGGTGTACTTTGCCAGCAAGAGGACCATGGGCTCCATGCTGACGGCGCTGGTGGGCGCGGTGTTGAACGTGGCGCTGAACCTTCTGCTCATTCCCCCCTTCGGGGCCATGGGGGCGTCGGTGGCCACCTTTGCCAGCTATTTCGCCGTGTGCGTCCTGCGGCTTGTGACGGGGCGGCGGCTCATTCCCTTCAAGGGGGAGTGGGGGCGGCTCATCGGGAACACCCTGTTGATGGGGGTGTTGACGGTGATCGTGACGCTTTCCGAGAGGAACGTGGATCGTATGTTCCTCATGTACGGCACGGCGGCGGGGGTGTTTGTCCTGCTGGCGGTGTTTAACGTGCGGGCGATAGGGGAGCTTTTGAAGAATGCGAAGGGGCTTTTGAGAGGACGGTAAGCTGGGGCTATTCTCCGCTCCTACCTCGCGCGAAGCGCATATCGAGTCCCGCAGGGACATATCGAATGCCGAAGGCATATATCGAGTCCCCCGGGGACATATCGACCGTGACTTTTGTCGATATACCCCCTTCGGGGGTTCGATATGTCCTTTCAGGACTCGATATGCCGCTATGGCGGCTCGATATGCACCCTTCGGGTGCAAGAATAAGAAATGAATTCAACCTACACATATTAACCGAAAGGAACTACCATGAGTTTTTCCGAAAAGACCATACGAACACTGGAATTTGATAAGATCTGTGCCATGCTGGAGGAGCACGCCGAGACCGAGGGTGCCAAGGTGATGGCGCGGAACCTGCGGCCCTCCGATGACACCTACACGGTGCTCCGCCGTCTGCGCCGGACCACCGACGCCCGCAAGCTGGCGGACGCCAAGGGGGCGCCCTCCTTTGGGCGGGTGCGGGATATTGCCTCAGCCTGTGAGCGGGCGGAAAAGGGGGCGGTGCTGTCCCCCCGCGAGCTGTTGGACTGTGCCAACGTGCTGCGCACCGCCCGCATTCTGCAGGACTACCACACGGGAAATCATCCCTTTGATACGGTGCTGGACGAGGTCTTCGACCGTCTGATCACCGACCGCAGGCTGGAGGAGCGCATCACCCGCGCCATTCCCGCCGAGGATATGATCGCCGACGAGGCCTCCCCGCTTCTGGCCGACATCCGCCGCAAGATCCGCAATGAGAACGCCAAGATCAAGGAGACCCTGCAAAAGCTGATCTCGGGCAACTCCCGCTACCTGCAGGAGAACATCGTCACCCTGCGAGGCGGGCGGTACGTCATCCCCGTGAAGGCGGAGTGCAAGGCGGAGGTGAAGGGCCTGATCCACGATACCTCGGCCACGGGTGCCACCATTTTCATTGAGCCTATGGCGGTGGTGGACGCCAACAACGAGATCCGCATCCTCCACACCAAGGAGGAGCGGGAGATCGAGCGCATTCTGGCCGAGCTGTCGGCCGCTGTGGGTGACGTGTCCGACGCTCTGTGGCTGGACTACAAGAACATCAACGAGCTGGCCTTTGTCTTCGCCTGCGGGGAGTTGTCGGCCTCCATGCGGGGTGTGGCTCCCATGATCTCGGGGGATCGGGCGGTGAATCTGGTAGGCGCCAGACACCCTCTGATCGACAAGGACAAGGTGGTGCCCATTACCATTTCCCTGGGTGACACCTTTGATACGCTGGTCATCACGGGTCCCAATACGGGCGGTAAGACGGTGTCCCTCAAGACCATCGGTCTGTTCGCCCTGATGGTGCAGTCGGGACTTCACGTCCCCTGCGAGGAGGAGTCCTGCATCTGCACCTACGACACCATCCTGGTGGATCTGGGTGACGAGCAGAGCATCGAGCAGTCCCTGTCCACCTTCTCCTCCCACATGGTGAACATCGTCACCATCATGGAGCAGGTGGGGGAGCGGTCCCTGGTGCTGTTCGACGAGCTGGGCGGCGGTACCGACCCTGTGGAGGGTGCGGCTCTGGCTGTTGCCATCATTGAGTCGGTCCGGGATGCGGGGGCGTGCTGTGTGGCCACTACCCACTACGCCGAGCTGAAGGCCTACGCCCTGGACACCCCCGGGGTGTGCAACGCCTCCTGCGAGTTCGACGTGGAGACCCTGAAGCCCACCTACAAGCTGGTCATCGGCGCGCCGGGTAAGTCCAACGCCTTTGCCATTTCCGAAAAGCTGGGTCTGTCCCCCGCCGTCATCGAGCGGGCCAAGGAGAGGGTCAGTTCCGATAACAAGAGCTTTGAGTCGGTCATCGAGCAGCTGGAGAACAGCCGGGTGCAGATGGAGAAGGAGAGGGAGGAGGCCAAGCGGCTCCGTGAGGAGTACGAGCGGTTCAAGGCCGAATCCGAGCGCGTGATCCGTAAAAAGGTGGAGAATGCCGAAAAGGAGGCCGAGGCCGCCCGCAAGAAGGCCGCCGCCATGGTACAGTCTGCCAAGGCCTCCTGTGACTTCATCTACGAGCAGATGGAGAAGATGAAGAAGGCCCAGGAATCCGCCCAAGCCGCCGCCGAGCTGGAGGCCGCCCGCCGCGCCGTCCGCGATCATCTGCGCACCACGGGGGACATTTTCGATCCCATCGAGGTGCAGGAGGAGGACGAGGGGTACGTGCTGCCCCGACCTCTCAAGAAGGGAGACAAGGTCAAGATCGTGACCATCCACAAGGAGGGTATCGTCACCGAGGATCCCAAGGGGAATCTGGTGGCTGTGCAGGCCGGTGTGGTCCGCACCAAGGCTCGCCTGGAGGATCTCCGCCTTATTGAGGAGGACGAGCGGGGTCAGAAGAAAAAGGAGCAGCCCAAGATCAAGTCCTCGGTTTCGGTGGAGCGCTCCAATCAGTTCCGCGATGAGATCGATCTGCGCGGGATGATCGGCGATGAGGCGTGGTTCGCGGTGGACAAGTATCTGGATGACGCCATTATGTACAACGTCCGTGTGGTACACCTCATTCACGGCAAGGGCACCGGCGCTCTGAAGAACGCTCTGTGGAAGTTCCTTCGCGGGGACAAGCGCATCGCTTCCTTCCGGATCGGTAAGTACGGAGAGGGCGACGGCGGGGTTACCGTGGTGGAGCTGAAGTGAGGGGAAATTGGGGTTTATCGAACTGTTTGTTTGTGCCTTGCCCGCGTTATTTGCCCTCTCACCGCTGCGCGGAGCTCCCCCAAAGGGGGAGCCTTAGAACGGTGGAAAAAACTTGTGAGGAAACGGGATTTTTGTGGGTTTGTCA
>JAZNJA010000028.1:0-9385 GCA_045577755.1 Eubacteriales bacterium
CCGTTGTGACGACAGCTACGTCGATACCCGCGTGGACCCCACCGGCCACAAGCCCGGTACCCCCGCCACCTGTACCGACCCTGCCCTCTGCGGCACCTGTAAGGCTCCCATTTCGGATGCCCTGGGCCACGACTACAAGTCTACGGTCACGGCCCCCACCTGTACCGCCGAAGGCTACACCACCCACACCTGCAGCCGTTGCGCCGACAGCTACGTGGATGCCGAGGTAGACGCTATGGGTCATAAGATCGGCATAGCCGCCACCTGTACCTCCCCCGCATCCTGCGAGACCTGTAAAACCACCATGGGCGATGCCCTGGGCCACGACTACAAGTCTACGGTCACGGCCCCCACCTGTACCGCCGAAGGCTACACCACCCACACCTGCAGCCGCTGTAAGGAGGGCTATGTGGACCCCAAGGTAGCCGCCACCGGCCATAAGCCCGGTGCCGCCGCCACCTGTACCTCTCCCGCCCTCTGCGGCAACTGCAACGCCCCCCTCTCGGAGGCCCTGGGCCACGACTACAAGTCTACGGTCACGGCCCCCACCTGTACCGCCGAAGGCTATACCACCCACACCTGTAGCCGCTGTAAGGACGGGTACGTGGACACCAAGATAGCCGCCATCGGCCACAAGCTCGGTGCCCCCGCCACCTGTACGACCCCCGCCCTGTGCAAGACCTGCTCCGCCCCCATGGGCGAGGCCCTCGGTCATGATTACGAGGCTACGGTGACGGAACCTACCTGTACCTCGAAGGGCTATACTACCCATATCTGCAGCCGCTGCGCGGCCACCCACGTGGACGGACTGGAGGATATGCTCCCCCATACCCCCGGTGAATGGAGCATCCATATCCAGCCCACCGAGACCAAGGAGGGCGAGCAGAGAAGATTCTGTACCGTCTGCGGTACTGCGACCCATTCCGAGCCCCTGCCTCCTACGGGCGAACCCGGAGAGGATACCGAGCCCGGCACCGAGGAAGACACACGGGAACCCGAGGACAGTACCACCGTTCCCGAGGATTCCGATGCCCAAGACGTGGAAACCGCTGATCCCGACACCACCGAAGAGGATTATACCTCTGTGCCCGGAGGAAATTCCGAGCCCGGCGGATGCAGCCGCGTGAGTAAGATCGGCGCGTACGTGCTGATCGCCGCCCTCATGCTGGCCGCCCTCTTCCTGTTCTGGTTCATTGGTCCCAGCAAGCATTGATCCACCGTGTCCTCCCCGTTTCCAACGAAAGGTTATCCCGAATGACGAGACCCCATAACGAAGGTTTCCGGAATAACAAGCAGTAAAGACGATCGATACAGGGTATCGCAAACGGTCCCGAATCGAAGATGCTGTCATGAAGCATCGTACGAAACACTTGGCGGAACCGACCGTGAAGAAAATGGGGATCTTGTTTCCAAACTTGAACTGCCCGAACAAGCCAATGATCAAATTGGCGTGTTCGGGTAGTTTTTTCATGAAGACCGACGGTCAGGGAAATCATAGAGGGCGCATGCCATTACATTCCCTTTCACGATACCGTTGCGTTTCTTATGGATGCATCGGTGTGAATTGATCAATAATCGAAAACAGATATAGAAAGAATGTCAAAATCCATAGAAGTACTCCCGATATGCCGGAAACAGGACCGTTTAACCGTTTGATTCGCTCGGCAGTCAGGACTTTTGCGCCGATGCCGTAAAAAAATCGTTCATAACATTTCAGAAACAAATTGCCAACAAAACTCCAAAAACGGTATCGTATAATACAGTCACAATGAATGACAAAAACAGGAGTATTATGGAAAATAACACGTTTCACTACAATTATTCGGCCGTAAGAAACAAGGAAGTCGAAAGCATCAGAAGAAAATATGTGCCCGAGGAAGAAAGCAAGCTTGAAAAACTCAAGAAGCTTGACCTGCGCGTACAAATGGCGGGAACCATCGAAGGTCTTTGCCTGGGCGTTGCGGGCGCACTCGTCTTCGGTGTCGGAATGTGCTTTTTCCTTGACGTGTTCGCGGGCGCGGCCTGGCTCCCGGCACTCTTTATGATGCTCGGTAGTCTGATCATGATTCCTGCCTATCCGATATACAGGAGGATCGCCCGAAGAATCAAGGCAGAGCTGACACCCGAGATCCTTCGCTTGTCCGAAGAAATCATGAGATCCGACAATGAATAAGGATCAACGAAACCCAAACGTTTCGCAAATAATCCAAAACAAACGACTGTCATCATACGGTCACAAAAGCAGAAAAGGAGATATCGCACAATGAACAGAAACGATCAGCAGTTTATGGCGCAGAAGATCCGCGCGCAGTATATGGAAAAGACCCCCTCCGAGCTTGACGCCCTCCGCGAGCTGGATGCCAAGGTAAAGCGTCCCGCAAACGTCTTTGCTTACACCTTCGGAAGCATTTCCGCCGTTGTTATGGGCGCGGGCATGAGCCTCGTGATGACCGACGTCGGCGCCATCATCGGCATTACTGCCGCGCTGGTTCCCGGAATCGCGATCGGTGTTGTGGGGCTTGGCATGGCGCTGCTCACCTATCCCGCGTATAAGGGCATTCTTGCTTCGCGTAAGAGGAAGTACGGCGCTGAAATTCTGAAGCTCAGCGAGAAGATCATGAACGAGTAAGCCAAAGCAGCCCACGCGGCCGCAGGGAATAAACCGGCAACGTAAGCGAGGCGAGAAAACACGGCTCGCTTGTGTTGCGTTTCCGGATAAAAAACAACGGTCATGATGGCCATGATGGACGGATCTGTTTCGGTGGATCCCCGGACAGGCGCGGAAACGGTCATGGAAGGCCCTGAAAACACCTGGCAGAATCTCGGCACGCTTCCCGGTGAGCCTTTGGGCGGAGACGAGATCTTCATGATGTGCAATATCAATATGGCGTTTATAGGCGTCGCGGTTTTCGTCTGCCTCTTTATTTCCGACGATTTCAGAAGCGGATATGCCAAAAACCTCTTTACCGTCCGTGCGAAACGGGGCGAATACGTGGTGTCAAAGACAGCCGCGGGTTTTATCTGCGGCGCGCTCATGCTGAGCGCCTATCTCGTCGGGTCCATCCTCGGCGGCGCGATCTCGGGACTGTCCTTTGACCTCCATGGACTCAGCACGATCAATATCGTGATGTGTATGCTGGCAAAGATATTCCTTATGCTCGTGTTCGTTTCGATCTTTACGCTCATCAGCGTGGCGGCCAAGCAGAGGGCCTGGCTTGGGATCTGCGGCTCGCTGGGCGGCGGTATGCTCCTCTTCATGATGGTCTCTGTGATCACTCCCCTCGGCTCTACCCTGATCAATGTGGCACTCTGCGCGGCGGGCGGCGCATTGTTTGCCCTTGGCCTGGGGGCGATCAGCAGGGTGGTTCTCAAAAAGACAAGCCTGGTGTGATTCTTTCGATACAAGGCAACACGAAAAGCGTGTATGCCTTGTATTTTTTTGCGAAAAAGAAAAAACGCAAACAAAACTTTAACATTTGTGTGGTACAATGAGCGTATACGATCCCAAAATATGTTTTTTGGAGGCTTTCAATGTTCAAAATTCTGATCGTGGAGGATGACCGTGACCTGAACCGCAGCGTTTGCTCCTTCCTCAATAACAGCGGATACGAAGCGGTTGGCTGCCTTGACGCAGAGAGCGCCTACGACGAGATGTACAAGACCACCTTCGACTGCATCGTTTCGGATATCATGATGCCGAACATTGACGGTTTTGAATTTGCCAAGACCGTGCGCTCGCTCAACAATGACATCCCCATTCTCTTCATGACCGCCCGTGACGATTTTGCGTCCAAGCAGAGAGGCTTCCGCATCGGCATCGACGATTACATGACCAAGCCCATCGATCTGGACGAGCTGTTTTTGCGCATCGGCGCGCTTTTGCGCCGTTCCAAGATCGCGTCCAGCCGCCGTCTTGAGGTGGGCAGGTTCGTGATGGATGCCGATGAGAGAAGCGCGGTCCTTGACGGTGAGGAGATTCCCCTCACGGCCAGAGAGTTCGACCTTCTTTACAAGCTCCTGTCCTATCCGAAAAAGACCTTTACCCGCACACAGCTGATGGACGAATTCTGGGACGTGGATACCCGGACGAGCACGAGAACGGTTGACGTGTATATGACCAAGCTCCGCGCGAAGCTTTCGGCGTGCGACTCCTTTGAGATCCAGACCGTCCACGGTCTTGGCTACAAGGCGGTGATTAAATGAAAAAGCCGAGCTTTCGCGGAGTCCTGCGGGAGGTCAGCAGTTTCCTGCTGTTCTTCCTGCTTGTGGGATTCGTTGTCACCTGCTGTATGATGCTGTTTCTGAACGTGCTGGCGGATACCATGGGGTTGGAATATACCCCCGCCAACATCGCGACTGCCGCCAAGATCACCTTTTTGAACGTCCTCATCATCGCGGTCATTTTCAAGACCGTGGACTACATCCGCCGTAAGATCATGGTGGACAGACCCGTCCGCGTCATCACCGACGCCACCGAAAAGATCACGAGCGGGGATTTTTCCGCCCGCGTGGAGCCCTTTCACGGCTCGGGCATGGAGGGCTTCAATCGGGTGGGGGAGGCCATCAACGCCATGGCCGCTGAGCTTTCGGGGGTGGAGACCCTGCGCACCGATTTCATCGCCAACGTATCCCACGAAATGAAAACCCCCCTCGCCGTCATGCAGAACTACGGAACTCTTTTGCAGACTCCCGACCTGCCCGAGGAAAAGCGGCTCGAGTACGCAAAGGCCATCACCGACGCCTCCCGCCGTCTTGCCGATATGATGACGAATATTCTCAAGCTCAATCGGTTGGAGAATCAGCAGATCTATCCGAATCCCACCACCTTCGATCTCGGTGAACAGCTTTGCGAGAGCCTTTTGCAGTATGAGAGCACCTGGGAACGAAAGAATATTGAGATCGAAACCGATATTGCCGAGGGCGTACCGGTTTCCGCCGACGCGGAGCTTCTCTCCCTCGTGTGGAACAATCTGTTTTCAAACGCCTTCAAGTTTACCGAGGACGGCGGCAAGGTATCGCTTACTCTTACGGCAGACGACGCCTACGCCACCGTCAAGATCGCCGACACGGGATGCGGAATGAGTGCCGAGGTGGGCGCGCATATCTTTGAAAAGTTCTATCAGGGCGACACCTCCCACGCAACGCAGGGCAACGGACTTGGATTACCGCTGGTAAAACGTGTGGTTGACATTATGCAGGGCGAGATCGGCGTGGAAAGCGCCGTCGGTGTCGGCACGACGTTTATTGTGAAGATCAGGAGGTTCGGCAATGGATTGGAAGAAGCTCGGTAAAGCACTGCTGTTTCCGCATATAGCGGTCATGATCATCCTCGTTCCCGTCGCAACCGTTTTGCTTGTTGGCTCCATGGTGTATATCGGAACGGAATCGGTTATCGCGTATATTTCCTATGTGATTGCCGCCTACACCTTGACGGTGTGGTGCTTCAGGATCCCATATTTGATCCGATTTTTCAAGACCTTTAAGAACGAGAACAAATACGCGAGAAAATGGCTGGACGATACCCGCCTGCGGGTGAATATCTCCCTCTTCGGGTCGCTGGCGTGGAACGTGCTGTACGGTCTGTTCCAGATATGGCTGGGCATCGTCCACCGCACCTTCTGGTTTGGCTCTCTCGGCGCGTACTATATCTGTCTGGCCGTCATGCGGTACTTTCTGGTCAGCCACACGCGAAGATACGCCCCCGGCGAGAGGATGAGGACCGAGCTTGTCAAGTACCGCGCCTGCGGGTGGGTCTTCCTTGTGATGAACCTGGCCCTCTCCCTCATCGTCTTCTTCATGCTCTACTGGAACCGCACCTTCCGGCATCACATGATCACGGCCATCGCCATGGCGGCCTACACCTTCACCGCTTTTGCGGTAGCCATTGTCAGCATGGTGAAGTACAAGCGTTATAACAGCCCCGTATTCTCAGCGTCCAAGGCCATCAGCTTCGCCGCCGCCTGCGTGTCTATGCTGACCCTGACCTCCACCATGCTCACCACCTTCAACGACGGCACCATGGATCCCTTCGCGCGGAAGATGATGCTGGGGTCGGTGGGTGTCGCCGTGATCCTCGTGGTGATTGGTATGGCGGTGGGCATGATCGCAAGGGGCACCCGAAAACTCAAGCAACTGAATCAAGAGGTAACCAATGGATAATCAAAACAATCAAAACGACTTTTCCTACACCTACTCGGCCAAAGAGCAGGCAGAGCTGAAGCGCATCCGCGATAAATATACCGCTCCCACCGAGGTTGAGGACAAGATGGCTCGCCTGCGCCGGCTTGACGCCAGCGTGACAAATACCGCGCAAGCGGCAGCGCTTGTGTTCGGTACCATAGGCGCGCTCATACTCGGCCTTGGAATGAGCTTGATCATGACCGATTTTTCTGAGCTTTTCGGCCTTGGAGATACTATGGCCATGGTTATCGGTATTCCTGTCGGTGTCGTCGGCGGTGTCCTTGCAGGTCTTGCCTACCCCGTCTACAACGCCATTGTCAAGGCAAAGCGCAAGAAGCTCGCGCCCGAGATCCTTCGCCTTACCGACGAGCTGATGAAATGAAGGGCTGATATGGAACCGCATTCAAAAGCGCCGTCATGGAAACGCTCTTGAAGGATGCGCCGTTACCGAAGGATCCAATGCCGCCGAAGAACTCACGCGGATGTCTGACCGTGAAAAGCCAACGCCGAACAACTCGGCGCGGGCTTCGTCAGCAGGCTCCGCCCATCACCGCCCGGTTGGCGTAGGGGCCAAAAGACAGCCGTATGAACAGCAAGAGGCAGTGTGACCGAATCGGTCACACTGCCTCTTGCATAAAACTTCCTTGGGGGGGCTTTCGCGAAAGGGAAAGCCCCTTTCATATAGACCCCGCCGCGCCCGGAGGGACGGAGGATCAGACTTTGAGATGAGCCAGCTTCTTGACCAGCTGCTCCATGCTCCTCTCGGTGCTTCTCTCCAGAGACTTGAAGGTGGAGGAGGCCTTGCCGATGGAAGCGGTGTCAGCGAACATACCGCGGAAGCAGGCGGCGGCGGTGTTCAGACTCTGGTTGTAGACGTAGGCGAAGTCAAAGACCACCCCCGCGCTGATGGTGTCCAGCATTTCGGCGGCCACGGGGTCGCGGGCGTACTGGACCTTCAGAGCGGTGTCGTAGTAGGCGTAGGTCACGCGGCGGTAGCTCTCGGCGGCCATAGCCTCCAGGAAGGCGGTGACGCGGTCACCGTCGTCCACCGTGGCGGGAATGCCGAAGACTGAGAAGCCATTGTGGACGAAGCCTGTGTAGCCCGCCTGGTCGGCGTTGAGCTTGGGGAGAGGAAGGATCCCGTAGTCGCTTTCCATGTCACGGAGGTAGGTGGTGCCGCCCAGCATATTGACGGTGAAGAGGGCGGTGTCCTCCGAGAGCTTCTTGAGGGAGTTGGTGAAATCGTCGGGCTCCATGACCACGCCGTCGTTCTCAAAGAGGAGAAGCTTCATCTTGTCCACGAAGTTCAGGGTGCGCTCGTTGTTCAGCACGAAATCGTACTCCCCATCGGCCATGCTGGTGAAGCGCACACCCGCGGCGCCCGCCATGGCGTCGGACATGATGGAGGTCTGCTGGTAGTAGAGACCGCAGATATCCTCCCCGTCGATGCGGCCGTCGCCGTTGAGATCGCGGTTGTAGTCGGCGGTGTAGGAGATGAGGGCGTCCAGAGTCCAGCCATTGTTCTTTACCAGCTCGTAGAGCTCGTCAGGGGCGTGGGACTCGGCCCAGAGGGACTTGTTGTAGAACATGGCGTACATCCCCGAGGTGTAGGAGAGAGCCAGCTCACCCACGGCCAGGTACTGCCGTCCCTCCACCGAGACCTCCTCGGAGTAGGACTGATTCCACCAGGGCTGATCGTGATCCAGGTATTCGAATCGGTTCAGATTGTGGAGGTAGCCCGCCAGCACCGAGGTGGTGGTCTGGCTCATGTGGTTGGAAATGAGATCGTACTCGGCGGTACCCGAGGAGACGGTCTTGGCCAGCAGATTGTTGATATCCGAGCCGCCGTGGCGGGTATCGGAGCCCTCGATGATCTCCAGCTTGATGCCCAGACGGTCCTCCACCAGGGAGTTGCGCTCAAAGACCGCGGAGGAGACCACGTCGGCGGCGTCCTTCTCGGCGATGAACTCCCGCTTGGTGTCGTCGTCACCCGTACGGGTCAGCAGAACCAGGGTGGTGTCCCCGAAGTTCAGATCATCGGGGAGGTTGTCCTTGGCGTTCAGGCGGTCGTTGGTTGGATCCTCGGACTCCGCCTCGGCGGGAGCGGTGGTATCGGGGGTGGTCCCGTCGGGCTCCACGGGATCGGAGCAGGCGGCGAGGCTGACGGAAGAGGCAAGGAGGATGCAGGCGAGAAGGAGGGACAAAAGGCGGCGGAATGGGCGGTTGCGCATGGCGGGGTCTCCCTTCGGTTGTGTTTGATGATCCATTATACCATATAATGGGGAAAATGTGAACCGCCGTCCCTCTTTTGGCGGTCTTGGACTTGACAAATAGGGGGAGATGGGGTATACTGTAGAATAATGAAAATAATGAAGCGTTGCGTGAAAGATTCGGGGGCATTTTTCCGTCTGTATAGATGAGAGACCGTACCGAAAAGGAGGACACTTCATGGAAACCGTACTGTATGAGCTGCACTTCCGCTGGGGAGACCTGCCCGTTCTGCTGATCCCGCTGTTGGTGGGGATGGGCTTCTGGGCGGTGTCTTGTTGGCTGAACCGCGCCTCGGGAGAGGGGAAGGATCTCACTGCCCCCGCGCGGCGGGATCTGTCCAACTCCAAGGGCGTCAAGTGGTTCCTGCGGGGGATCGCCTTACTCTGCGGCGTGGTATTCCTCCTGTCGGGTATCGCCTACGTCGCCGACTATACCGCGCTGAAGACCCGCTACGAGACGGGGGACTACCTTACCGCCGAAGGAGTTGTGGAGGATCTGACCACCGCGGAGTACCCCCACAAGGGCGGGGACAGCTTCACCGTGGATGGGGTCGCCTTCGCCTACACCGATACCGACCTGACCCTCCACGGCTACCGCAGGGAGGCGCAAAACGGCGGGATCGTCACCCGCGAGGGGCAGTATCTGGTCATCCGTTACGTTCCCGATCCCGACACAGAGACCAACCATATTGTGTATATCGCCGAACAAGGATCGCCTTGACCCGAGGGGATCGTATAGGCGGTCGTGAGTATATAAATTGGGGTTTGTCGGGCGAAGCCCGCCACGCCCCCGCAGGGGGCATATCGAATCCCGAAGGGATATATCGAGTGCCGCAAGGCACATATCGAGTCCCGAAGGGACATATCGACCCGGAGTTTTTGTCGATATACACCCTTCGGGTGTTCGATATGCCTCCGGCATGGGCCTTCGGCTC
>JAZNJA010000029.1:0-5712 GCA_045577755.1 Eubacteriales bacterium
TGTACAGACAAGGCGTATGAGAATATGTTCACGCTTGTTGTCACGTCCTACAATGGCGAAGCGGAAGTCCGCATCAATTTCACCGTCACCGAGTCCATCCGTGGCGTCATTCTGGATAAGGAGGTGATCGAGTTTTGATCCGTGCAGGAGCAGTAAAAACACCGCTGCTCCGCATGGCCGCCCTGGTGATGGTGCTGGTGACTCTCTTTGGGGTCTTCAGCACCACCGCCTACGCGGCAGGTAACGGCAGCAGCTTCGACAATACCAAGGTACTGGATGACCTTCTGCCCGCCACGGTGGGAGGTAAGCCTTTCGATATCCGGGACTACCCCTTCGACGAGGATGGGGAAGTACAGGTCATCAGCCTCATAGAGTATTGCTATTCTTATAAGGCGAACCAGCGGGATAATTACGGGCTGTATATCTATGTTTACAATCCCAAAGGTCTCAACCTCTCCACCGACAGCAAGCGCAATAAGATCCAGATGGCTACTTCGTATAACACCGAGGGAAACCCCGATGCTTATGAGAAGTTCAGTCTGGAATTTTGCAGCAAGGTGGAGTCAGGGGATTACAAGAACCTTTTCTATAAGTACAAGGTCATCGACCGCAAGATCGACGGGCAGACCTTCGACCAGCGGGTGAACAGCAACGAGCGCCGCTACGATATTTCGGGTATTGAGTTGACGGTTCACGGCTCTGGGGCCGCCACCGAGTATCATGTGGGTACTACCTATCGCTTCACCGGTTATGCGGCGGGGTACGGTCAAAACTCAAATGAGGAAAGCACCCTGCATTGCGAGATCGAGAAGCTGGAGACCATATCCCTCTCTGTCAAGCATACCTTTTACCGTTCCGAGACTTCGACCCTCGGCGCGGGGCATCAGAATCAGTTGGATACCGTGTACTTCACCGTTCCCAAGAGCTACATCGAGGAATACGGAAAGCTCCAGCGCATCAAGGCGGAGTGGTATGAGTACAAGACCAGGGATATCCTTGTCACTAGCAACGCCGCGTTTTATCAGGCGGCTAAGCCCTATGTGGGTGTTCCGCTTGGGAGCAAGCCTAACCAGTACGGGCAATACGAGTATTTGGACGATATTGGTTACAGTCTGGGCATAGGAGCGGGCAAGGCGGGGGATATGTACGTGGCCGACTGGGGATGGAACCTTGGTACAGGGTACTTCCATAGTCCTACCAATGTCCTTTACTATATGTTCTACGTCAGCGACATTGACGAGTACGACCCATACGCCAAGAAGGTCAGCTCCGGCGGTGTCGAGAGCAACGAACTGTATGAGTACATCCGCAATTACAGCAAGACCTTTGTGGACGGACGGTTGCCCATCAAGAACGGTACCATCAGCGCGGATCTCTTTGAGGACGATATCGACGCAAGCCGTAAGATGAACAACGCCAGCGGCAAGATCCAGATGGGCTATAGCTGCTACGACTTTGACGCCGATCTGGACACCCAGGTGCTGTCTTCGTGGTCGGAGAGTGACCCAAGCTTCTGGGATAACTGGAAGCATTTTGGTCTCGGTGCGGCGTTCACGGGAGGCCCCGAAGAAGCCAGCCGTGTAGTGGCTCCCATTCAGATCCTTGGGGCCGATGATCTGGACGGAAGTGATGCTAAGATCTCGGAGCGCCTGCTCGTCAACGTGAAGGACGTGGAATCTATCCAAGAAACCTATACCGAGGCGGTCGAAAATGACGAGGTGGTCGTTCTGTTTCGCTTCGCCACCAGCGATTACTATGCTCAATCGGCAACCATCATTGAGCCCGGAGCAGGATTTCTCGGCGCGGATAAGAAGTACGAGAACCAGGCCTATATCGCCAGCGAGAGCGTCTTCTTCGACTTCGATATCATCCAGCTTACCTTCAACAAGGAAGGTATTTACACCGTCATCCCCGTGGTAGCCGATCCTATCGATGCCATTGGCGGTATCACCCCTCCTGTTGACTTGCCCGGCGAATTGGAATGGTGGCAGGTGGTCTTCGCCCTCGCCATGATCGTCCTGCTCATTCTCCTGTTGGCACCTTTGTGGCCATATATCCTCAAAGCCATCCTTTGGGTGTATGACTATATCGCCAGGGGAGTCAGGGCGATGGCACGGCTCATAAAAGAGCGCAAATCCAAGAATACCGATAAGGAGGAATAGCATTGAAAACGGCTAAGAGAATATTTGCTGTCATTCTCCTTGCCGTGATCCTTTGGGCAGTCGGCTATCTCGTTTTCACGGGAAGTCGGCTGCCCTCTGTGTTTACGGAGGGAGTGACGGAAGAAACGATCATTACGGAAACCACAACAGAAACTTACGAAAGGAGCATGACCGATGAACCGACGACAGAGACTTCTTAACTGGGGATTGACCCTATCCATATTCGCATGGACAATATGGCAAGCGGCAACCACGTTCCAAACGTCTTACCTCCGTATGGGGGAGGCGTTCCGGGACTTCGGGCTGTCCATCAAGTTCTTTTTCTGCCTGCTCCTCGGGATTCCCAATTACACCATGCCTACCGTCAATAATTTCTCGGATGTGATGCCGTGGAGGCTCATCCCCGAGGAATGGGCGGCGTTCTGGGCAAGGGTGAAGGATTACTTTACGCTCCTGTTCAGGGGAAGCAATCTGAAAGCCTACGGGGAGGCGATCATGAGTGTTACAGAGACGGTAGCCAAAGTGGGACTGGTACTGCTCCCGTGTGTACTCATACTGGCGGTGGCAGTGAAACAGCTCTACCGGAGCAACAACACGAAGCATAACCAAGATACGGTGCCGCTGACATTGTTCAAACGATACGCACAGGCGTATTACCAACCGATCAAGCGGTTTGTATTGGGGTACATCGACTTTATTCGGGAGAGGATTTGGCTCATAGTTTTCTTATCCCTGATCTGGGTGTGTAGCTTGAACATCGTCACCATCGTGGTAGAGTTCCTGGCATACTATTTTTTCTTCGCCGTGTCCTACCGTCTCGACACCCTGTACATCCAGTTCGGCAAGCTCCTTGTGGATCTGCTGGTGATCTACCACCATGTTCCTGCATGGATTTTACTTATCATTCCCTATGCGCTGTTCCTAAACTTCCGTAAAACCGTTGCCCTTGCCAAGCTCCGGCACATGGAAGCACGGAACTGCGGGTTCATCAACGAGCTTCCCATCGTGTCTATGACCTGCGGCTCTATGGGAAAGAAAAAGACCACTATAATCACGGATATGGCGTTGTCCCAGGAGGTCATGTTCAGACAAAAGGCATTGGACATACTTCAAAAGAACGACATGAAGTTCCCGTATTTCCCGTGGGTCTGCTTTGAAATGGAGCTTCGGCGGTGTATGGAGTTTGGAACGGTGAATAATCTGGCAACAGTCAAGGCATGGGTACGATTGAAGGAACAAAGGTATGAGAAGCATGGGGATAGTCGCCTCCAATTATATGGCTACGACACGGAACGGTACGGGATGCGCTATGAAAACGGTCTCACCCGTGCTGACCTTTTCGATGTTTTAGAAACCTACGCCCAAGCCTATTTCATCTACATTATGCAATCCTCGCTCATCATCTCTAATTACTCCATACGCACCGACAATCGCTTCTTGGATGCAGGTAATTTTCCCATGTGGAGCTTCGATTTCTTTCGCTTTGACTACGGCAAGAACAGCCGCTATGCTCATATCCTCGACTTTGACGTTCTCCGCCTCGGCAAGAAGGTGGTGGAGAACAACGAGAAAGCCGGCAGCTTTGAGTTCGGTGTGGTAGCTATCACCGAGGTCGGCAAGGAGAGAGGAAACAATCTGGAGCTGAAGGAGGTCAAGAAGGGGCAAGAAGAAACAAATCAGAAGAATGATCTATTCAACGCCTGGCTAAAGATGTGCCGACACTCTGCTACGGTTGACCATTTCCCGTTTGTCAAGGTGTTTACCGACGAGCAAAGACCCGAGAGCTGGGGCGCAGATGCACGCGACCTTGCGGATATCCTTCATATCGTGTCCTCCGGCGAACAGAGGCTTGCTTTGCCGTTCTTTACGATTGAGGAGATGGTACAGGAATGGCTGTTTGGGCGGTTTATGGCTCTCTATTACGATTTCCGGCATAGACGGGGGGATAACACCTTGCTCGTCCACATTCTGAAAAGCATTACCGCCACGATCTATAAGCACTACGTTACCGTCTACAACCGCTACGGGTACAGCATTACCAAGATCGAAAAGGAACGCGGTACCCAGGACGGCAACGTGGAAAAGAAGAAATACTACTTGATGAATCAAAAGATATACGCAAAGCGATTTTCAACCGACTGTTTCAGCGATTACTTTAACGACATGGCCAAGAAGTCCAAGATGGGGCTTCACGATTACCTAACTTACCAAACCGAAAAAGCAACTGTGGAGGAACTGAAAATGCAGAACAGCTATTTTATCAACGGACTATACAAACGCTGATAGGCTCGCAGAGAGCGTCCGTAGCGGACAGTCGGCGTAATCTATATTCGGAGGTATAAAATATGGCATACCAAGATACCAAGGTTTATTACGACGGCAGCCACTACATTGCCATCCCTAAAAGACCCGCCCCAGGGCGTCCCGGCGCAAGGGTTCCCGAAGATCTCGTTGAAGTCGTTGACGAGGAGCAGGAGGAGGTTCAGGACGAGTCTACGGAGGAGCAAGAAGATGAGTTTGACGAGGTGGAAGAAAAGACGGAAGAAGCCCCCTCGGAAGCGCCCAAAAAGCCCGCTGTGAAGCGACGAGCCACACGGCGGGAGTTGTTCAACGAGTTGTATCAAAGGCTCCTGAACGAGCCCAGGCGGTCAAGACGAGGCAAGCTGATCCAAGGGATGAAGCCCTACTTCAAGACCGAGAAGGAGGCTATCGAATACGTGGATAAGCATCTGGAGCGCAAGCAAAGGAATCTGATCTGCCGCCGTAAGCGGTTTAGTCGCAAGGTCAATCTGCACGAATTCAACTACTTCTGCACTTTTACCTATGACGGGAGCCTGCACACCGAAGACTCTTTCCGTAAGCGGCTCGCGGTCTGCTTCAACCGCTTCTGCTCCCGCAAAGGCTGGAAGTACGCGGGGGTGTGGGAACGCTCCCCCAAGACCGGCCGCCTTCATTTTCACGGCATCTTCTACATCCCCGAAGGAACTATGCCGGGCATTCTCTATGAGAAGGAGGACTATAACTTCAACACGCACCGCCGTCAGGTTACGATTCAGAATACTTACTTCAACGAACGTTTCGGGCGTTGTGATATGGAGCCCATCCGTGATCGGACGGAGATGGGATCCGCCATGGCGTACATCATGAAATACATCGAAAAATCCGGGGAGAAGATCGTTTATTCCCGTGGGCTACCCCAGTATTTCAAATCCGATATTCTGGATGACGACGTGGTGTGTCCCATCGGGATGGAGGATCAGAAGCTCTTGCTCTTTGATAACTTCTCCTGCTTTGAGGATGGGGTGTATATCGGAGAGGTCAGCCCCGAGGTCATCAAGCAGATGAAGAAGGCTAACTGACGGCAGATCGTCGGGCTCAACCCGGGTCCACAAAATCAACGTCCGCGCCGACGGGAAAAATGCGAAGGTTCGCCAAGCGGCTCAGCGGCGACCTCGCATCCGTCGGCGCTTGATTTTTCCGTGTTGCGACGGTCGAGTTGTGGCAGGCGTGTGCTTGTCTCGGGCGAGTGCAGCGAGCCCGACTTGTATCA
>JAZNJA010000030.1:0-3803 GCA_045577755.1 Eubacteriales bacterium
CCTCGGCCGCGGGAGCGGCCATCGCCGCCGTCAGCAAGTTGACGGTCGGTCCCCCCGCCGCTACCGCCAGCTCCTGCCCATAGGATACCGTCCCCCGCAGGGACAGCCTAGCCCCGAGCAGGTCCAGCCGCAGCCCGCCCACACGCACACCCCATAGTCCTGCCGCCGTCAAATGTCCCAACTCGTGGAGGAGCATGGCCGCGGGGATCCCCCAGCCCCTTGAAAGCCAGGCCGTCAACGCCTCAAGCCCCCCGGTGGCCCTCGCCGCGTAAACCGCCGCCAATCCCCCCAGAAATAAACCTAAGACCGCGCCCCGACGGCTGATCCGAACCTTCATCCCCGACCTTCCCCTCGCCTTCTGCGTAGAATATGATGGAATTTGTAAATGATTCGCAAAAATTCAGATTTTGCTCTTGACAATCAAACGATTGTGCGATATAATAAATACATAATGGGATAGAATCCCACGGAAATCACATCAAACGGGCTTATGCCCGTATATCATCTATACGACTATTCGGAGGTATTTATGAATCTCGAAATCAATGACGCCCTGATTCCCGGCACAAAGCTGCTCAAGAACGACATGGGCAACGTCACCGGCCTTGAGTTCCTCTCCAAGGTCTTCTACATCAGCGAGGGCGTGATGCTCTCCCAGATCCGCGAGGTCTCGGGCATCGACGGCTCCACCCTGCAGAACTGGACCAAGCGCGGCTGGGTCGCCAACGCCCGCCTGAAGAAGTACAACATCGATCAGGTTGCCCACATCCTCATCATCAATATGCTCCGCTCCTGCATCCAGCTGGACAAGATCGCCCTTCTGCTCCATTACATCAACGGTAAGATCGACGACAAGAGCGACGACATTATCCGCGACTCGGTGCTGTACGACTACATCTGCCGCATTCTGGATACCCTCATGCAGCAGGACGTCTGCTCCATGGCCTCCATCAAGGACGTCATCCGTGACCAGATCGCCGATTACGAGGAGGCCATGCCCGGAGCCCGCGACCGCCTGGCTAACGCTCTGGAGATCATTGTGGTGGCCTACTACGCTGCTCTCATCAAGCGCCGCTCCGACGAAATGCTGACCGACCTCATGAGCACCGCCTACTGATGCCATGAAGAAGAATATCGGCATCAATACCCTGTTCTATTTCCTCTACGTCTTCGCCTCCTGCGTCATCGTCATGCTCATTGAGGCCCTCTTTACCAACGTAGTGGAGAAATTCGTGGCCCTTCCCTACCCCGTCCTGACGGTCATCCGTATCGTCATCTATACGGCAGGCATCCCCGCCATCCTGGCGGTTGTGGGACGGAGCGAGGGCTACCGTGAGGGAGCCTGCTCGGTGGGTGCCACCCTGACCAGCGGCCTGTTAGCCATCCTCCCCCACCTGCTCTTCGCCATGCTGTTCAAGTTCCAGGCCTTCGTGTCCGGCGCCGTCCGCTTCATGGCGGGACTGATCTACAACGGTTGGGACGTCACCTACGAGTCCCTCGTCAACAAGACCCCCTACTATCTGTTCCTCATTGTGTTCGTTGTGTACGGCCTGCTGTACGCGGCCGTCCTGACCGTGTCCAAGTACCTGGGCGCCCAGAAGCGCGTCATGGATCGGGCCGAGCTGCGGATGAATGAGAAAACCGCCGAGGAAGCCTCCGACGGGGCAGCCTTTTGAATGAAATTTGACCGCTTTGGGTTGACCGAGGCGGTCTTTTCTATTGAGACCGACTCGAAAACCGCATAAAAAATAGGTTTCATAATAATCTATATTTTCTGTATGCACCCCGCCGAAGTCCATACTCTAACTTTATAAATATCATCACCTCGACAGTACAATAATGTACAAGGAGGTGATATTATTGTTTATCAACGAACAGTTTCACAAGCGTCTGGCCGAGCTTCGTACCCGCGCCGACGTATCCGCCCGCGATATGAGTCTGACTCTGGGGCAAAGTGAGAGCTACATCAGTAACATCGAGAACGGTCACAATCTCCCCTCCATGTCGACCTTCTTCTACATCTGCGACTACCTCAAGGTCACGCCCAAGGAGTTCTTCGACCTAGAGTCCTCCGACCCCACCCGCCTGACCGAGATCACCGAAAAGCTCAAGCGGCTGAATCCCGAGCAGTTGGCGTTGGTGTCCAAGCTGGTGGATCAGATGAAGTAAGCCAAAATCCGGTCATCCTGAGCGAAACGGAGCAACGCGAAGTGAAGTCGAAGGATCTCCGTCCCGCCAAGAGATCCTTCGACTTCGCCGCAAGCGGCTCCGCTCAGGATGACTTTCAGGCATGTAGGATAACAAAAAAACGACCTCTTTTCAGAGATCGTTCCTTTTGCTATGCTGTTGTGTAGCCCCGTCTGTAAGCCGGGTTCTGTGCGCCCCCAAAAGAGAGCCGACGGCCATCTATCTGCGCGGCTTGTCACCAAGACGCTTCACGGCTTTCGCCGTGCGCCACCCAGTGAGTGGAGTGGGTCGGGCCGACCCGCCTTGCGGCCTCACACGGTGTTGCATCGGATAGAGTTTACAGCAAATCCACGTTACCGTGAAAGTGGGTGAGCTCTTACCTCGCCTTTCCATCCTTACCGCCCATGAAGAACATGAACGGCGGTCTATTTCTGTTGCCCTTTTCCGGCGGTTACCCGCGGCTGACGTTATCAGTTATCCTGCCCTATGATGCCCGGACTTTCCTCACGGGAATACCTTTCGGCATGATCCCGCGCGGCCGTCCGACGGAGCTACCCTTTTATTATATCATGTTTTTGGCAGAAAGTCAAGACACATTCCGAGAGGTTTCCATGAATATCCCCCATACCCGTACTGAATGTACCGCCCAAACCGCCCGCGGCCTGGTCCTGGAGGCTCTGGAGGCTGTATCCACGTCCGACCGCCGACGGCTGGCCGAGCGGACAGGCCTGTCCCGCGCCACCGTCAGCCGTGTCACCGAGGAGATGACCGCCGCGGGCCTCCTCACCGCCTCCCCGTCCCATGACGGTGACTGCCGAAGGGGTACCCTTCTGTATACCGCCGCTCCCGTGGAGACAATACTGACCGTCCGTCTGACCCCCGCCCGCGCAGAGGCGGAGCTGACCGATACCGCCCTCCGCCGCTTGACCTGCGCCTCAGCCCATCGAAGCGGCAGTAGTTCACCCGAGCAAAGCCTGGCCTACCTGCTCCGCCGTATGGAAACGGCAATGACCGCCGCCCGCGGTGACCACCTTTCCCCGCCCCTCTGCACCGCGATCATTACCGACGGCCTCAGCGAGGAGACCGCCCATGGCCTATCGCGGGTTCTGTACGAGGAGTTGAGGATTCCCCATACCCTGACCGTTTCCCCCGTGAGCGCCCTGTCCCTCGCCATCCCCCGTCTGGGCATCCCCCGAGAAGCCCGATCCCTCCTCTGCCTGCGCCGCGGGAACGCCCTCCGCGCCGCTCTCCTGACCCGAGAGGAAGAGAACGCTCCCTGGACCCCCTCCCCCTTGTCCCGAGCGCTCCGCCTCCCCGCGGAATCCCTCACCGACCGCGATCCCACAGCCCGCCGGGAGGCCCTGGTATCCTACCTACGGGATCTGCTCCGCTGCCTCTGCCCCGATGGCCTGGTGCTGGAGGCCGACCCCGACGCCCTCTCCTTCGACAGTATCCGCCGGGTCCTCCCCACCCCATGCTTATTCTATCCCGTCCCACTCACCCCCGAGCAGCCGGATCTGCTCCACAGGGGAGCCGCCTGTATCGGCCGCCGCTTTCTCTGGGGATACGGCGACCTCCGCGGCGCCAAACTCCGAGGAAGCTCCCCCACCCCCCAA
>JAZNJA010000031.1:0-12472 GCA_045577755.1 Eubacteriales bacterium
GCTGGGTCTGCTGGCCTGCGGCGCAAAGCCTGAGGCAGCTCCTGAAGCAGCACCCGAGACCCAGCCTGCTACCGAAGCTCCCACCGAGGCGCCTACCGAGGCTCCTACGGCCCCCGTCACCGAAGCCCCCGCCGGAGACCCCGCCGACACTACAGCACCCGCTGAGCAGAAGGGCTGTGGCGCCTCGGTAGGATGGGCGCCCTTGTCGCTGACCCTGATCGCTGCCGCCTTCGTGATGAAAAAGAACCGTTGACCGCGGCGGCCGTTGTGCCCGCGTTCATGAGATCCAAGAGCCATCCTTGCCTGAGGGGGGCTCTTTTCTCATACCCGCAGGATAGAGGGAATAGGGAAGCCATTCGGCGCGGAGAATGGAGAGCCCCCGCTCCATGAGAGCTAAGTCCTTGCGTGTGTGTGAATATTTTGTAAATAATCCTCTGACCCTCTCCACAAATTTCACGATTTATAGTATAATTATATAGTGAATTAAAATGCACATTTGTGCTATCTCACATAAAAAAACACGGAGGTACTCACTATGACACTCGTTATTCTCGCAGCCGGTATGGGCTCCCGCTTCGGCGGAGTCAAGCAGATGGAGCCCATCGATAAGGACGGCAATTTCATTATCGATTATTCGGTTTTTGACGCAAAGCGCGCAGGCTTTGACAAGGTGGTCTTCATCATCAAGGAAGCCATTGCCGAGGACTTCAAGGCCACCATCGGTGCCCGTGTGGAAAAGCACATCGCCGTGGAGTACGCCTACCAGGAGCTCTCCGATATTCCCGAGGGCTACGCCATTCCCGAGGGCCGCGTGAAGCCCTGGGGCACCACCCACGCCGTCCGCTCCACCCGCGAGATCGTGAAGGAGCCCTACGGCGTCATCAACGCCGACGACTTCTACGGCCGCAACACCTACGAGAAGCTGGCTGCCCACCTGTCCAAGCTGGAGAAGGGTGAGTTCGGTGACGACGGCGTTTGCCATTGCTGTGCCGTAGGATTTAAGGTCAACAAGACCCTCACCGATAAGGGCGGCTGCTCCCGCGGTATCTGCAAGGTGGACGAGGACGGTATGCTTTACGATCTGGTGGAGACCCACAAGATCGAGAAGCTGGGTGAGAACGCTCAGTATCCCGACGCCGAGGGCAACATGGTCTTCCTTGACGGTGAGACCGTAGTCTCCATGAACTGCTGGGGCCTGGGCGCCGAGACCATCGGTATGCTGGACGCCGACTTCGACGTCTTCATGGCTAACCTGAAGAACGCCGCCGACCCCGCCAAGGCCGAGTGCCTGCTCCCCACCTCCATCGACACCTTCGTCAAGGCTGGCAAGGTGGACGTCAAGGTCTACCCCACCGAGAGTGAGTGGTACGGCGTGACCTACAAGGAGGATAAGCCCTGGGTGGTGAACGCCATCCAGGCCCTCATCGACGCGGGCGAGTACCCCGAGCATCTGTGGGGCTGATGCCATGACTCAGCCTACCCATGAGCAGGTCCTGGCCGTCTGTGACCGCTTCTCCTTCGGAGGAGCGGTGACCGACCTGAAGATCTGCGGCAACGGACACATCAACAGCACCTATATCGTCACCGCCGAGAGCGGCAGGCGCTACATCCTCCAGATTCTCAACACCGCCATTTTCAAGGATCCCACAGGGGTCATGAACAACATCGCGGCGGTCACCGACCATATCCGTAAGGGTCTGGCCGAGGCGGGCGAGGACACCGAGCGGGGAACCATGCGGGTTGTCCTCACCAAGGACGGAGCCAACGGCTACACCGACGAAGAAGGCCGCTTCTGGCGCGCCTACGATTTCGTGGAGGACACCGTCTGCCGCCTTACGGTGGACAGCCCCGAGACCTTTGCCCGGGTGGGCGAGGCCTTCGGTGACTTCCAGAGAAGACTCTCGGACTTCGACGCCGCGGCACTCATCGAATCCATTCCTAACTTCCATAACACCAAAAAGCGCTACGCCGACTTTCTCGCCGCCGTGGAGAGAAACGCCGTCGGACGCGTGGATTCTGTTCGCGAAGAAATCAAGTTCATCACCGACCGCGCCGACAAATGCTCCCTCATCGTGGACGCGCTGGAGAGCGGTGACCTCCCCCTCCGCGTGACCCACAACGATACCAAGCTCTCCAACATTCTTCTGGACGAGGTGACCGAGGAGGCCGTCTGTATCATCGACCTGGACACCGTCATGCCCGGCTCCTCCCTCTACGACTTCGGCGATTCCATCCGTACGGGTGCCGCCTCCGCCGCCGAGGACGAGCCCGACCTCGACAAGGTCCACTTCCTCCCCGAGATGTTCAAGGCCTACGCCCGCGGCTTCATCAAGGGAACGGGTGGGGCACTGACCGAAACCGAGCTGCAAATGCTCCCCGACGGCGGCTACGTCATCACCCTGGAGCAGGCCATCCGCTTCTTAGGCGACTACCTGGACGGCGATACCTATTACCACACCGACTACCCTGACCACAACCTCGTCCGCGCCCGCACCCAGCTCAAGCTGGTGGCCGAGACCGAGGCGTGTATGGAGGAGCTGAGGGAGTTTGTGAAGGGACTTTGCTGAACATAAATCGTGGTTTAGCGGTTTGGGTTTCAATGCGCAATTCGTAATGCGTAATTCGTAATTACGGAAACCGCGCACGAAACCAAATCTCCTTCGGCAGTCCAGTGGATCGCCCGATTCATAACGGAAGCTCCCGATCTTACCCAATATCACTTTCCCACCGACAACGTACGTAAGGCTATTCATTTACAATTACGAATTACGAATTACGAATTACGAATCAGACCAATCTGTCCATCCAATAATCAATCAAAGGAGACCACCCCATGTCCATCCTCATCACCGGCGGAACCGGCTTCATCGGCTCCCACACCGTCGTCGAGCTCATCCAAGCAGGCGAGACCCCCATCATCGTGGATAATCTCTGCAACAGTAAGGAGATCGTCCTGGACCGCATTGAGACCATCACGGGCAAGCGTCCCAAGTTCTACAAGGCCGATCTCTGCGACGCCGAGGCTCTGGACAAGGTGTTCGCCGAGAATCCCGATATCGAGAGCGTCATCCACTTCGCGGGCCTGAAGGCCGTGGGCGAGTCGGTGGCCATTCCCGCTACCTACTACTACAATAACCTGGTCTCCACCCTCAACCTCTGCGAGGCCATGAAGAAGCATGACGTGAAGATCATCGTCTTCTCCTCCTCGGCCACCGTCTACGGTGACCCCTCCGAGATCCCCATCAAGGAGACCACCCCCCTGGGCAAAACCACCAACCCCTACGGTGAGACCAAGCAGATGATCGAGCGGATCCTTTCCGACATTCAATACGCCAACAAGGACTGGTCGGTGAGTATTCTGCGCTACTTCAATCCCGTGGGTGCCCACAAGTCGGGACTCATGGGCGAAGACCCCAAGGGTATCCCCAATAACCTCTTCCCCTACGTCACCCAGGTGGCCACGGGCCGCCGCCCCTACCTCAGTGTCTTCGGCAACGACTACGATACCCCCGACGGCACGGGCGTCCGCGACTATATCCACGTGGTGGATCTGGCCCGCGCCCACCTCTGCGCCCTGAACCGCGCCCGCGTTGTGCATGGCGTGGAGCACTACAACATCGGTACCGGCCACGGTTATTCCGTGCTGGATATCGTCAAGTCCTTCGAGGCTGCCACGGGCAAGGCCGTCCCCCACAAGATCGTAGACCGCCGTCCCGGCGACATCGCAACCTGCTACGCCGACGCTACCAAGGCCCGCGAGATCCTGGGCTGGGAGGCGCAGTACGATATGGTGGATATGTGCCGCGACGCGGATCGCTGGCAGACTATGAATCCCAACGGATACGACGCGTAAAAGGAGAAATCTACCATGAACATCTATTCCCGCCCCTGGGGCAAGCTTTCGAGCGGCGAGACCGCAACCCTCTTTACCCTGGTCAACGAAAACGGCATGACCGTGGAGATCACCGACTTCGGCGGTACCATCATCAGCATCAAGACCGCGGACCGAAACGGCAAACTCACCGACATTTGCCTGGGCTACGACTCCATCTCCGACTACGAGAAGGCCGACGGCTACCTGGGCGCCCTGGTAGGCCGCGTGGCCAACCGCATCGCGGGAGCCTCCTTTGACCTGGAGGGCCAGACCTATACCCTCTACGCCAACGACGGACCCAACTGCCTCCACGGCGGCAAGAAGAGCTTCTCCTGCGTCGTCTGGAAGTCCGAGGCCGCCGCCGACGCCGACAAGGCCACCCTCACCCTCACCTACTTCTCCCCCGACGGCGAGGAGGGCTTCCCCGGCAACCTCACCACCAAGGTCACCTACACTCTGGACAATGGGGGCGCCCTGGCCATCCGCTACGAGGCCGAGTGTGACAAGGCTTGCCCCCTGAACCTCACCAACCACGCCTACTTCAACCTGGCGGGCAACGCCTCGGGCCCCATCTTCGGCCAGACCCTCTGGATGGACGCCGAGTCCTACCTGGCAGGGGACAAGGATCTGATCCCCATCGCCGTCAAGCCCGTGGACGGCACCCCCTTCGATTTCACCGAGCCCAAGCCCATTGGCAAGGATTTCTTCGCCGACTTCGAAGACCTCCGCATGGCGGGCGGCTACGACCATTGCTTCAACTTCACCGGCTGGAAGAAGTGCAAGTCGGGCGGTACCCTCCTGCTCCGCGCCGTGGCCTACGATCCCGTGTCCGGGCGTAAGATGGAGATGTATACCAACCAGCCCTGCGTCCAGTTCTACTCCGCCAATTTCCTGAAGAACCCCTGTTTCCCCCTCCGCGGCGGTAAGCCTCAGCAGACCCAGACCGCCTTCTGCCTGGAGACCCAGACCATGCCCGACAGCATCCACCATCAGGGTGACGACAGCTTCACCGACGGCGTCCTCCGCGCGGGCGAGAGGTACGACTACACCACCGTGTATAAGTTCTCCGCCGAGTAAATCCACGCAAGCAAGCACAAGTCTTCGGTAGGGGCGCACCCATGTGTGCGCCCTTTTGCCTACCTGAGGGAGCAAGAGGATGAGGGGTTGAGAATCAAGTTAGCGTTACAAATTGCGGTTTTTCAGTGTGTTTATAATCCGACAGACACGAGGAAACCGCTATGCTGGCGGGCGGCCACGCAGGGCCGCCCCTACAGGCGTATTTCTTTATTTGACAATAACTTTTCGGGTTTTAAATTATTATAAGGCGGTTTGTAGGGGCGACCCTATGTGGTCGCCCGTTACCAAAAAATTGCATTTTCCATCCGTCAAACAGTTCGACAAACCCAAATTTGAAGCATTTTCAACCCATTAAAGCCACACAGAAAGGAGGAACGAAATGAGCAAGAAAAAACGCCCTTCCGAGGGAGGGAAGGACACCCCTAAGGACTGCATGGAGATCCCCCTGCCTGAGCTTTGGGACGATAGCTTTGATAAGGGTCGGGTGTTTCAATACGGCACCGCCCGCTGGGCCTACGGTTTTCTTTTGTTCATCATCGCGGGATGTGTCCTGACCGCCGTTACCGAGATCCCCGACGGTTTCTTCCTTGTATGGGGCTTTCTCCTGCTTCCGACGGTGGCGTTGTTCCTCCTCGCGAAATACGAGATCCGCCACGACCGAGAAGGCTTTTCGATCTGTCTGGGCAAGCGAGTGCTCCGCCGGCACAGCTGGTCGGAGGTGACCGGTGTGGACATCCAAAAGCGTGTATTTGTCAATGGAAAAAAGCTCTTCGCCGAACCCTCCATGTCGGGCTACGAGGCCTTCTACGACCGCGCCCATGCCGCCGCCAAGAAGAAAAGCAAGGATCAGCCCGCCACCCATCCCGCCGAAAATTCCCCCGAGCCTTTGGAACAACAGGAAAAAAGTCCCAAATCCAAGGGCTATATCGAGCTCGACCTCTCCGGTCTCATGGACAAGCTCTACGATGGCTACGAACGCGCCGTGATCGGTCGGAAATTCGACTATGCCGTTGCGAAAACACAGGGAGTACTGGCTCTCCCCCGCCTATACGCCATGGTCGGCTACGTCGGGATCATTCTGATTCTTTTTATCCTCGTGGGTATCGCCGTAGTTCAAAAGGGCATCGAGATCCCCATGCTGCTGTTTTTTTTGGTTTTCATCGCCCTCGGCATCGTCTTGGTGCTGTTGGGAAAATACGAGATCCACTATGACGAAAACGGCTTTTCCACCCATCTGGGAAAAAAGGTGCTCAGACAGTATGCATGGTCGGAGGTCACGGGGGTGGCCAAGCATACCACGGTCTATGTAAACGGAAAAAAGCTCTTCGTCGATCATACGGTAGAGAGCTTCGGCTTTTTCTACGAGTACGCCAAAAGGGCCTGCAAGGGAGGAAAGGGCAAGCCCACGCCTCCCTCCGAGAAAAAGCGCAAGACCCATAAAAGCCCTCCCGCCTCAAAATCCAAATAAACAACGCCTCCTCCGCATGACACGGGGGAGGCGTTTTATCAAGTATGAGCCCGTGGGCGTCACTCGAGGTAAGCTTTCAGGAAGCGGATGGCCTCCCCGTACCCCTCAAAGCCCATTCCTTGAATGGTTTTGACGGCGTAGTAGCTCACGAAGGACACCTGGCGGAATGCCTCTCTTTCGCTGACCTTGGAGATGTGGACTTCCACCGTGGGAATGGACACCGCCTTGAGGGCATCCAGAATGGCTACGCTTGTGTGGGTATAGGCGGCGGGATTGATGACGATACCGTCCACCCGTCCGTAGGCCTCTTGGATCTTGTCCACGATGACTCCCTCGTGATTGGACTGGAACAGCTCGCACTCGATGCCCTCGGCGGCGCACCACTCCCGACACAGGGTGCAGAGGGTGGCGTAATTGCGGTCGCCGTAGATTCCCGGCTCCCGAAGCCCCAGCATATTCAGATTGGGGCCGTTGATGATGAGAAATTTCATGGTACAACCTCCTTATTCCCCGTAGCCCAGGGCCATTCGTATGGCTGCTACGGTATTCGTGAGCCTGCCGTTGTTGTCGATCTCCACGTCGGCAAAGGCCCTGTACAGCGGTAGTCTCTTAACGTAGAGCTCTTCCAAGGGATTGGCCTGAGAAATGGGACGGCCCTTTACGGGGAGCTTGTCCAGATCCCGACGGAGGAAGACGATCCGACCGTTCTGGGACAGGGGCGCGTAGTTGCGTTCTCTGGTTACCGCACCGCCGCCCGTGGCGATGACGGCACCGCTCATCATACCCGCTTCCTTTACAGCCTCGGTCTCCAAAGCGCGGAAATACTCCTCCCCCTCGGTGGCGAAAATGTCGGGGATGGAGCGTCCCGCGGCCTCCACAATGAGGGCATCGGTATCCACAAAGGGACGGCCCAGCGCCTTGGCCAGCGCCTTGCCCACGGTGGATTTCCCGCTCCCGGGCATGCCGACGAGAATGATATTTCCCGTCTCGCGGGCTATATCGCCCACGATGGCGTCAATGGAGCCGTCCTCCAGCTCCTCTCCCAGAAACAGCTCGGCGGCCCGCTTGGCCTGGGCGACCAGCATGAGAAGCCCATTGAAGGCGGGGATGCCCAGGCGATCCGCCTCCTGCAGGAGCGCGGTGCGGGCGGGATTGTAGACCATATCGAACACGGTCCTGACCCGCGGCAAGCGGCAAAGCTCCACGGGAGACTGACCCACCAGCTTGGGATACATGCCAACGGGCGTGCAGTTGACCACCACCTCCGCGTCGGGGTGCCGCTCGTAGACCGTCTCGTAGGGCTCGGGGGAGATCCCGCCGACGGTGCGGTCGCTGCGGCCCAGCAGTACGACCTCAGCCCCCAGGTCGGACAGCACCGTGACCGCCGTAGCCGCCGCGCCGCCGTTTCCCAGTACCAGAGCTTTTCTGCCCTTAGGATCACAGCCGCAGGCGATGACAGTGCGGTGAAAGCCGAAATAATCGGTGTTGTCCCCCTTGAGCCCTCCGTCGGGAAGTCGGGTGACGGTATTCACCGCCCCGATGCGGGCTGCCTCGTCGGTGATGACGTCCAGATAGGGCATGACCGCCTGCTTGTAGGGGATGGTGACGTTCAGGGCTTCCCAATCCCCTCCCTTGATAAAATCCTCTACCTCCCCCGGGGTCCGCTCGAAAAGCTCATAGGTGTAGCGGTCGCCCACCAGGGCTCTGTGGATCTGGGGAGAAAAGCTGTGGGAGAGCCGCTCCCCCAAAAGGCCCGTGCGCATGGGCCTGTCTGTCTGACGATTCATGATGGTATCCTCTGTAATTGCGAAATCGTATGCGAAAGCGTGCGCGTGGCTCACCGAATGCTCTGATGGACCGCCGAAAGCTTGGCGATGTCCTCTTCGGTGAGCAGGTCGGGACGGGCCAGCATATCGTGAAGCACGGCATAATAGGCAAAGTCCTCGGCACTGCGCATTTCATGGATGAAGATGGGATCTCCGCATTGCGCGTAGTCCAGATCGCTGTCCCGCTTGCCCAGGAAGCGCTGGCGGTTGAAGCGGATGCGGGACGCCGTCATGCGGAATGATACGAGTCCCTGCTCGTTTGCGGCGTTGGCCAGAGCGATCAGCAGGGAACCGTCCACACCGTGCAGGGCTATCTTGCGGGGGCAGGGAGGACGGGTGGCGATGAGGTAGGCCGTTTCAGTGAGATCCCGCAAAGCGGCCCTGACCTGCTCCGCCGTACACGTAACGGTGGCGGAGTAGGACAGAGCGGCGGCGTCGGGGTCGACCTCCTCCGAATCCTCCTCATCATACCCGTGCCATCCGTCGTTAGGATGACGTACCGTAAGCCGATAGTAGCCCTCGTCCGTATCCGAGACCTCGAAGGTGGGAGGGGCGATATGTCCCTCGCGGATCAAACGGGTGACACAATCGCCAAAGCTCTCCCCGTCAGCGGTGAGACCGTCGGCAGGAACGGCGGGGCGATCCGTGTCGCAGAAGAGGAGCTCATTCTTGCGGTGGGCTTTATCCTGTCCGAAAAGCTTTTGAAGGGGGGAGATCGCCACCGCCTTTCGGCCCTCGGCCGTGACGGAGATGGGGGTGGCGGCAGAGATCACACCGCCGTCAGGCTCAACCGTGAGATAGCCGCCTGCGACAAGACCGCGGATCGTGTACAGCAGACAGGGCATGGGAATGGCCTGCCCCATGAAGACGCACGCGTTCTCGTAAGCGGCCGCCACCGTCCGTGCCTTCAGATCATGGGCGGAGGAGAGAAAATAGAAATCAGAGACCGAGTATTTCATAAAAAACCTTCCTGCGTGTATGTGATTCGAGAGAGCAGACCGCTCCCGGGGGACCTGATGACGGGGAAATGGCCTGCGCCGTATGCCGATGGGGCCGTCAATAGGTGTGAATGCTCACCGAGATCTTATCCTCGTCCAGCATCCGCACCTCGCGGGGCAGGGTGATGAGGCAGTCGTAAGCCGCGGGGGCGATAACGCGCAGCTTGAAGCCGTCGTCGGTATACCGCCAATCCACGCTGACAAGCCCTTCAGGGGTCTCGCGGGTGCCCCTGGCCCAACGCAGACCGCAAACGTGGGGCGCGATCTCCAGAGTGGGCTCGCCCTCACCGTCCTTGTCGTAGAGGGGGAAGCCCAAACCCAGTACGTCCCGCATGAGGTGAACGCCGAAGTGGGCGGTGAAGCCATGACAGCGGGAGGAGGTGTCGATGGCGGTGTTCTCCCAGATGGTACCGGGACCCTCACGGAGCTGAGGCTCGCAAATGGCCAGCAGATCCTCATAGCACTTGTCGTAGTAGCCCAACCGGGTCAGCATATCCAGACGAATGCACAGACCGATGAAGAGCTGGGCCTCTCCCACCATGGGATCCTTGGCAAAAATGGGCGCGGGACCCATCTTGTCCCGTACCGTCCTGGCCAGCAGAGGCGCCTCCTCGGCGGTGAACAGACCGCACCACAGGGAGGTGTACAGGGCGGCCTCGCTGAACAGCCCGCGACTGCGGAGATTTCCGTTCTCGTCCACCGTAAAGGAGTCGGGGACCTGGGTCAGGGAAGCTGGATCCCTGCCGCCCAGGACCGCCCCGCGCAGGATCTCACGGAGAGCCTGACCCTCGGTGATCCACTCGGGATGGTCGAAGGTCTCGCCGAGGGAGATCATCATGTAGGCGTACAGGGCGTTGGCCGCCGAGGACACGGGCTGCTGATGCTCCCCCAGATTGGACATGGACCAGTCGATGAAGAGCCAAGGTAGATTCTCTAAAAGCCCGCTCTTTCCGATGAAGTCGCGGCTGCCCTTGACAAAGGCCTCGATGCGGGGCTTATGCTCGTCGCGGAAGGTGATGTCACCCGTGCGGCGGATGAACTCGCAGACCTCCACCATGAGCCAGAAGGTCCAGGTGGTGATGCCCGTCATGTCCTTGTAGGAGGGCTTCAGAGCGGGGTAGACCTCGGGGAAGAAGCTGTGGAACATCCCGTCGGCAGGGGTCAGGAGGAAGTTCTCCAGGTACTCCCGCTCCACACGGTTGTCCGACAGCAGGAGGGAGGCCGCCCGACCCGTCCACAGGGAATCGCAGAGCCAGCCACCCCGCTCGCGCTCGGGGCAGTCCATGAAGATGTCCAGGGTGTTGAGGAGCAGAGTCTTCTTAGCCGCCTTGTACACACGGTTGACGTTGTCATCCGAGCAGAGGAAGGACGCCCGCTTCTCGTCGGGGTAGGAGTCCTCCAGGATGGACAGGTCGTGGATCGTGACCGTACCTACCCCGCGGAAATACACCAGCATATACCGCGCCAGAGCGGGCTCCATGGTGACCATCTCGGTCAGCCCGGCGGGGACGTGGAGGCGGGTCACGTTGCTGAAATGGTGGGGGACCGTACCATCAGGGTCCATGATCTCGGAGCGGACAATGTCGATGATACCCGCCTTTTCGCAGGTCACCGCCAGACGGATAAAGCCCACACGGCTCTCCCCGCCGTCCCAGGAGGCGAAGAAGTCCTCGGTTTCCACGGGGGTCAGCACGATCCCCTCCCCGTCAAACTCGGCCCGCACGACACCGTCGGGGTTTTCCACCGTGCGACGGCAATCGTTGGTGGGACGCTCGGGCAGGGAAGCGAAAACCGGCATATTGCGCTCGTAGAAGAAGGTGGGCACGGAAACGGTGGGGTCGATCTTCACCACTCCAAAGCCGGTCACCTCCTCAAAGGCATACTCCTTCAAGGTGGGCATCAAGGCCTCGTGAGTCAGATACACAGGCTCGGACTCCATGACGGCGGCAGGCACGAAACTACCATAGCCCAGCTTCCAGAGATAGTAATCGTCATCCAGGGTGTAGATCTCAATGCACTCGCGGCTGTGGGAGATCCGCTCGCACAGAGGGGCGCGGGCGGTAATGGGGCAGACCACCCACTCGTCCCGCCCCGTGGCGGAGATCACTTCACCGTCCGCCTCGATCTCGGCGATGAACAGACCGTCCTCCATGGTGCAGTCGTTGGAGTAGTGGTTGTACCCCTCCCAGTCGCGGCCATAGGCCACCACCTCCACGCCAATGTGGTTGACACCGTCAACCAAGCGGTCGGTGATGTCCACCTCGTCCACGCGGCAGTAGCCGTGAGCGGTGCGGGCGGGGCCATGCATGGTGATCTCACCGTTGACGTACAGACGGTAGATGTTGCGGGCGGTCAGACGGATCACCACCTGACTGACGGTCAAGCCCTCCTCCCCCTCGGGAGCGGACAGATCCAGGGCGTGGTAGAAGCCGTACTGGGACACCGCCACAGGCTTGGCGGTCTGAGAAGGGAAGAACACCGCCTTGGCGGCAGAAAAGATCACAGGATTCATACAAGATCTCCTTTCACGCGGTGGGAACCGCTTACTGTCCTCTATTGTACCACAGAACCCCGTTTTTTTCAAGAGAATCCCACGATTTTTCCAAAACGTCGAAACAATTTCCATAAAAGGACAAAAAAAGACATCCGAAAAATGTCGAAAAATTATTCCGAATTTTTTTCAAAAACCTATTGACAAAAGTGGCGACCTGTGTTATAATATACAAGTCGTCAGCGCGAGTCGCTTGATATTCTGCCGGTGTGGCGGAATTGGCAGGCGCCCGGGACTTAAAATCCCGTGATACGTGAGTATCGTACCGGTTCAAGCCCGGTCACCGGCACCACACCAAATCCAATATATCGCGGGGTAGAGCAGTTGGTAGCTCGTCGGGCTCATAACCCGGAGGTCGTGAGGTTCAAGTCCCACCCCCGCAACCATAAAACCGAACTGATACAGTTCGGTTTTTTCTTTTTGTATCAATGGGTTTTTGCGGGTGGGTTGACCCCAATTTGACCCCAATTGAGTTTGTTTAACTAATGATAAATTATTACATTTTTCAAGAAGAAATCACCTAGGCAAAACGAAAAACGTAAATTCTCAAAGTAAATGCAACAGTAGCAAAGGGCTTGCATTTACAATGAGAAATCAGTAGCATTCAGTGTGAGAAAAACGCAAAGCAGAAGAAAAGCAACAAGAAAAGAATAGAAAAAGGCATGACGAAAAAGCCTG
>JAZNJA010000032.1:0-2394 GCA_045577755.1 Eubacteriales bacterium
CTTTTTCGTCATGCCTTTTTCTATTCTTTTCTTGTTGCTTTTCTTCTGCTTTGCGTTTTTCTCACACTGAATGCTACTGATTTCTCATTGTAAATGCAAGCCCTTTGCTACTGTTGCATTTACTTTGAGAATTTACGAAAAAAACCGATGTTCTCAGGTTTGTGCCGACTGCCGAAAAGAGACCATCCCCCGACGGGAGCCGCCGGGGGATGGGGAGGGATCAATCCTTACGCTTGCGTACATGGACCGCACAAGCGAGGATCGGCAGAAGCAGAGTCGCCGCGGAAAGAGCGGAGCCGCAGCCATTTTCGGAGTTAGGGGCGGAGGTGTCGGACACCGTGTCAGCATCGGTATCGGGGACGGTAACGTCCGCGGGGGCCGTGACAGGCGCATCGGTACTGACGGGCTCGGTAGGCGTCTCGGTTTCAGGGACGGTAGGAGCCTCGGTTTCAGGGACGGTAGGAGTCTCGGTCTCAGGCTCGGTCTCAGGCTCGGGCTCCTTCAATACGATGCAGTACTGGGCGGCGGGGATCCACTCGCCTCTTGCGAAGTCACGTCCGAGCACGTAGAGCTTGCCGTCATAGAGCTTGATCATGTAGCCCTGGCTGCCGTTGAGATGCTCGCCGCTGACCACGTTGTAGCCCGACCACAGGTAGGCCACCGAGGCGCAGTTGAAGATGCGGCAGGGAAGCTTGCTGTCGCCCTCGAACATATTGCCCACGGAATCCATGGTCCAATGGCTGTGGCCGTTGAAGAACATGACCTCGGGGTAGTCCTTCAGCACCTTGCGGAGCATCCCCTCGTTGTCCACGCCGCTCCAGCCCTCACCGGGGAGGGAGCCCGACACGGTGTTTGACAGGGACTGATGGAGGAACAGGAACACGGGGCGGGCGGGATCGCGGTCCTCGGCGATCTTCTCGTCCAGCCAGTCCATAGTAGAGCGGTCAAAGGAGGAGTGAAGACCCGAGGCGTGGTCGGTGCCCAGGAAGATGAAGTGGTAGCCTCCCAGCCAGAAGTCGTAGCTGGTATCGGTGGGATGAGAGCCGTCGGGGAGGGTGGCGTACTTCAAGAACATGGCGTTGGCCTGATCGAAGGGAAGCCCCGACAGATCGTGATTGCCGATGGACAAGAACAGAGGAGGGACCTCGCCCGCCGCGCCGTACAGCTCCATCATGTTCAGATACTCCTGCTCCTTGCCCGTGTCCGCCATGTCACCCGCCACGAAGATGCCCAGACCGTCCTTGTTCAGGGCCTGCACGTCCTTCAGCATATTGGCGAAATTCTTGTTGTGGGTGTTGCTCTGGGAGGTGGTGATGTGGATGTCACTCATGACGAACAGGTCGGCGATGGAGTCCGAGAAAGGAGTGTGTGCCGCACCCTCGGGCAGCTCCACCGTCACGCAGTCGGAGGACAGCTCGCCTGTGGTGTTGTTCATGGCGTAGACCAGCAGTCGGGTAGCCCCCGCGGGGATGATGACGTTTTGACCGAAGGTAAAGGTGGTGGTCTCCCCCGTCACCTTGAACTTGGAAAGGGACGTATAGCCCGCGAGCTTGCCGTTTCCGTCCGCCCAGTACATGACGATACTGCGGTTTGAGGTCTGATCGGCGGGCATCTTCACCGTAACGGTGCCCGTGGCGAAGCCGTCGGTGTCATTCTCCGGCTCGTAGGTCGCCGAGAGAGGCGCGGAGACGGAGGTATCCGCCACACCGCTGCCGATGGTGATGGTGGTCATGGCGATGCAGTCCGCGAAATCCGAGGAATCGTTGGCCATGAGGCGGATGATGTAGGTGCCCGCGGGCAGATCCGTAGGCTCGCCGCCGTTGACGTTGGGAACGGTACGGAGGTTCACCTCCTTGCCCGAGCCGGGGCCGCCCTTGGCGCTGTCCACGTAGACCCAGCGGATGGAGTGAGGCGCGTCTACGCGGTAGATGCCGATCCAATCGGTACCCGAGCCGACGGCCGATACCATAATGGCCTCGCCCTCGGCGTAGCTTGCCTTGCTGACGGTCAGTCGGGAAGCATCTCCCTCGATCACAGGCTCCTCGGCGGCCACCGCAAGAGACAGAGCGGCAGTCAGCCCCAGCAAAAGGGCCAGGAGCAGGGCGAGGGATCGCAAAATTAACTTTTTCATCGTGTATCTCCTTTCGGAAGGATCTGCCCTTATTATACTATACCGCCAAGATTTTGTCAATGAGACGGGAGAAAATAACAGGGAAAACAACGGGAAAAGGGAAAAGGCCTCCCGAAAGGGCAATACCATTAAGTTAAGCCTCCCCCCTTGGGGGAGGTGTCCTCCGAGCAAGCTCGGTGCGAAGCGTGACGGAGAGGGCATTTCATGCGGCGTTGCCCTCTCACCCGCCTTCGGCGGGAGCTCTCCCAGAGGGAGAGCCTTTT
>JAZNJA010000033.1:0-1834 GCA_045577755.1 Eubacteriales bacterium
GTGGGATCGTGAAATTCGTGCTACGCACGAGTGAAATACGCCGCAAGCGGCGCGTGAAATTCGCCCTTGCGGGCGAGTTGAGGTGCAGAACCTTCGGTTCTGTCCATTTTCATTTAATTGAAACCCGTAGGGTTTCTTTCCACAACTCGCCCAACGGGCGAATTTCACACGCGCGACGCGCGTATTTCACGCTCGCTTGCGAGCGATTCACACGCCGTAAGGCGTATTTCACTATTGCAGTTTATCGGAACGATAAACTGCAATTTTTCGCTCATTCCATCGCGTTCAGATACGCGAGGATCCCGCATAGATTGATGGCGCTCTCCCAGGGGCGGTAGAGGCAGGAGGTGGGGGAGGGCTTGCCGCAACGGTAATACTCCGTCCAGACGGCTCCCTCTACGCGGTCGGCGAGGAGCTCGTCCAGCAGGTCGCGGTAGGTGGGGAGGTCGGCGGCGGGGAGGAGGCGGGCCAGGGTATAGAGGATGACGCCGTACTCGTAGCCCACGGTGTTATCGGGGTTGGCTTTACCGTAGCCGCTCTCGCGGATGGACTCCACAGAGCGAGTAAGGGCGGCTTTGAGGGTAGCCTCGGGAAGGAGGGTACAGCCCGCGAAGACCGCCATCCAGAGGGCGCAGTCGGTGCTGAAGCGGGCCGCCGTCACGGGAGCGGGGGCTTTGCCGTAGCAGTTGGGGCAGAGGTAGCCGCCCTCTCTGTCGCGGAGGAGGTTGGTCATGAGGTTACAGCGGTGGCAGACACCGTGGCGGTAGGCGGGGGTATCGCCCACCTCAGCGCGGTTGGGGTTATTGATGCAGACGGTGTCTCCGTCGGTGAAGTTCTCGGTGAAGCGGTCGCGGGCATCGGTGACCTTTTCACGGTGGCGCGCGATCTCGGCGGGGGTCATGAGGCCGTACTTCTCACAGGCATCCAGCAGGCGGGTGGCCGAGCCGATATAGAGGGCGGTGGCCTCCATGGAGCCGTGGTCAATGCCGCCTCGGGGGAAGATGCCCCCCGCTATGTAGGTCTCGTCGCCGTTGAAGGGGATCATGCCCCCCTTGAGGTGCTTTTCCTGGGCGGTGAGAAGGTAGCGGGCGTAGTCCATGCGGTCGCGGAGGAAATCCACGTCACCCGTCTCCTCGGAGTAGTCCAGCAGCTCCAGGAGGTAGTAGCCCGTCTGCTCCACCTCGTCGTTCTCGTGGCGGTGGGAGCAGGAAATACCCATGCCCGAGGCGTTGGGCATGAAGCCCTTTTCGCGGTAGGTGTCGCACATATATGCCACCATGCGGCGGGCGTAGGCGTGGAGTCCCAGGGCCATGTAGCCGCGGAAAACACCGTACATATCCCGCCCGTAGGCCAGGTGGTAGAAGGCTCCCGCGATGACACCGCCCTCCGCGGAGGTCTGGGTGATGAGGGCGGCAGCCGCCGACTCAATGAGCTCGTCGGCGTTGGGGATGGAGGAGAGGGCGGCGGGATCCACCTTGATGGAGCTGAAGATCTCCCCCCAATGGGCGAGGAAGTCGGTATAGATCCCGTCGAGGTCGGCGGTGAGCATGGACTCCGAGAGGGTCATGCAGCCCGCGAAGCTCTGGGTGCCGAGGTCGCCGTAATCACCGCCCACGAAGATGAGGTGGGATTGCCCCGCGGGGAAGGTGATGCTTCCCTCCTCGGTCTCGCAGTTGGGGGTCAGGAGTAGCTGGCAGTAGGTCTCCTTGTCGGTCTTGGACTTGGAGAAGACCACGGTGCCGTCGGGGATCTCGAAGAGGAAGGACTTGGTGCGGCCGCTGTAGACGGCGTCGGTGTTGGTCTTGGGGAAGGGGGAGTCCAGCGCGAAGGTGAG
>JAZNJA010000034.1:0-2109 GCA_045577755.1 Eubacteriales bacterium
ACCCAGCGAAATCCCGTTTCCCGACAAGTGTTTTCCCGCCGTTCTGAGGCTCCCCCTCTGGGGGAGCTCCGCGAAGCGGTGAGAGGGCAAATATCGCGGGCAAGCCGCAAACAAACAGCCCGTCAAACCCAAATTTGAAACATTCGATCGCCCGGTTATGCGGAGGGATCAGAACAGCTCCACAGGGCACTTGGCCATTTCCAGACACCCCGCAAGCCCTCGCAGAGGCAAGAAGCAGGGCAGGAAGAAGCCCTCCATGTACTCATTATCGGTGGTCAGCTTCAGCGCCTGACCCTCCAATGCCGCCTTGCTCACACCCTCCAGAAGAGGCATGGCGCAAGCGGCGGCGCGGGCGGCGGTGCCCTCTGCCCACAGAGTAGCCTCCTCGGCCAGGGAAGCGGTCAGATCCCAGAGCAGAGCCACGTCCTGAGCCTGATGGGCGGCGGTCGTGTAGTGGAAGGTGGAGAAATAGCGCCGGGCGTTGGGGGGGGCGAGGATGGCGGGCTTGGTATCGCCAAACTCACCCGTGAGGAACAGATCCCCGCTGACCACCGCCACGCCGTCCGCCAGCATAGCCCTGATCTCTTCCCGCTCCACGCAGGCCTTGCCCATGCCCGACAGGGCGAGACAGACCCGCTTGCCGTCCCAGCTCGTGGGGGTGAGCCTCACCCACGGGATCTGCTCCCCGCGGGGGGAGGTGAGGATATTCCGCTCCACGGTCACGCCGTCGGCCTCCAGGATATCCCCGTCCGCCACGGCCCGGTCCCGTCCGTCGATGCCCGTGACCCAGGCCAGCATCCTCTTCTTCTCGGCCGTGGGCAGGGAAGCCACGCGGGCGGTCAGCTCGGCCTTGTGGGCGGTGAAGTATTCCTCATCATTGGCAAAGCCGGGCGCTTTTTCCCCATCTTTGAACCACACCATGTCCGCAAGGTAGGGTGTCTCGATGGCCTCCTCCTCCCAGAACAGATCTCGGCCCATGAGATGGCGGGCGAAGAAGCTGTAGACCTTGTGTCGGGTCTTTTCGTTGTACTGGTGAGGCGCGATCTGGAAGTACTGCTCCACCTGATCCTCCGCTCCGTACAGGGCATAGATATCCCGAATAGCGGGGTATTCCTCGGTCATCTGGTACTTGGTCCAGTCCCCCGTGGAGCCTGCCAGGAACAGGGGGCGGGGAGCCAGCATGGCGCACATCTCGGTGTTGGTGGTGTCCCTGCGCAGCCCCGCGGCGTTCTCGCACTGACAGCCCCCCTGCATATGCAGAGAGATCATGTTGATGGGGGCGGCGGCCTTGACGCGGTTATCCAAAAGACTCAAGAACAGGGTCTGGGAACCGCCGCCCGACGCGCCCGTGACACCGATGTTGTCGGCATCCACCTCGGGCATGGAGCAGAGCAGATCCAGGGCGCGGATGTTGTTCCAAAGCTGGACTCCCAGCCCGTTGGAGCCCCACAGCTCCCGCTCTCCCCGTCCGTAGTCGTGGGAGAGCTGACGGCTGTCCACCATGCCGATCATGTCGGTGACCAGGCAGACAAAGCCCATGCGGGCGAAGTTGGCGAGCTGTTGGGGGTAGTCACCCGTGTCCATGCGGGTCAGGCGTTGCTTTTCCCAATGGCCGATGACGTTGAGGATGGCGGGGCATTTCCCCGTCAGGGGGCGGGGGAGGTAGAGGTTGCCCGTTGACCACAGCCCGGGGTAGCTCTCGAACATGATCCTGTAAATGGCGTACCCATCGTACTCCCCCACCAGCTCCCGGCGGGTGTTCAGGGGCGTCTTCTCGGGCCAGGGATACAGCCCCGCCGCCATGCGAAGATTGAACTGCAGCTCCTCACGGCGGGCATCCACCGCCTCGCGGGAATCGAAGCGGGGCATGGGGAAGTGGGTATCGGTATGACGGTTGGCGGTCAGACGGAGATCAAGGGGGGGATGGGGCAGGACTTGATAGATAGGGTTCATGGGAACTCCTTTGTTCGGAATGGAATGAGGTTCAGATTTGGGTTTGGCGGTCTGACAGAAGAGAGTGGAATTGGGAAGGGTGACCCTCATCCACCGCTGCGCGGTCCCCCTTCCCCGAGGGGAAGGTATTCGGCTCGTGCTTTTCGTTAGCCAGGA
>JAZNJA010000035.1:0-3221 GCA_045577755.1 Eubacteriales bacterium
TCGGGCTCGGTGGGAGCTTCGGTTTCGGGCTCGGTGGGAGCTTCGGTGGTGACAGGCTCGGTGACGGGATCGGTCATAGGGGCGGTCTCCTTTTCGGTGATGGGCTCGGTGGGAGCGTCCTGCGTCTCGGCCGGGGTGGCCTCAGCGGTGGGGGCGGAGGTGGACACGGAGGGGGTATCGCCGTCGCAGGCGGCGAGGAGGAGGGAAGCGGTGATCAGAAGCAGACCGAGAAGGACCGCTCCCAGGATTCTCTTTGCGCGCATCATGATTTTCTCCTTAGAAGGGTATTCTGCGCAGAAGGGATCTGCGCTCCACTACAGTATAGCATACAATGGAAAAAAATACAAGCCTTTTTGGAAAATTATTGTCTCAAAGGGGGAATATGGGCAAAAAGGCAGGATCCGACGAGGACGGATTGTGATGCGGAAGGGACTTTTTTGTAAACATTCCCGCAAGCGCGTTGACAATCCGTGACGGCCATGCTATAATAGAATAATCGTATGATTTTTCCCGAAAGGCTCTATATATGAAAAAACACTCCCCTGATACCCCGGCCCGCCGCAAACGCCGCCGGACCATATTCCTGACGGTGGCGGGTATTCTCGCGGTCTTCGTGCTGGTCAACATGGCCATTATCTACCATTTCTCCGCTGAGAGCGTGGAGGAATCGGGCAACCGCAGTACCGGACTGACCGAGTTCGTCACCAAACTGGTGTGGCCCGGCTACGATGAGCTTTCCTATCCGGACCAGCTCAAGGCCCAGGAAAAGCTGCATAGCCCCATCCGTAAGGCGGCGCACTTTTCGGAGTACGCACTGCTGGGCTTTCTGACCGCCAGCCTGCTTCTGCACCTCAGCCGCCGCCCCCGTAAGCGCCCCATCAAGGCCTGGATGACCTGGATATTCCCCGCGGGCTTCTGCCTCCTGTACGCCATTTCGGACGAGGTCCATCAGATCTTTTCCCACCGCGGCCCCAGCGTCTGGGACGTGATGATCGACTTTGCGGGTGCCCTGTTCGGGATCCTGCTCATACAATGTATCGTGCGGCTGTCCCGCCGTAAACGGAAGAAAAGGGAGAAACGCCATGCAGATCACGCGCTACGTTCTGTCGACGCCTAAGCCCATACTCCCCTTCACCGCCGCCGTGGTGGCGGATCTTCACGACCGTCCCTTTGAGACGGTGCTGCCCATTCTGGAGGCCCAGCGACCCGATCTCATTCTGTTACCCGGGGATATCACCGAGCAGCTGACGGGAGAACCGGACTCTGCGGCGCACCCCGGGCTGGGCCTGCTCTCCGCCTGCGCCGCCATCGCCCCCACCTTCTATTCCTTTGGCAATCACGAGATCGGCGGCTGTCACGGCAACATCCGTAAGGCCAAGCGAGCCGATAAGCCCTTGCGTTTTGCCTTATCCCCCGCCTGGAAGCAGGTCATCGAGGCAACGGGGGTGACCCTCCTCCACGAATCCTTCGTAACCGTGGGCGGCATGACCGTGGGCGGTCTGGGCTCGGGGCTGCTGAACCCCGGTTGGGTGCCCGACCTGGGCTGGCTGGCGGATTTTTCCGCGGCTCCCGGCTATAAGCTTCTCCTTTGCCATCATCCCGAGTACTTCGACCGCTACCTCCGCCCCTACGATATCGATCTCATCGTGTCCGGACACGCCCACGGCGGTCAATGGCGGTTCTTCGGCCGCGGTGTCTACGCCCCGGATCAGCACCTGTTCCCCAAGTACACGTCAGGGGTACACGAGGGTCGATTGGTCATCTCCCGCGGCGTTTCCAACTCGGTAGCCATCGTCCCCCGCATCGGCAATCCCTGCGAGGTGGTGACGGTGGAGGTGCGGACGAATACAGCCGCGAAAAGATAACCGAACCCGCAAAAATTACGCTCTCCCTCTTGACGGGAGAGCTTTTTTATGGTATAATACAGGATGAGTAAAAATGCCAAACTATGGGCAAACGGCGACAGGCAAAAAAGGACAGGTACAGCATGGAAAAGAAAGAAGCGAAATTCTATACGGGACAAGGTGATAAGGGCCTGACCTCCCTCACCCCCGGCTCCCAGGTCTCCAAGGCCGACGAGCGGGTAGGCGCCGTGGGCGCCGTGGAGGAGATCGTGTCGGCCCTCGGTACGGTCAAGACCGTGACCGAGTGTCCCATCTTCCGCGGGAAGCTGGAGCGCATCCAGCGCACTCTCCGCACCCTTTCCCAGGGACTCCGCGATCCCAGAAGCGGGAAGTATACCTTCTCTGCCGAAGAGATCGATTTTCTGGAGTCCGACATGGACAAGATGCTGGAGCACGTTACCCCCGAGGCCATCGCGAATGCCCTCTCCGGCGGCAATCCCCAGTCCGCCGCCCTGGACGTAGCCCATACCACCACCCGCCGCGCCGAGCGGGACACCGTGGCCATGGATCGCCGCTACGCCGTCCCCCAGACCTTCAAGCAGTACCTCAACCGCCTGTCCGATTACCTGCTGGTCGCCGCCCGCTATTCCGATTATCTTTCCGATAAAGCCGAAGCCAAAAAGCCCGCTGTAACCACTCCCGCTCCCCTGTCCGCTCCCGCTCCCGCCGTAGCAGGCTCCACCGAGGCCCTGGTAGCCGAGGTCCTGGCCCGCCTGGGCGGCTCCAAGGTGGTGGATCTGGAGAAGGCCAAGAAGCTCATCGCGGCGGTGGAGGAACGCGCCAAGGAACAGGGCAAGCACGCCGTCATCGCGGTCTGCAACCCCGAGGGCAACCCCATCGCGGTCCACGTCATGGACGGCGCCTTCCTGGTCAGCTACGAGGTAGCCGTCAAGAAGGCCTACACGGCTGTGGCGGTGAAGATGTCCACCATGGAGCTGTCGGCCCTCTGCCAGCCCGGCGGTACCTTCTACGGCCTCCAGGCCCTGGATAAGGTCATCACCTTCGGCGGCGGTATCCCCCTGTACAGCGACGGCGCCATCGTCGGCGGTCTGGGCGTCAGCGGCGGGACCGGCGAGGAGGATCACGATCTCGCTCTCTACGGCGCGGCCGTTTTCCAGACTTTGTAACGCATCAAACGGCATCCGGGTGGGTGCCGTTTTTCAAATTTGGGTTTAGCGAACTGTTTGACGGATGGGAAATGCATTTTTGGGGTAACGGGCGACCACATAGGGTCGCCCCTACAAACCGCCTTATAATTATTTAAAACCCGAAAAGTTATTGTCAAACAAAGAAATACGCCTGTAGGGGCGGCCCTGC
>JAZNJA010000036.1:0-24284 GCA_045577755.1 Eubacteriales bacterium
TGCCCGATCCCGCCCCCGATGCCCCCGATACCCCACCCGCCGATACCCCCGAGACCGAGGCGCCCCCCAAGAAGGGCTGTAGGTCGGCTGTCCCCGCCGCCGTCCTGCCTGTGGCTCTGGCCGTCGTCGCGGCCGCCGCCAAGAAGGGCAAGAAAAAAGAGGAATTGTAAACAAACGTCCCAACCCCTTGCATTTTCATCCGGAAGATGCTATAATAGCATAAGTAAATCGAAAAGGAGGTGAGTCCATGCGTCTGCAAGAATCGGGCCAGATGTATCTGGAGACCATTTACGTCCTGTCCAAGGAAAAGTCCAGCGTACACTCCATCGACGTCAGTGAGTACATGGGCTACTCCAAGCCCAGCGTCAGCCGCGCCATCGGTATTCTGAAGAGCGGCGGCTACGTGGAGATGGCCGAGGACGGCTCCCTGACCCTCACCGAGTCGGGGCTGACCGTCGCCGAGCAGATCTACGAGCGGCACACCATCCTCACCGAGTGTCTGGTTCGCCTGGGGGTGGACCGTGAGACCGCCGCTGAGGATGCCTGCAAGATGGAGCACGTCATCAGCGATCAATCTATGGCCGCGCTGAAGAGGTTTATCGAAGCCTGACAAAAGAAATACCCCGACAGGGCATCCCAAACGCCTTGTCGGGGTTGTTTTGTTTTATGAATCCTGCGTGGCTCTTGCCGTACCCTTCAAGGCCCTCAGAAAGGCCTCGTCGGTGGCCGTCAGGCGGTAGTCCTTGCGGCAGATCAACAGGTCGCGGTAGAGGGTGGTGTCAAAGCAGGGACGCTGAACCAGCCCCAGCTGTGCAGCCAGGAAAGTGGGCATGGGGGGCGCCGCGATACAGAGGGTGGGATCATTGACCAGAAGGGCGTAGGCCGTAGCACGGTCGGTGACCGTGATCTCCTTCTTCACCGTAGTATCGCCTCGGTTCCATTCCAGGGGAAGGGACTCGGGGCCGGCCACTTGGCAAAGCCCCCCCAACGCCACAGGGGTAACGGTGTCCTTGCCTGCCAAAGAGCTACCCAGCCCCGCGAGGATCACGGGGGAGAACTCGGTGACGGTCTCATGCTTCAGCTCCTTGGCGGTAAGCTTGTCTGCGTAGTATTTCTCAAAATGCACGGGAATGCGGATGATGCCCAGCTTGGCGGTGCCGCTCACCACGGCGTCCAGGGTTTGGGACAAGTCTCCTTCGCTGTACCTCGTCTCGTAGATCGCGTCCTCGGGGAGGGAAGCGCAGAAGGAGATAAAGGCGTGAGCCAGGTAGGCCGAGGGGGCGGCCATGACCGACAGGCTCTCACGGGGCAGGGCCTCTCCGCTGAACATGGTCTCCAGCTCCCCCACCTCGCGGAGGATGCGCTCCCCTGCCGAGAGGAGCTTTTCTCCCTCGGGGGTAACGGTCATGCCCGTGCGGGTGCGCTCGAAAATGGAAATGCCCAGCTGGCTCTCCAGCTCCTTGACGGCGCGGGAAAGATTAGGCTGTGCCACCGACAGATTTTCGGCGGCCTTGGAGATGGACCCCGTGCGGGAGATCTCCAGTGCGTAGCGGACGTATTGCAGATTCATACGGCGGCCTTCTTCTTGCCGAACAGGCACTTCTTAGGGGCGGGCTCTGCGGGAGCGGGATCGTAGGCCTCGAAGAACTCCAGCACCTTCTTCTTGTAGGCCTCGGGATCCACCAGAAAGCTCATCCCGTGGCCGGCGCCGTTGACCACCAGCATATCCTTGGGTGCCTGACAGGCGTAGAAATTCTCCATGCTCATGCGCCACGGCACGAAATCGTCGGCGTCACCGTGGACAAAGAGACAGGGAATATCCTTGTTCTGTACCATGGCCTCGATGGGGGAATAATCGTCCAGGGTGAAGTTCTCCCGCAGCTTGCAGTTGACGTTCACGGCGGCCAGGGTGGGGGCGGCCATCTTGCCGATGCTCTTTTCCAGAGTCAGCTTGACGATCTCAGAGGGGGTGGAGTAGCCGCAATCCGCGATGATGCCGCAGACCCGTCCGGAAATGGGGAGCCCGGCCGCCATCAGTACCGTAGCCGCGCCCATGGAGACACCGCAGAGGTACACGGGAAGGCCACCGTGGTTTTGGTCCAGCCAATCCAACCAGGAGAGGATATCGAATCGCTCACGGATGCCATAGGAGATCAGGTCGCCGCCGCTCTCGCCGTGACAGCGCTGGTCGATGAGAAGCAGATTACAGGCGTTCTCGTGGAGGAAGGGAGAACTGGCCGAGAAATCCACGTGCCAGCGGCTGTGCCAGCCATGCACCATGATCACGGTGCGCTTAGCTCCCACGGCGGGATACCAGTGAGCCCGCAGGACGTAGTTATCCCGACTGCGGATGGCGATCAGCTCGGTGGGGCAGTCCTGCAGTTGGCGGGACAGCTTTTCGATTTCGGGATCCAGAGGGGCAGGCTCGGAGCCCGTAGCCATGGCGATCATGGCGTCGGAGGCGGGGGTGCGGCGACGGGCGATGGCGGTGGTCATCATCTCGGTATAGACGGCAGTCGCGGTCAGGGCCAGGCCACTGACAGCCAGGCCGACCCCGGCGGCTATACGGGCAACGGTATTGGGCTTTTTACTCATGGGGAACAACCTCCGTTTCGGAATTTGCGGACGCGGAATCAGCCCCGTCGAAGGAGGGGACGGTCTTCGCGGACGCCGCGGGGGATTCTGTCTCAGCGGTCGCCTCCGCGGCGGTTTCTGCGGCGGCTACCGCGGCGGCTACCGCGGCGGTTACCGCGGTCTCCTCCGCGGTGCGGGCGGCGCGCTGAGCGTCGTACTCAGCCTTGGTGATCACGGGCTCGGCGGTCTCGGTCTCGGGGAATCGGACCTCTCGGCGGGCACGGACACCGTGGAACACGGCCAGGCCTACCAGCGGCACAGACAGGCGGACGAACCACTCGTGAAACTTCATGGCCAGGGTCATTTCGACCTTGCCGTCGGTTTTCGGGATGTCCGCCCCGATCTCCAACGAGGCGGCATACATGGCGTCGCTGACCCGCACAAGGTAGGGGAGCAGCACGCAGTAGACCAGAAGGGTCAGTACCACGATCTCCCAGAACATTTCCCGACGGGCCACGCCGTCGCGGCGGTCGTGGCGGTGGTAGACCATATAGTGGAACAGGCAGATCACAATGAAGGGAAGGGAAAAGCTCAACTGCTTCGCGAACCAGGCGAGGGTCTTGCTCTCCTCTTCCAGCAGTCGGGCGCGGTAAAAGTCAAAAGCGGTATGGTACAGGTACATGCAGACAGCGACCAGCACGGTCAGAAACACCCCGCAGAGCAGAACCCGCAGAAGGCTGAAGCGGTAGCGTCGCTCCTGTGGCGCGGGAGATTGGATGGAAGCGGTCACGGTGAAAACCTCCGTTCAAATGGATATTCATGCTATAGTATATCACAAAATATATGGATTGTCCAGTACGCGGAACGGATTTTTACAATTTGTCTATTTTCTTGAAGCAAATTCCCGTCCCCGATCCAAAAAAGAAGGGAATCTTGCGGGAAGTTCGGGAAAGAACTTGACAAATGCCCGCTTTCCGTGTATAATATTCCTGTATGCTGATAAACGATGACCGTTTGCTGTTTGCTGTTTGCCGTTTGCCGCTTGCCGTTTGCCGCTTGGCCGTTTAGCCGGTTGAACGCCCGGCCGCTGAGCGTTCCGTTTCGCTCGCGGAGGGCAAGGGATCATCGCGTACCGTAAGTATAGCCGTCCTTACGGCAGAAAGGGACTAAAGAAATGGATTCCGCAAAACTGACACAACTGAAGTACGAAGCCTCCATGATCCGTCTGGGCATTCTGGACGGAGTACACGCCGCCGCCTCGGGTCATCCCGGTGGCTCTATGTCCATCGCTGACCTGATGTCCTACCTGTATTTTTCTGAGATGAAGGTAGATCCCGCCAACCCCGCCTGGACCGAGAGGGACCGCTTCGTTCTGTCCAAGGGACACGCCGCTCCCGCCCTGTACGCGACTCTGGCGAGAAAGGGCTTCTTCCCTTATGAGGATCTCACGACCCTGCGTCAGGTGGATTCCATCCTGCAAGGCCATCCCGATATGAAGCACATTCCCGGCGTGGATATGTCCACGGGCTCTTTGGGCCAGGGGATCTCGGCCGCCGTTGGTATGGCGCTGGTCGCCAAGATGGAGGGGAAGGATTACCGTACCTATACCATAGTGGGTGACGGTGAGAGCGAGGAGGGACAGGTTTGGGAGGCGCTCATGTTCGCCGCCCGTCACGACCTGGATAACCTCTGCGTGGTCATCGACTATAACGGCCTGCAGATCGACGGTCCTGTCGCTGATATCGTCAATCCCGCTCCCTACGAGGGCAAGCTGGCGGCATTTGGCTTCCACGTCATCACCATCGATGCCCATGACTTCGACCAGATCGCGGCTGCCTTCGCTGAGGCCAGAGCCGTCAAGGGAAAGCCTACCGCTATCGTGGCCAACTCGGTCAAGGGTAAGGGCGTTTCCTACATGGAAAACCAGGTCAAGTGGCATGGCTCGGCTCCCAACGATGCCCTCTACGAGCAGGCCGTCGCCGAGATCCGCGCGCAGATGCAGCAGCTGTAAGGAGGATACCGACATGGAAATGAAAATGGGTGATAAGATCGCGACCCGCGAGGCCTACGGTAAGGCTCTGGCGGAGCTGGGCGCCAAGTACGATTTCGCGGTGCTGGACGCCGACCTGGCGGAAGCCACCAAAACCTGCTATTTTGCCAAGGCCTATCCGGACCGCTTCTTTGACTGCGGTATTGCCGAGGGCAATATGATGGGCATCGCCGCCGGTATGGCCGCTGCCGGGAAAACGGTGGTTGCCTCCTCCTTCGCTATGTTCGCCGCGGGAAGAGCCTTCGAGCAGGTCCGCAACAGCATCGCATACCCCCACCTGAACGTCAAGATCTGCGCTACTCATGCGGGCATCACCGTGGGTGAGGATGGCGCGACTCACCAGTGCCTGGAGGATCTGGCTCTGATGCGAGCCATCCCCGGTATGACTGTCATTAGCCCCTCGGATGCCATGGAGGCCGCCGCCGCTCTGGAGACTGCCCTGACCACCGACGGCCCCTTCTATATCCGCTTTGGCCGCTACGCCGTTCCCGTGATCCATAAGCCCGAGACTTTCCATTTCGAGCTGGGTAAGGGCGAGCAGCTGATCGGCGGTAAGGACGTCACGGTCGTCGCCACGGGAATGATGGTCTATCCCGCTATCGAGGCTGCTCTGTACATGAGCACGCGCGGCATTGGGGTGCGTGTCATCAACATCCATACCATCAAGCCTCTGGACAAGTCCATCATCCGCCGTGCCGCCGCTGAGACCGGCGCCATCGTGACCGCCGAGGAGCATAACGTCATCGGTGGTCTGGGCTCCGCTGTTGCCGAGTGCGTCAGTGAGTACTGCCCTGTTCCCGTGGTGCGCATGGGCGTGGCCGATACCTTTGGCCGCTCGGGTAAGGTACCTCCCCTGCTGGACCTGTACGGCCTCAATCTCGAGGGCTTTATCTCCAAGATCGATAGCGCTCTGCAGCTCAAGAAGAAGATGCAGAACAAGTGATCCCCCAAAAGGATCGGCTCCCCTTACACGGAGCCGATCCTTTTCATCCCATCCCCGCGCTTTTTCGGAAACTTTTCCTCCATCTCTTGACAAAGGGAAGGATTTCTGCTATAATAACCGGGTATCCCATGGGAGTCTTCCGGCCATCGGAATCCGGATCGGAATCCTGTCGGTCGGATCAAAGAACAATTCAAAATCGGGGTGTGGGGCAGAGATTTCGCTCACGGAGCGAAATGGGTAGCGCGCGTGCTTTTTGGGAGCATGCAGGCAGTTTTCGGTCGCAGGTTTTTCAACGGCTAAAAAGCCCTTGTAAACATTGACTTTTTCGCATATTGTCTTCTCCAAAACCCAAACAAAAAAGCGGTCTGACCACAGATTTGACCACTTACAAAAAAACACGTAAAATTCAATATTTTTCACACATCGAGGTGTGGCGCAATTGGTAGCGCGCTAGCTTTGGGAGCTAGATGCTGCAGGTTCGAGTCCTGTCACTTCGACCAAACCTTACTAATTCGAACGTTCGAAATTCAAAACGAATTGTGAACGGATTAGTAAGGTTCTTTCTTTTCATAAAACAGATAGGCGCGCAGCTCGAAGTGAGTTGCGCGCCTACTTTTAGTATTTTCTATTTGCCAAAGGCAATCTGGTACATCAAATTTTTATATTCAATCATTCTAATATTGGTCTTCAAGAGATCATTAATTAAATCTGAGTATTCAGGGAAATCGCGTTGTATTTCCTGCGGAGATCTTTCGTCTTTATCTTGCAATCTATACCATTTGCGGTACTTCGCTTGCCATATTGTTAAATGTGGCCTTAAACCCTCATTAAGTACTTTGGTAGTAAGAGTTATCAGTTCGGTAGAAAGCTGAAGCCGACTACGCGGAATGTCTTTCAAAAGTTCTCTTGCGATTGCAAAAAAAGCATACCAAGAATTATATACTTCATCAATAACATCATTATTTTCATCAAATTGTAGTCCAATTTTCCTAGTATTAAGTTCTACCCAAAGTTTATATGCAATCTCTTGATCCTTTTTGTTGTATTTCAGTTTTATGGACGAGTCTCCTATTCCGAGAGAAACTTCGTCAACTTCTATAGAACCTGAAATGCATCGATTTACTATTTTTTTAATTATATACACTAAGCCACAAATAACGGCTACCGAACCTAATAAAGCTATCCAATTAGTGGAAAAGGACAAGGTATACCAATTTTCAAATTCTAATTCAAATATTTTCATAATTCACCATAAATTATACTGCATCTGTAACCGTGAGTTTTTTATTCGATGCCTAAAAGTGACTCTGTCTTTAAAAGCTTTTTCAATAATTGCATCAAAATTATTAATTGCAAAATTCCAAGAATACACATCCGCATATTTTGAAAGCAAATTATCGCAGAATCGCGGAGGCAAATCCGAGTTGTTGAAATACCCTCCGGGTGTAATTGGAAAGGATGGCAACAATATACCAACCAAACCAGAATTCCCATTAACACTTGCGTTTAATCCAGCCGATATTTCCCAGTCAACGTGTTTGCGTTTTTTGGTATTAGGCCCAATTAATACCACAATAACAGACGAATCACTAATTTTATCCTCTCTAATCAATCTCTTAATGTATTCGTCACTATTATCAGAATCATATTCGCCTGCTCTCACAGATTTATTAATAATATTGCTACTCAAATACGAATCAATATAGTCCTTATAATACTGATCATCATGATGATAATAACTAATGAAAACCTTATGTTTAACCATTCTTTTACTCCTTTAAGTATCGATGTATTTTTTTATCATATCAGCATTTGAAAATATTCTGGGATATTTTTTTTCATAATTAAACATTCCGTATCTGGTGTAGCTTACGGCATACTTTATAAAATCTTCGGTACCGTAGAAGTAAGGATGAATCTTTAAAAACGAGGGGATATCGTCTGTTGTGTTTAATTTTAGAGTCGCAATATTAAGATTTTTATTATCCGCAATTCCTATTTCATACGGAACCCACCAGGATAGTCGTGTTTTATCTGATATTAAGCAAAGCAAGTGTGTACTGTATTTAAGCCCTTTTTTTACTGATTCTACAATTAACTTATCATTTTCGACTTGGGTTGCTTTTTGTAGGGATTCATCCATAACATCGAGATAAATATGTACACCCACAACATCCATAAGAAACTTTCCTATTTCAAGCGCTGCTTCTTTATCTTCCTTTTTATGCGAGATAAAAACACAATTATCGTCCCTATGTTTATAAAAACCAGGCACTAAAGCAATATTATAATAACTCATTTCTAACATTCCTTTATTATTAAATCACCACACATCCATTACCATTATACCACACAATCTATTCAAAGTAAATACATATAAGCAAAATATTCCTGATTTTTTAGCCTTTCGTTGTGTCCAGTGTAGCATAGGTCTCGCAGATGTAAACGTAAAAAAATATCACCGAAAAATGAAAATAGATATATAACAGCCAGGTAGCAATACCTGGTTTTTTCTATATCCAAAAGCAATATTTTTTTGTGTACTGAAAGCAGTCACGACCTCTCGTTGACATCTGCACACCTCACTTGGAATGAACGCGATCAGCTCCCGACCTATGCTCCCCTGCCCCTGCCGAAAGGCAAAATAAAAAATCAGGAGGTAATCCAAAATGAAAAAAGTAGTTTACTCAGTAACAAGGTATCGCAAAGATGATATCGACAAGATCTCAGGTCTTGGCTATATCACGGATACCGATCTCGTCATCGCTTGCATGAGCAAAGCAGGCAAGCCGTACATCCGCGTGTTCGAGGATTGCGTCAAAAATTGCCATCCCATCCCCGATAAGCAGGGCGAATATAAGGGTGCGCATTACGAAATCCGCGAAGTTCAGCTTGATACCGGTAAGGATAACTACGAGACCCGTGAGATCGAGCTCAATTACAACATCTGGTACAAATTTGTAGATTGAAATGGAGGTTAAGAACATGAAAAATCGTTTCTACATGAAGGAATTCCAGTATCACGACGGTGAATGCTACGTCACCTTTAACATCGTCTATCTGAACGAACTGAAAAATGAGATCAGCGTGGCTATTACCCGAGAGGGCAAGATCAGCGTGGTCACGTATCCGCTGCTTTCCGACGAAAACGGCTACTACTTTGAGTATGGCTGTGAGTACACCAAGCTGGCCGTGGATGACTTTAAGGAGGTGTCGGAATGAATAACGATAACAAGAATATCCGTCAAGAAACCGATAATAAGCCTGTAATCGATCTACTGGCTCTTTGGGAAGAGGTCAAGGACATGATCAGGGAAAGACGCGCCATCGAAGGAGGTAATAACAATGACTAATACATACAGCAACGAAATCAGAATCGTCATCGGCTCTTGGGGCTCCTACAACGAGTGCAATGAGCGAGCTTTGGGATCCCGTTGGCTTGACTTGGCCGATTACGGTGATTGGGAAGAAATTGAAGCGGTTCTTACCGAACAGGGCTTCGAACTTGACGGTATCGACGAGGAGCTGTTCATTCAAGACATCGACAACTTCCCGTCCGACGCAACGAACTGGGATTATATGCATCCGCAACGGCTGTTCGATATTTTACACGAAGCCGAGGTACTGGACGATTCAGGCAAGTATGATACCCTAATGGCATTCCTGGAAGTGCGCGGTTTTCGTGAGTTTGAAGAACTCGTAGACCGTTACGGCGCAGACTGGGACGATGATATCTACATCTACAAGAATTACGATTGGGACGATTACGGTCGTGAGATGTTCAACAACTGTGGCTATCAAATCCCGGACGAGCTACTGGATTACTTCGATTTTGAAGCCTACGGCGAATCCTTCAAATACGACGGTATTGAGGAATACTCCGAGGGCTTGATCGAGATCCGGCGCTGAAAGGAGGCTGTATCATGAAGAACACGAAAGAGGTACAGGCCATCCTGACGGCCATCTGTTGCATTAACCAGACCAGCGAACATAAAGACGAAGACATAGCCCAAATCCTTGATTATGCTTTCCGTCGGCTCTTCGGCTCCAACACCAACCTGCTCATGCTTTGCTGCGTGGGCAGGTCGAAAGAAGAAATGATGCCTGAGATCATGCAGGTCTTGGAGCAGGATACACAATACAAAAAATATTCGGAGGAATACACGAAATGAAGGTTCAAGAACTCTATACCATGACATTCAACGACGCTTGCGAGAAGCTATCCGAGCAGACCGATCTCATCACCACCTACGAGAGCCTGAAGGATTTCGCCATCCACATGATTCAAGAAGATCACCTGTATCTGGCTCTACACATCCTGGAGGCAATCCATAAGGCTCCCGCCGATTACTACGATTACGACTACACCATGGGAACGTTGGAGGATCCGACGCCCCTGACCTTGACCTTCGATCTTTTGGATTACTGCGATGACGGGGAGGATGACGGCTATGAAAAGTTTTAAGGCAATGGCCCATATCCATTCCCTTGGCGGGGCTATGGATGAAATCACGATTCTGGACAGCCGGCAGGACGGCGCGCAAACGGTGTATATCGTGGACTACAAAGGTGTGAAATGCACCGCCATTTTCAACTGGTTTGCAAACGCATACTACGCCGACGATAAGTACGGCATTATTAAGGAGGATTAACCATGAGCATCAAGAACGATATCCGCGAGCAGATCAAGAGCGCGATTCGCCACTTTGACTTTGAGGACGCCATTTCAACCGCAATGGAGAGTATCGACATTGAGGAGATGGTCTCGCAGAAGATCAGTCAGAGGATCAAGGACATTGACTTTGAGCCTATGGTAGCCGAGCTGATCGGGAATATGATCGACGAGCAGCTGGACGATCTGGATATTGAGGATGAGGTGCTTGGCGCCTTGCAGGAAGAATTTGAGGATTGAGGGGGTGTGACATGAAATCCTACGTTTTTTACGACGATACCGCAGATTACGAAGCCTACGATGACGTGCGGGCTTACCTGTTCGATATGTATGGAGAGGACAATGGCTGGGACACTGCCGATGATGTTCCGGATAACTGGATTTACGACGAGATCAGCGAGCAGAACAACGCCGACTGGCGGGAATTGCTCTACGATCTCGGGCGCGTGTTCAAGGAGGACTGCTATCTCTTGACCGGAACGTGCGGCAGATGGTGCGGCTCCGCGCAGGGCGGTAAATTCATCAACAGCACCGACGATCTGCTGACCTGTATCCGCCACCTCGACAAGGTCAAGCTTTACGAGGAAAACGGTCATTTCTACATCGACGGCTACCATCACGACGGCTCGGATCACTACGAGCTGAAGCGACTGACCAAGAAGGGTTATGAGTTTGCCGACCGTAATTACTTCGCCCATGACCGTCAGCTCCACACGACCATCATGCAGAATAACTTTTTCTCGGCGTTGCCGCGTCTGGCGAGCCGTCTATATGGGGTGTGACATGAAAGCTGTAATGAACAACCCGTATGGCTACAAGGTCTGCTACAAAGAAGATGGCTCAAAAGACTATACGAGCCATTTCAAAACCTACACCTACCGCCAAGCGGTCAAGGCGAAAGCCGGTTACATACGATTTCCGCCCAGAGCAAGAGATGATGGACATATCCTGAAAAGCCCCAAATGGGTCATAATACCGATCAAACACTCCGAGGTGCGAGACGGTATCTGGCATGAGGATCCCTTTTAATAAGGGGTCCTTTTTCTGTTTTACACCAAAATAATCTACAAGGAGGAATTGAAATCATGACATTGAATCTCACCGCAACGACAACCGAAGAAAAGGTATTGAAGGAATACCTTGAACAGAACGCCAGCGAGGTGTTGGCCGATAAAATCAACAATGGCGTGCAAGTCGAAAAGGACGGCAAGAAGCTCGTGAGTCGTAAGACGCTTGCGGGCTTTATGAAGTACGCCACCGAAGAAGCACGTAAGCAGGCCGCCAAGGGCGCGACAAGTGCCTGTCTGCACAGCGATATCGTGTTCGGGTGGGCGATCCACTACTTTGAGGAAGACAGCATCCTCGGTACGCTCTACAACGAGGACGGAACGGAGTACAAGGCCGCTAAGCCCGCAACCAAAATCCTGTCGCCTCCGTCTACGGTAGCCACCGATACGCCTACGGCTCCTGCTCCCAAACCAAAGGCGGGGCAAATGTCCATGTTCGATCTGTTCGACGAGCCGGAGACGGAGGCGGAGGCGGAACCTACCGAAGAAGCCGACGAATATAACGATGAAGAAGTGGCTTTCGACACCGCTGTAGAAGCTCCTGAAAGCCCCGTAGAGGGCGCAGAACCCGAGGTGGAGCAAGTGCCTGCCGTAGAGACGAAAGTGCCTGAAACGCCCGTAATCTCGCCCTTGTGGACTCGCTATCAGGGGTATCAACAGGAACAACCCGAGGCTGTAATCGCTATGCGTATCGGGGACTTTTACGAGATATTCGGAGAGTCAGCCGAGACCGTTTCCAAGCCCTTGGAGCTGACCGTAGTGAGTCGTGATTTCGGACTTCCCGAACGTGTGCCTATGATCGGATTCCCGTACCACAAAGCGAATACCTACATGGAGAAGCTACGGGCATTCACTGACACGGTGGTGATTGAGAGCGAGACCGAAAAACGGGTATTGCCGAAATATCAGCCGGTTGAAGGCCTGGCGGTGGACACCACCACGGGTGAGATCATAGAGCCGGAGCAGACTCCCGATCCTTATGCCGACACCGAGCTAATGTACAAGCTGTATATGCTGCTCGATCAGAAAGTTGAAATTGTGAAGTGAGGTAAACGTCATGAAAATAGAAAAGATCAAACCGATCCCGAAATACATCGTTGAAAAGATCCGCAAGCGCGATGCGGTCCGTTATCCCGAGCCCCATGGAAGCACGCGGTTTTACTCCTATCTCACCAAGAATGACGGTGAGCTGGTCAAGGTTACGGTGGCTGTCCGCCATCGCTACAAGAACTGGCACTATAAGCAGGTTGCTGTCCACGGTGTCCATTCTGACCGTTGCTTCGTCAAGGATATGTGCTTTACGTACATTGGAGGCTACAGCGTCGGTTGGTACGCCGAAGGATTGAACAGGACACAAAAGTGGTATGAGGACGATGAGTGGGGCTGGTATTACGACTCCGGCTTCGACCCCTATGCACCGGTGGTCAACAAGGAGTATTTGGCGAAGTTCCCGGAATACAAATACTCCGCTTGGGAGTTGTACGAGGATGCGGATATCATCAAGTTCCTACGGAATTATGAACAGTACCCACAGGCTGAGTACCTGATGAAGATGGGGCTTCAAAAGTACGTTTTCAGCAAGCAGATACTCACCAAGGCGGTGAAGGATAAACAGTTTCGCAGGTGGCTCTGGAGCAACCGTCAGGTGCTTGCAGGGCGCTATTTTTATATATCCACCATCCTCTCGGCCTATCGTCGTGGAACGTCTCTGCTTGAAACGCAGGCATATGAAGAAGTCAAGAAGACCTTTTGCCGTGAAAGGGACTTCAAGCCGATCCGCGAAATGTTGGACGGTGATTATAAGCCGTTCTTTGAATATGTGGCGAAACAGCAGATCAGCGCTCGTGTGTATCTCGACTATCTGAAAGCCTGTAACTTCCTCGGCTTGGATATGTCGGTGGACAAGAACCGCTATCCCCACGACTTCATGCGTTGGCACGATATCCGAGTGGACGAGTACAAAACCGCCAAGGCGTTGAAGGATCAGGAGAAGCGTGCCGAGCTTTACGCAAAATTTGCGTCGGTGGCTGAAAAGTATCTGCCCATGCAACACAATAAGCGAAGCGGTTTTGTGGCGATCATCGCACGGAGCCCTGCCGATCTGAAGATCGAGGGGGAGCTGTTGCACCACTGTGTCGGCGGTATGGGCTATGAACAGAAGTTCATCCGTGAAGAAACCCTCATTTTCTTTATCCGAGCCAAGGATACACAGGAAAAGCCGCTGGTCACGGTGGAGTATTCGCTGTCTCAAAAGAAGGTCTTGCAGTGCTACGCCGACCACAACACCAAACCCGCAGAGGAAATTCTGCATTACGTCAACAAAGTGTGGCTGCCGTATGCAAACCGCACCTTAAAACAGATTGCCGCATAAGGAGGTTTTGATTATGGCTAATTACTATCGTATTACTGCTTATCATCCCAGAGAGGATTACTGCTTCATCGTAGACTCTCACGGCCGCTTTGAAAAGCTCTGGCAGTTCAGTTCCTACCTCGTGAACAAGGGGGTAAAGGTATTAGAAGTTGCCAACGGGGACACATTCCTGGATGGTAACATGAAGCGTGCCAAGGAGCATCCCGAGTACCTGTATATCCAATCGGCACAGAGAGGACAACCAACGAGGACTACTATGACCGTGGATGGGAAGACCTATCCCGCCGTTGAAATTTGCGGCAGAAGATACGTTCCCGACAAAGAGGAGGTAGTCAAATGAAGCCTGGATTAGAATTTGAGAACAGCGGCATGAAGCTGGTCTGCATGGCCTTCTATGCTCTTGGCAAGCGTAACGTGGGCTTGTTCCAACGTGAAAGCGATAGAATGTATATCACGGCTCGAAACACCTCCAAAGATGTCAACGGCTCATATTCATGGGCTTGGGGGCATTACTTCAAGGAGCAAGAGGCGGGGGAGAGGAATTATGAAAGGAGGCGGGAGGAGATGGGGCGGTATACGGATTGATGGGGATTAAATAATATTTTTGAGAGCTGCAAGGGACACCTATCATAAAGCAGGTAGGTGTCCCTTGCGTTTTGTTTATTGGTTTGGATGCGAGAATGAATTGTAGTAAAACCAAAATGTAATTTTGAAGGATACTACAATGAAAAGAACCTGTGAAAAAGAAATTACCTACCGCAAGGAAAATGAGTATCACTACCCGAACCTTGAACTCCTTGCACACAGTACTTATCAAATCGGCAAATACGGACTGGTTTATCTTGATTATCTCAAACAACACAAAAAAGCAACATATACCACGCATCTGACCGAGGGCAAGCTTAACGCATACCTTCACGAAATCGACGAACAAGCCTCGGAAATGATAGAAGCCATAATTAACCTCCCTTGCGAATGCGGCATAGACGAAGAATTAAAGACATCTGATGTGCTCAAATGGGTTGCCGAGATGACCAACATCAAAGAAAACGCAGAAAAATCGCCTTGCGGGAGGTGGTCAATCAATGAAGTCAATTATTCAAGAACTTTGGAACGGCAATATCGTTTCCCAAGAAGATAGCAAAACCAACTCAAAACAGATGTAAGAACTGCTCGGCTACATAGCAAGGCACAACGCAGACTTGGAAAAGAGTTTTACCGATGAGCAGAAGGAGATTTTTGGAAAATTTCACGATTATTGTAGCGAGGAGGTGCTTATCTTCGCTTTAATACCTTATGCATTGCAATACAGGCAGAATTAAGAAAAAGGTCATGCACATCCGTTATGCACAACCTTTTTTAAAAAAATAATGTAAAATAATGTATTGCTAAATATTACTTAAAACGACAATGTGCGGGATCGCAATAAAGCGGATCCGAAAAATAGAATTGCAATACACTAAAAATAATAAAAATTAGCAACAAGGCACACGATACAAAGAACATCATTTTGCTATAGCCCGAATTCTTATTGGATTCCTTTTCTTCGTCTTTATTTGTGTGTCTATATTTACTTATAAAACGCAGCAATACAGCTACCAAATTAAAACAGACAAAGCCGACCAATGAACCCACTGCAATAAGTCTATAATAGTTTGCTGTATTCATATTATCAAGCATTGAAGAAGAATACATTAAACCAGCTACTACAGTTAATATAATTGCGGCAAATATTCCTAAAACTGTAACTGTTGTTTCGGAAACAGTTCTCGAAACTTTCACCATTTCGTCTTTTACAGCTTTTCCTGCAGCTTCTTTTGCTTCCTTTGCAGCTTCTTCTGCTTTTTCTGCTGCTTTTTCTGCGGCTTTTTCTGCTTTTTCTGCGGCTTTTTTTGTTGCTTTTTCTGCAGCTTTTTCTGCTGCTTTTTCTGCTACTTCTTCGGATATATCCTGTATGATGTCTTTAGTGGCTTCGGTAGCAACCTTTTTAGACGTATTCATCGCAGCTTCCAGAAGATTTTCACGACGTATATGATAAAAATTTTCAATCAAGCGATAATGCTCACTTGATTCTTTTATGAATTGGAAAACACATTCAAATAAAGGGGGGAGAACTGCTTCAGAAGTTTTTTCTCTGAATTTTTCTACAACGAAGCTACGATATTCCTTGTATGCGTCGCCGCCGTCAAACTCAAACGGAGAAGTACCTATCGTATTTCTGCGGTATTCCTTTAAATAATTATCAAGCTTATTGCTAACTATGGAACGTATTGCAATTCTTTCGTTCTCGCCAATATTTTGTTTTAGTATACTTATTTCAAATTCGTCTAATTTTTCTATGTAGTTTTCAGTTCCTTCGTAATCAGGATAATCCCCTGTAACCAAAATGATGTCACACAAATTAGAAATTAATTGGTTACGCGTCTTTTCTAATTCACTACTACCATTGTATTTACCGCAACCTTCAGACATAAAAACTCCAATTTTAACACTCAGAAATTATTAGAAAGCAAAAAAAACACAACTTTTGAACTTGAATCAGAGACATTTAGTAACACTTTATAATCCGTTTCTGTGAGTTCGTATATTTTTGACAAATCGATAGTTCCATCATCCATAATCATATCGCCGCAAGAAATAAAACTATACAATGCTTCGCCCAACTGCCTCGGAGAATAGGCTCCGAAAACGCTAAAAATATTTCCGATTCTGTTTTTTACATCATCAGGAAGGGTGTGGATATCTTGAAAACCATCTTTTTCAATTTCATCAGAGGCTTCAATCAGTGAGTTCATATCAATTTGTTCTATAGAATCTTCATAACTTCCGCACCTATAGACATCTCGTGCGAGAAACGAGGTTAACTCGTTGATGGTAGTTCCGCAGTCCCCATATTTGCAGATTGATTCATCAAACAATTGGATACCTTCTCGTGCGTAACTAAATGCTACAATAGACAAAAGCTTACCTATTTTTATTCGTGTACATGAATATTTTTTCCCGGTTTTGTAGAACAATTGAATCAAAAAATTTGAAGCATGAGTCAAATTGACAGACTTTTTTTCTAAAATCATTAGTTTACTTTTTGTTGGACAAGAACTCTTGTCCTCTGAAACACTTGTTTGATGGTATTGTTTCAGATATCCTTCCATGTTTAATTTTACAGAATGATTTATTTCATTGTATATTATTGTTATTATACCATTTAAGTCAAATTTTGTCAAGTTTTTTTCTCCTTTTTGAGCAATTTGGAGTGTAAAACATAGCACTTTACAGCAATGTGTTTTTGTGTATATTTCACAAGTGAATTTGCCAATAACCATGCCGTTACATTATATCATATATTTTGCTGGAATTTTGTAAAATAATTGGTTTAACAAAAACATTTCTTATTAGGATTGTAAAATATCTTGATTTATTCATAAAAAAGCGGTACAACAATTCTGCCAAACTAACTTAATATGTTAAAAACGAACTTGTTTGTTTCTAGGGGGGTATACCCTTTTATCGGCTTTCTATATAATGGATTTTGATAAAAATGCAAATTTCTCTTGTAGAAAGCAGATTTGATTGGTGAATTTGCAAGTGCTATCAAACAACAATAGCTTGTGGCAAAAAATTTAATTGGCGAAAGTTTGCATTATGTATGGTTGACTTGATACTAGAAGTTGAAAATATGTGCCAAACTGAATACGGTTTCGGGGGGCTGTCAAAAGCTCCCCTTTTTTATTGATACTGACCCTTTATGCGCTCCAAGTACTCGGTATACTGTACTTTGATATCCTCCGGCCCGAGGATGGTCAATTCTTGACCGAAGGAGCTGCACCACCCGAAGAACAGGTCGCTGACCTGCACATCAGCCGAAAAACGGATTTTTTCCTCCCCATAGGGAAGGATCTCGGTGTTCTCTCCGAACAGGTCAAACACTGCATCCATCAAACGGCGGTTCATTTCCAAACTGACGGTGGTGGCTACACCTGAGAACATCCCGAAAAGCTGTTTCTTATGTGTCGCTATATCAAAGCCTAATTCCTCCGGAGGCATATCTGCTTGCTCATCGATGATCTCTACCTTGTCCATACGGTCAATGCGGTAGTGGCTGATCTTGTTGTAGCGATTGTCGTAAATCACCAGATAATAGTGTCCGTCTGCAAATACCGTGGCAACGGGGCTGACAACGTAATGGTGGCCGTTCCTGCGGTACACGCGCTCATGCTTTTCGTTGTAATCGAAATACAGGAAGATGATCTTCTGTCGGTTGTTGATGGCGGTCACGATCTCGTTGACCGAATAGTAGATGCTTTCATTCATGCTCTTGGTCGTGTTGAATTGGACTATGTTCTTCTTCAGCACCAGACCCTTTTGGCTACCTGCCAAATCAGCGATCTTATCTACAAGCTCGGCAGTTTTCTTACGGGTGATGAAACTGGCAGCCTGTACCGCGTCCATGAGTATGTGAATTTCGGGACTGGAGAACTGCCGATCCTCCACGTAATACTGGTTGCTCCTACCACGGTGAACCATGACCTCGTAGCCCCAATCATTCAGGAGCTTGATGTCCTCGTATATGGTCGTTCTGTGTGCCTGGATCCCACACTCGGCAAGCTTGGCTCGAAGATCCTCCGTCCCCATGGGATGATCTCCATCGGTTTCGCGCTGTAGGATCTCCCAGATTTTCAAAGGACGTATGCGGTTGTACTTTTCAGCGTTATTCATATGTAAATTCCTTTTCGTTACAAAAATCTTACGCCGAATATTATACCACTTTTTACGTGTTTTGTAAATCCCAAGACCACACCGTTTCGACTGCTTTTTCCTTCTATTAAAACGGGTTTTTCTTGGTGGCAGTTCCGTGTGAGTATGTACGATAGCTATCCAATTCTGTAAGTGTTCGTCTCAAACGTGGTTGTTAGGCGTGTGCTTGTCTTGATACAAGTCGGGCTCGCTGCGCTCGCCCGAGACAAGCACACGCCTGCCACAACTTGACCGTCGCAACGCGGAGAAATCAAGCGCCGACGGATGCGAGGTCGCCGCTGAGCCGCTTGGCGATCCTTCGCATTTTTCCCGTCGGCGCGGACATTGATTTTGTGGACCCGGGTTGGCCTAACGATCTGCCGTCAGTTCGCCTTCTTCATCTGCTTGATCACCTCGGGGCTCACTTCCCCGACATACACCCCATCCTCGAAGCATGAGAAATTATCAAAGAGCAAAAGCTTCTGATCCTCCATGCCGATGGGACACACCACGTCGTCATCCAGGATGTCGGATTTGAAATACTGGGGCAATCCTCTCGAATAGACGATCTTCTCCCCGGATTTCTCGATGTACTTCATGATGTACGCCATGGCGGCTCCCATCTCGGTACGGTCGTTGATAGGTTCTATATCGCAACGCCCGAAACGTTCGTTGAAGTAAGTATTCTGAATCGTCACCTGACGGCGACGGGTATTGAAGTTATAGTCCTCCTTCTCATAGAGAATGCCTGGCATGGTTCCCTCGGGGATGTAAAAGATGCCGTGAAAATGAAGGCGACCTGTCTTGGGAGAACGTTCCCAGACACCCGCATACTTCCAGCCCTTTCGGGAGCAGAAGCGGTTGAAGCAGACCGCAAGCCGCTCACGGAAGGTCTCCTCGGTGTGCAAACTTCCATCGTAGGTGAAGGTGCAGAAGTAGTTGAACTCATGCAGGTTGACCTTGCGACTAAACCGCATACGGCGGCAAATCAGGTTCCGTTGCTTGCGCTCCAGCTGCTTGTCCACGTACTCGATTGCCTCCTCCTCGGTCTTGAAATAGGGCTTCATGCCCTGGATCAGCTTGTCCCTGCGTGACCGCCTGGGCTCGTACAGAAGCTTTTGATATAGTTCGTTGAACAACTCCCGCCGTGTGGCTCGTCGCTTCACAGCGGGCTTTTTTGGTGCTTCCGAGGGGGTCGCTTCCGGCTGTTCTTCCACCTCTTTCGGGTCTTCTTCCAGCTCCTCCATAGGCTCGTCCTGACCCTCGTCAACCACCTCAACAAGGTCTTCGGGAAGTCTTGCTCCGGGATGCCTCGGAGCTGGTCTCTTGGGTATGGCAATGTAGTGACTGCCGTCGTAATAAACCTTGGTATTTTGATATGCCATTGTTATACCTCCGAATATAGATTACGCCGACTGTCCGCTCAGGACGCTCTCTGCGAGCCTGTCAGCGTTTGTATAATCCGTTAATGAAATAGCTGTTCTGCATTTTCAGTTCCTCCACTGTAGCTTTTTCGGTTTGATAGGTTACGTAATCGTGAAGCCCCATTTTGGACTTCCGTGCCATGTCGTTGAAGTAATCGCTGAAACAGTCGGTTGAAAATCGGTTGGCGTAAATCTTTTGGTTCATCAAGTAATACTTTTTCTTCTCCACATTCCCGTCCTGGGTGCCGCGTTCCTTTTCTATCTTGGAAATACTGTATCCATAGCGGTTATAGGTTGTAACATAGTGCTTATAGATCACCGCTGTGACGGTTTTCAAAACGTGGACGAGCAAAGTATTATCCCCCCGTCTATGCCGGAAATCGTAATAGAGCGCCATGAATCGTCCGAACAACCATTCCTGTACCATTTCCTCTATCGTAAAGAACGGCAAAGCAAGCCTTTGTTCGCCGGAGGATACGATATGAACAATGTCACAAAGATCACGGGCATCTGCCCCCCAGCTTTCGGGTCTCTGCTCGTCGGTGAACACCTTGATAAACGGGTAGTGATCCACCGTAGCGGAATGGCGACACATCTTCAGCCAGGCGTTGAACAAGTCATTCTTTTGGTTGGTCTCGTCCTGTCCCTTCTTGACCTCCTTCAGCTCCAGATTGTTGCCGCGTTCTTTGCCGACCTCGGTAATGGCTACCACGCCAAACTCAAAGCTTCCCGCCTTCTCGTTGTTCTCCACCACCTTTTTGCCGAGCCGAAGCACGTCAAAGTCGAGGATATGAGCATACCGGCTACCTTTGCCATAATCAAAGCGGAAGAAGTCGAAGCTCCACATGGGGAAATTGCCCGCATCCAAAAAACGGTTGTCGGTACGGATTGAGTAGTTTGAGATAATCAAGCTGGACTGCATGACGTAGATAAAATAGGCTTGGGCGTAGGTCTCTAAAACGTCAAAAAGGTCAGAGCGGGTGAGACCGTTTTCATAAATCAACCCGTACCGATCCGTATCATATCCGTATAGCTGTAGGTTGCTATCCCCATGTTTGGCGTATCTCTGTTCCTTCAATCGTACCCATGCCTTGACGGTCGCAAGGTTATACACCGTTCCGTAATCCATGCACCGCCGCAGCTCCATCTCAAAGCAGACCCACGGAAAATACGGAAACTTCATGTCGTTCTTTTGGAGTATGTCCAACGCTTTTTGACGGAACATCACCTCTTGGGACAAAGCCATGTCCGTAATTATGGTCGTTTTCTTCTTTCCCATCGAGCCGCAGGTCATGGACACAATGGGAAGCTCATTGATAAACCCACAATTCCGCGCCTCCATGTGCCGGAGCTTGGCGAGGGCTACGGTCTTGCGGAAATTGAAGAATATGGCACAAGGGATAATAAGCAAGATCCATCCCGGTACGTGGTGGTAGATCACTAGCAGATCCACGATAAGCTTGCCGAACTGGATGTAAAGGGTGTCGAGGCGGTAGGACACGGCGAAGAAAAAATAGTATGCCAGGAACTCTACCACGATGGTGACGATGTTCAAGCTACACACCCAGATCAAGGATAGGATAACCACCAGAAAGATGTGTTCCTTGACAAAGGCAATATACCCTAAAACAAACCGTTTCACGGGCTGATAATACGCCTGTGCATACCGCTTGAAAAGCGTCAGCGGCACGGTATCTCTGTTGTGTTTGGTGTTCCCACTCCGGTAGAGCTGTTTCACTGCCACCGCCAGTATGAGTACACACGGGAGTAGTACCAGCCCCGCCTTGGCAACTGTTTCCGTAACGCCCATAACTGCGTTACCGTATGCTTTGAGATTGCTTCCTTGGAACAGGAGTCCGAAGTAGTCCGCAACGCTCGCCCAGAACGCCGCCCATTCTTCTGGAATCAGCCGCCACGGCATAACTTCCGAGAAGGTATTGACGGTGGGCATGGTGTAGTTCGGGATTCCAAGGAGCAGGCAGAAAAAGAACTTTATAGACAGCCCAAAGTCCCGGAACGCCTCGCCCAGGCGGAGATAGGACGTTTGGAACGTGGTTGCCGCTTGCCATATTGTCCACGCAAATATGGATAGAGTCAAAGCCCAATTAAGAAGTTTCTGTCGTCGCTTCATCTGTCACGCTCCCTTCGTAAATGTCAATAGTAGTTTCAATGGTCGTTTCTCCCTCCGTAAACACAGAGGGCAGCCGACTCCCCGTGAACACGAGATAGCCGACTGCCCAAAGGATCACGGCAAGGAGAATGACAGCAAGTATTCTCTTAGCCGTTTTCAATGTTACTCCTCCTTATCCTTATTCTTTCGGTCGCGAATGAGCCGTGCCACAGCCCTGACTCCCTTGGCAATATAATCATACACCCAAAGGATGGCTTTGAGGATATACGGCCACAGAGGTGCCAGCACAAGAATCAGCAGAACGATCATGGCGAGGGCGAAGACCACCTGCCACCATTCCAATTCGCCGGGCAAATCTACAGGCGGGGTGATGCCACCAATGGCGTCGATAGGATCGGCCACCACGGGAATCACGGTGTAAATCCCTTCCTTGTTGAAGGTGAGCTGAATGATATCGAAGTCAAAGAACACGCTTTCGCTGGCGATGTATGCCTGGTTCTCGTACTTCTTGTCCGCACCGAGAAAGCCCGCGCCGGGCTCGATAATGGTTGCCGATTGGGCATAGTAATCGCTGGTGGCAAAGCGGAACAGGACGACTACCTCGTCATTTTCGACCGCCTCGGTATAGGTTTCTTGGATAGATTCCACGTCCTTGATGTTGACGAGCAGACGTTCCGAAACCTTGGCATCGCTTCCGTCCAGATCGTCGGCCTGAAGGATCTGAATAGGAGCCACTACGCGGCTGGCTTCCTCGGGGCCTCCCGTAAAGGCCGCACCGAGGCCAAAATGCTTCCAGTTATCCCAGAAGCTCGGGTCACTATCCGACCAAGAGGACAGCACTTGGGTGTCCAGATCGGCGTCAAAGTCGTAGCAGCTGTAGCCCATCTGAATCTTGCCGCTGGCATTGTCCATCTTTCGGCTCTCGTCGATATCGGCTTCAAACAAGTCAGCGCTGATGGTGCCGTTCTTGATGGGCAACCGTCCGTTCTCAAAGGTCTTGGCGTAACTGCGGATATACTCGTAGAGCTCGTTGCTCTCCACACCGCCCGAATTGACCTTCTTGGCATACGGGTCGTATTCCTCAATATCGCTTACGTAGAACATATAGTACAGAACATTGGTAGGAGAATGAAAATAGCCTGTACCGAGGTTCCAGCCCCAGTCGGCTACGTACATATCCCCCGCCTTGCCCGCGTTGATACCCAGACTGTAGCCGATATCCTTTACGTATTCATACTGCCCGTATTGGTTGGGCTTGCTCCCAAGCGGAACACCCACATAGGGCTTGGCCGCTTGATAAAACGCTGCGTTGCTGGTGACAAGGATATCCCTGGTCTTGTACTCATACCACTCCGCCTTGATGCGTTGGAGTTTACCATATTCCTCGATGTAGCTCTTGGGGACGGTGAAATACACGGTGTCAAGCTGATTCTGATGCCCCGCGCCGAGGGTCGAAGTCTCGGAACGGAAGAAAGTATGCTTGACCGAGAGGGATATGGTCTCCAGCTTCTCGATCTCACAACGAAGGGTGCTTTCCTCATTGGAGTTCTGCCCGTACCCGGCCGCATAACCGGTGAAGCGGTAGATGGTGCCCACATGATACTCGGTGGCGGTTCCAGAGCCGTGAACCGCCAGCTCAATGCCCGAAATATCGTAGCGGCGTTCGTTGCTGTTGACACGCTGATCGAAGGTAGTGCCATTTACTTTTCGATCTACCACCTTGTACTTGTAAAAGAGATTCTTATAGTCGCCCGTCTCCACCTTACTGCAAAATTCCAGACTGAACTTCTCGTATGTGTCGGGGTTGCCGTCCCTATTATATGAAGTCGCCATCTGGATCTTATTGCGCTTGCTGTCGGTGGAGAGATTGAGACCCTTGGGGTTGTACACGTAAATATACAGCCCGTAGTTATCACGTTGATTTGCCTTATATGAGTAGCAATACTCAATAAAGCTAATAACCTGTACCTCCCCGTTCTCGTCGAAGGGGTAGTCCCGGATATCGAAAGGTTTACCTCCTACCGTGGCGGGCAGGAGGTCGTCCAGTACCTTGGTATTGTCGAAGCTGCTGCCGTTACCCAACCCGTAGGCGGTGGTGCTGAAGACCCCGAACAGAGTCACCAGCACCATCACCACGGCGGCCACGCGGAGCAGCGGTGTTTTTACTGCTCCCGCATGGATCAAAACTCGATCACCTCCTTATCCAGAATGACGCCACGGATGGACTCGGTGACGGTGAAATTGATGCGGACTTCCGCTTCGCCATTGTAGGACGTGACAACAAGCGTGAACATATTCTCATACGCCTTGTCTGTACA
>JAZNJA010000037.1:0-12071 GCA_045577755.1 Eubacteriales bacterium
CGCTGATAAGGTCGCCGAGATCATCAAGAACGCCGGTACCAACCTGGTCGGCACCAAGGTCATCTCCTTCGGTGGCTTCCTGATGTTCGGCGGCACTCTGACCCCCGAGCTTCAGACCGAGCTGGTCGCCTGGGTCGAGGAGATGGTCGCAGGCTGCAAGTAATTCCCTTACATACGCAGTCAAGTGAACGCTTTCCTTGGAAAAATGATCCATTGTTTTACTGAATCTTTTCTCTGAGACGAGAAAAACCACCGTAAAGCTCTGTGCTAAACGGTGGTTTTTCTTTATTTATCAATGCTTTTTAGAACTTTTCGTTCAATGCTGCCTCCAGCTTCTCGGCAAGATACTTGGTGGTATCCGCCATGAACTTGGTGGCCGTGGGCAGAAAATCGTTGGGATAGCGGGCCAGGAAGGCGTCGGATTCCATGGTGAATTCCCCCTTGTAGCCAATATCCGCCAGGGCAGTGATGACGTTGCTCCAGTTGACGCGGCCCAGGTACGGAATGGTGTGGAGATCATTGACATAATCCACGTCGTGGACGTGAAGGGCGCCCAGGCGGTCGCGGCCCAAGATGCGGATGGCGTCCTCAGGCTCTCTGCCGCACAGGGCCACGTGGCCGATATCCAGGCAGACCGTGAAATGCTCGGGGTCGTTCAGGGTATCGTAGTAAGCCGCCAGCTCGTGAGGATTGGCGCAGACGTCGTCACAGATGCGGTGGGTGACGGGGTGGGTCTGCCACATATTCTCAATGGCGATCTTGATGCCGTGCTTGTCCGAGAGCGGGATCAGGGAGCGGTAGAAGTCCATGTTCATGTCGAATAGTTCCCTCTCGCGGCCGTAGTACCTTCCCTGCTGAAGGGGGTGGACTACGATCTGGCGGACGCCCAGCTCCTCGCAGAATTCGAATACACGGGGGAATGTGGGGATCAGGACCTTTGTATAGTGGTCGTAACCGCCGCCGAAGGGGGCGTGAGCTTGGTTGAAGACGGCACCGCGTGCCTCGGCTTTTCCGCGGAGAGCCCTTGCGGTCTCCCTCCAGGCGTCGGCCAGCATGAAATCGTTACTGCCGAACAGAGATATATCCAGGGCGGGAAAGCCCGCGTCCAGCATGGCGTCCACGGCGGCGTGGATTCCGAGGCGGGAGGCTAAATGGCAGGTCTGACAGGAATACAGCATGGGTTGCACCGTCCTTTTTCAGTTTGTACCTTCATTATAACGAGGAAATTCTGTTTTGTCAAGCGATTTACGAAAAGTCAGCGAAAGTTTTGTCATATTCATTGACAAAATCGCACAAAACAGGTATAATATTCTTGAGTGTACACGCTACGCTCGGTCATTCCCAACAGAAAGGAAAATCCATATGAGCCATTGGATCCGTACCGACGAGACCCCGTCGGCCCCCAAGTTTTACTATTTCGAGAAGGAATTCAACGCCCCCAAGGGCGCGACCCTGAAGGCCTCCTCCTGCGGTGATACCCGCTATCATCTCTATCTCAACGGACACTTGGTCTGTGAGGGTCCCTGCCAGGGCTCCCAGTACGTGACCTATTTTGAAACCGAGGATCTCACCCCCTACCTGGTGGAGGGCAAGAACAAGCTGGTCGCTAAGGTGCTGTTCATCACCGAGGGCTGGTTCATCTCGGTCTACCGCCGCTCCCATCCCGCGTTCTGGTTCGACGGCACACTCACCGCCGACGGCGTGGAGACCTCCATCGGCACCGACGAGTCCTGGTCCTGTTTCCGGGAGGATGCCTGCTCCTTTGTGGCCGGTCCCGGCTGCCATACCTCCATCCCTCCCTTCGAGGTGTGGAGCGGTGCTTCCTGTCCTACACCCGTAGTCTGCAAGAACTACTATCAGCCCGATCTGGGCTGCAAGGGCTTCAACCTCTTCGGTCTGAACGATCCCTACGTCATGTCCCCCCGTCCCATTCCTCAGATGGAGACCGAGGGCGAAAAGCCTCTGAAGCCCGTCCGCTCCGGTGAGGGCTTTATCGAGTTTGATACTGTCAAGTACACCACCGCTAAGGTGCATTTCACCTTCAAGGCAAAGGCAGGCTCTAAGGTGCGGATCATCTACACCGAATGTTATTCCGTGGAGAACGAACAGGGTCAGCGCTACAAAGGCAGACGGGATGCCTACGATCATCCCACCGCCCGTATCGACGGCGTTTTCGATATCCTCACCGCTACGGGCGAGGAGCAGACCTTCGATACCTTCTGGTATCGCTCCTTCCGCTTCGCCCGAGTGGAGTTCGAGGATCCCGATTGCGAGATCAAGAGCTTTACTTACGCCAATTACCACTATCCCCTGGACCATGCGGGCAGCTTCGCCTGCTCCAACGACCGCTACAACGAAATGTGGGAGATCAGCCGCAACACCGTTCTTTGCTGTATGCACGAGATGTACGTGGATTGCCCCTACTACGAGCAGCAGCAGTACGATATGGACTCAGCGTTGGAGATGCTCTTTACCATGCGTATGGGCGAGGATCTGCGGATGCCCTTCAAGTCGGTGACTGACCTGGCCCACTCCCAGATCCAGGACGGTATGCTCCAGGCCAACTATCCCTCGGTCATGATCCAGATCATCCCCGATTTCACCCTGTTCTGGGTGCTGATGCTCCGCGATTACCTCCGCTATGCCGGTGACGCCCCCGAGGAACTGACCCGTGTCAACGCCCTCATGGGTACCGTGCAGAAGGCTATCGAGGCCTTCGTACCCTACATGAACGAGGACGGTCTCATCGGCGTGACCCCCTACTGGCACTTCGTGGACTGGGTCCCCGGCTGGCACGCGGGCGTACCCAACGGCGGCTTCGCCGAGCCCATCACCGTGACCTCCCTCATGTTCGCCGCCGCCTGTAAGGCCGCCGCCGAGCTGTGCGACGCCCTGGGCCGTCCCGGTCTGGCCTCCGACTACCGCGACCGCGCCCGGGTCATGATCGACAACGTCAAGAAGACCTGCTACGACACCGAGGTACAGCTGTTCCGCAACACTCCGAATACCAAGGAGTACAGTCAGCACACCACCCTGTGGGCGATTCTGTCGGGCGCCGTGACAGGCGAGGAGGCCGGGGCGCTCATGGACCGCACCTTCGACGGTCACGTCCCCGTGGCGGTTTGCTCCTTCTCCATGAACCACTATATGTTCCGCGCCCTGGAGCTGTCGGGCCGCTACAATCAGTACGCTCCCAAGCAGCTGAAGGGCTGGGAGACCATGCTGGACTGGCACTGCACCACCTGGTGTGAGAACCCCGACTCTCCTCGCTCCGAGTGCCACGGCTGGAGCTCGGCGCCCACCTACGAGTTCTCTGCCATGGTGCTGGGCGTGTATCCCACCGCCGACGGCTACAAGTCAGTCCGCGTCAAGCCCATCGTGGATTGCTACGAGCTGGATTGGGCCAAGGGTACCGTTCCTACGCCCCGCGGCATCATTTCGGTGGCCTGGGAGAAGCGTGACGGCGAGCTGACCCTGGATATCACCCTTCCTGTGGGCGCGGATATGGCCTGCGAGGTCATCCTGCCCGACGGACAGGTGCTGGCCCAGACCGAGTCTGTCAAGCGGTATACCTGTAAACTGTAATTTCGCGCAACATAACCCCCGAGCCTCGGCTTGGGGGTATTTTGAGAGGTCAATATGAAAATTCTTGGAAGTGATTTCGACGGAACGTTGACCCACAAGCTGGGGGCGGAGACCTTCGCCGCCATCCGCGCGTGGCGGGAGGCCGGTAACAGATTCGGCATCGTCAGCGGGCGGGGCACGGGCTTCTTCTTTGAATTGAGGGAGCGGTATCCTGAGCTGGAGATGGATTTCTTCGTGGGTTTCAACGGTGCCGCCATTCTGGACGGTGACGGCACCCTGCTTTATGAAAAGAGATACACCGAGGTGCCCGCTGAAAAGCTCATGAAGGATCTGTTGGATCTGGGCTGTCCCTGTGCCTTCTATCACGGCGATCGGTTCTATTGCGTCGTGGGCGACCGCAAGGACATTCCCGATTGGATCAGCAAAGAGGACGGACGCTTCCCCGAAGAGCTGCCCGTGCTTCCCTACTTCGTCCAAATCAGCACCCTTTGTCCCGAGGGGGAGAGCAAGGCCGCGGAGGTAGTGGAGAAGATCCGCGAGACTTACGGGAATACTCTCAATCCTCTGCAGAACGGCATCTGTATTGACATCGTCCCGCCCGGCATCAACAAGACCACAGGCCTCCTCCGCATCGCCGAGCATTTCGGCGCCTCTCGTGAGAACGTGATTGTCGTGGGGGACAACGTCAACGATACCGATATGATCCGCGATTTCTACTCCTACGCCATGGAGCGAGGTGTGGATTCCATCAAGAAGCTGGCTGACAATACGACCGAGACGGTAGCGGCGCTGATCAGAAATGAACTGAAGAAACCGTGATCCCATAGTCTCGATATACAACAGAAAAGGACTGCCTCACTTGGCGTGATACTCTTATCTAATGTAGGGGTATGGGCTTTGCCCTATGCCTTTGTAATACAAAGGCGAAACTGGCGAAAAACAGAAATAGATTTTTGTGGAGGTATTATGGATAAAAATGTTTTAACTCCGTTAGGCAAAATAGTTGTTTATGTTAATGATGCACCATCGGCGTATGACTTTTCACCATATGATTGCAAGACAACAGCTGTTTTGGAGAGCCCTATATCCGCATGTTATTTGATCTCTGTGCCATCCGCAAATGCCAAAACCGTACGGTGTGTTATAGAATTTAATTGTGAAAACATATTAACTAATTGGGATTCCGACGAGCGATATTTGGGAACGGATTTTATAAAAGGCAGTACGATCGTTACCATTGGTGCAGAAGCGGACAATCCTGAATTTGATGCGAAACTAATCGATGGCGGTATACAATATTTATTGAAATCTCCACCTGAAATTTTGTATTTTAGTGTTGCATGGGCAACTGATTATAAAGATCGGTTTGATATAAGAACAAACTTGGCCACCGATATATTTTGCTCTTTATAGAGAATACCCCGACAGACCTTGAAATCTGTCGGGGCTATCTATTTGTTTACTGCAGTGCAAAATCATGCTCTACATTGTACGAGTGTTTAATTTCTCCGATAAGAGCATCACGCCTTTCAGAGGCAGTCCTTTTTTTGATCGTATCAAGTGCTTACACAGCCTGTTTCATGAAGAAGATAACGACCTCCACCGATCCTTTCAGAAAGCCGATCGCGGATATGGACAAGCCAACAAGAAACACGATCTTGCACAGCCGCTGATACCCGGGGAGATCGCCCTTTTCCTCATAGCGCTTTTTGGTCGGGTTATATGGCCCAATTCTCTCAGTGGGCTTGCGCGCGTTCTTGTAGCTGAACAGGAAGAAGATCGAGAGAAAGCACATACCGCATGCAAGCCCGAATTCCTTCGTCTGCCTCGCAAACAGGCACTGCAGAGCAAACAGGATCAGCATCCATACGATCACAGAGATCAATATATTCACAAAGCGCTTGTTACTCATGCGGTACTCCTTTTTCAGTCCCCGCCTCCGTAGCAGTGCCGTTTCAACGCGTCCTCCGCTTCCTCCAGGAAGGTCTCCTCTCCCAAGGTATTCATCTTGAAGAACATGGCCTGGGAGCCGCCTGCCGTGATGGCGGAGGCGTATATGCGGGGATCGCCGTAGTCCTGATACAGGGTGATGGTCAGGCTGAGGCGGTTCCCGCCCCAGAAGCTGTATCGCTCGAAGACGTACACAGCACATCGGCCGTTCTTCGTGCGGAAATCGCTATGCTCCTCCAGGGAGGCGGTCAGGCTTCCTCCTCGGATACAGCGGATAAGATCGTCCGTGATCTTGTCGAAATCCCCTTGCAGGGTTATTTCCAGCTTCGCCATGGTTATGACTCTTTCTTATCTGCGGTATGGGATCAGAGGATCTCCTGGGGCGCCACTTTAGGGGCAGGCTTCTTGGGAGCGGGAGCCTTCTCTGCGGGAGTCTTCTCAACGGCAGGCTTCTCGGCGGGGACATCGGTGGCGACCTCCTTGATGGAAGCCACCAGGGCGCCCACGTTCTGGATCTCAGAGGGGATGATGATCTTGGTGGCCTGGCCGTTAGCAACCTTCTCCAGAGCCTCGAAGCTCTTGATGGTCAGCACGGCCTGGGAGGGGTTGGCCTCGTTGATCATGCGGATACCGGCGGCGGTTGCCTCCTGGACCTGGCGGATAGCCTCGGCTTCACCCTCTGCCTGGCGGATAGCGGTCTCCTTCTGGGCCTCGGCGCGGAGGATGGCAGCTTGCTTCTCGGCCTCTGCCTTCAGAATGGCGGCCTCCTTCTGACCCTCGGCCACCAGGATGGCGGACTTCTTCTCACCCTCGGCGCGGAGGATGGACTCGCGGCGCTCACGCTCGGCCTTCATCTGCTTCTCCATGGCGTCCTGGATCTCCTTGGGAGGGATGATGTTCTTCAGCTCCACGCGGGTAACCTTGATACCCCAGGGATCGGTGGCCTCGTCCAGGATCGCGCGCATCTGGGTGTTGATGAGGTCGCGGGATGTCAGGGTGGCATCCAGCTCCAGCTCGCCGATGATGTTACGGAGAGTGGTGGAGGTCAGGTTCTCGATAGCGGTCATGGGGGTGGTATGACCGTAGGCGTAGAGCTTACAGTCGGTGATCTGGAAGAAGACAACGGTGTCGATCTGCATACGGACGTTATCCTTGGTGATGACGGGCTGGGGAGGGAAATCGGCTACCTGCTCCATGAGGTTGATCTTCTTGGCGACCTTCTGGAGGAAGGGGACGGTGAACTTGATACCGCCCGTGGTCCAGGTCTTGCGGTAGGAGCCCAGATGCTCCACCACGTAGGCCTTGCCCTGGGGGACGATGTGGATATTGGCGATAATGATGATGGCAATCACAGCGACGACGGCCACGATGAGGATGGCGGGAAGAGCGCCTCCTGCCAGAGCGAGGGTAAGAGCTTGGATGTTCAGCATAGTGCTTTCCTTTCTGACGGAATACGTCCGTCCGCGTAATTAAGACTTGGGGCGGCAGATGAGCTTGGAGCCCTCTACCCGTACGATCTCCACCCATTCGCCCTTCTCGGCGGTGACGGCGGGATCCTCCATGCGGGCGGCCCAGAGCTGTCCGTTGATCTTGGCGACACCGCTGGGGAGGCCGTTGTCGATATCCTCCTCCACCTGGGCAAGCTTCCCTGCCATGGCGTCCACGTTGGTCTTCTCGATCTTGCTTCGTTTCTTCATCATGGGACGGAAGACGGCGAAGGAGAGGATCAGACCGATCACGGTCAAGGCCACGAACACGGTGAGCTGGATCCAAAACTTGACGTCGAAGAAGGACAGGATCAATGAGACGAAGGCACCGGGGGCGAACCAGATCGCCACCAGATCGGCTGTTTGTCCCTCAATGATCAGAGTCAGGACGACGATACCGAACCAGAGGATCGGGAGTCCCAGAGCCATCCAATTGAATTCGGCGGGGGGAGCGGACGTTTGGGTCAAGGCGGACACGATACTGTAAGCGATCATGCGTACTGCCTCCTTTCGGAACTTGATATGTATCCAAGCGGCTTTCCTTGGATTGTGTCTTGATTATACCACATAATCACTTGATTGTCAATAGGGTTTGCGAAACTTTTTGATTTTTTTCGGTGCTTCCCCGATGCTTCCCCGGTGATGGGCTGCAGGAGGAGAAAAAAACACCCCCACCCTTGCGGGTGGGGGCTTCCTTATGTAATCAGATTACAATCGGATACGCTTGTTCCGGGTAACCGGACAGCTCTCAAGGTCTCCTGTTCGATTAAGCCTGAGCAGAGACGGTGAAGGAACCGACGGTTTCGGGGAACATGGTCCAGAAGTTCAGGGTGATGATCTCGCCTGCCTTCACAGCCAGGACGTAGTTGCCATCCTCGTCGTTAACCCAGTCGGAGGAGTTACCGGACAGGCTGACCAGAGCGCCCTCGGGACGGGAGATGACCAGGGTAACGTCCTCGGTTGCCACGTAGTCGTAGTAAACGTCGACGGTATCCTGACCGCCGGTGGTGATCTCATAGGTGAAGGGGAGAGACTCGATCACGGTGTTGGTGGGGCCTGCGGGCTCCTCAGGCTCCTCGGGCTCCTCGGGAACCACGAGCTCAACGTTCAGACCGTAGCTGCCTGCGCCGGACAGGTAAGCGGTGACGATCTGCAGGGTATAGGTACCGGGGGTCAGGTAAGCCATACCGGTGCCCAGCTGGACGCCCATAGCGTTGTAGACGCGGACCAGGAAGTCGCCTAAGAACTTATAATCGCCCTCGACATCCACGGTGAAGCTGGCCTCGAAGCCGCCCTCAGCGAAGATCGCGTCGGTAACGTTGACAGTGTTATTGCCAACAACGATGACAACGTCCTCAACCACGGGCTCGTCGGGATCGGGCTCGTCGCCGCCGCCGATCTCACCCTCGGTGAACTCATAGGTAATGACCCAGTCAGCTTTGGTCAGGGCACCAACATAGAATCTGGTGGTCTCGCCCTCTGCCAGATCAATGGAGAAGGAAGCGCCCTCGGCGTTGTCGTAGTAATCTACGTAAGGACCGCCCACAGGAGGCCAAGCGTCACAAGTGTCAACGTCGAATGCACCCAGACCTGCAGGCAGGTAGAAGGTGTAGGTACCCGAAGCGGTAGCGGTAAACTCGACCACGTCGACCCAGCTGTAGGTATCGGTGGTGGTCACCTGGATCTCGTTAGCGGTGGGCTCGTCGGGAATCTCGGGCTCGTCAGCCTTTGCGATCTCAGCGGTAACAGCGTCAAGACGGACCTGAGCGGCCAGGGTGGGGATCACAAAGGTATCAACGGGAGCGTCAAACACAACGGTGATGACCATGCCCTCGGTGGTAACGGTAATGCCTTCCAGATTCTTCAGGCTGTCGTTCAGCGCGGTCACGTACTTGGAAGCGTCGCAAGCGAAGACCAGCTTAGACATGGTAACACCGGAGAAGACCAGCTCGGAATTAGCGTAGAAGCGGGCAGGATTCGCATAGTCAGCAACATTGGTGCTAGAGGCACCCTTGTTGTTGGTGACAACGAAGTCGCCGTTGGACCAGACCTGCTTGTCGGCATTCTGCTCGTCTCTGTTGTCCTTGTTAGCGAAATCGATGGTGACAGAGTTCTCATCGGGAGTCTCGGGAACCTCAGGCTCCTCGCCGGGAACCACGGAATCCAGGGTGCAGCCCTGAGCAAACTCGATCTTGCTGTAGTAGTTGGTCAGAGAGCCGGTAACGGTGATGGTATCACCGGCCTTCAGATTCTGGGCACCCTCGCCGGCAAGGCGGAAGGCCAGGATGGGCTTGTCAGCCATATCGCCGATCTGCATCCAGACGGAGATATTGTGGTACTGATCGCTCCAAGCGGTGTCGATGGAGGTGATCACACCGGTGAGAGTGTAGGTACCCTCAAGAGTCTCGCCCTCGGCCAGGCCGTAAGCGGCGTTGACGATCTCCTCGGGGGTGGAGGGCAGAGGCTTCACGTAGTCGGGATCAGCCGCGCCGCAGATACCGCAGGTACCCTCGACGAAGTTGTGACCGGCAGCCTCCACCTCGTCAGCGACGTAGGAATCGCCGCAAGCGCAGGTGTAGGTGGTGTAGCCCTTGTCGGTACAGGTGGGATCGGTCACGACGGCGGTATAGTCGTGCTGATGCTCGGGCTCGTCGACCTTCTCAGCGCCGATGAACTCGATGGAGTAAACCAGAGCGAAGCCGCCGGGCAGAGAGTCGTGAGTCAGGAACACGGGACCGTTGTAGTCGATACCGGTCAGGTCGATCTCGAAGGCCTTAACAGCCCAGCCGTGGAGCTCGTAGGTAGCGGCGGCAATGATGGTGTCCTCGTTGGGGGACATCTGCATATGCTTGTCTGCGCTGACCAGAGCGAAGCGGTTGTTCGCGTTGTTGGCGTACAGATCCTGGGTGCCGGGGCCGTTATCGGAGCCCCACATGATGACGACCTTGGAATACTTGGACAGGTCGATGTTGCCCAGAGCGATGGAGCCCTGGTGCAGCAGAGCGGCAGAATCAACACCGCCGGCAGCGACCATGGGGGAGTTGGGATGGCCGTCCTTGCCCACCAGAGTGGTGCAGTGACCCGAGATCACCCACTGATCCTGGGGGATCACCAGGGTCTCGACCTCGGGGACCACAGGCTCCTCGGGAGCAGCAATATCCAGAGCGGGAACGTCGATAGCGGAGTAACCGCCAACAGCCACGGAATCAAACTTGAAGGAGCCGGCGCGAGCCACGAAGCCGACCTGGCACTCGCAGGTGTCAGCGATCAGGGTGTTCTCGATGGTCTCGACAGTACCATTCTTCAGGGTAATGACGGCCTTCTGAGCGAAGCCGTTCTTAGGAGTAACCTCGTTGATGTCCTCGTAAACAACGGAGCCGGACAGATCAATGGTAGCGTAGGTCACGCCGTCGACCAGGACGGAAACGGTGAAGCCGTTGTCAGCCAGGGTCAGCTCGGTGCCGGGGGCATCGATGGTGATCATCTTGTTACCAACGCGGGTGACGTTCTCAGCGTTGTAGTACTTGATCATAAGGGACAGCTGGCCGCCCTGCAGACGAGCATAGATGCCCGCGCCGCCCATTGCGCCTGCGCTGTCGGTCTCATAGTAGTTGTTGATCTTGTAGAAGCCGCCGGCGGGATCGAACTTCTCAATGATCTCGTCGGAGTTCACGACCTTGTAGCCGCGGACGAACATCCAGCCTGCAGCGTTGCTGTCGATGACGTTGGCCTTGATGAAGTAGCGGCCGTTGACGTCAGCGTACATATCGTTGATGGAGGTCAGGTGGTAGAGCTTACCCTCGCCGTTAGCCTCAACGCCGGAACCGGGCAGAGGCAGCTCGGTGACGAAGAAGTTGCCCAGATCGGAGGCATCCATGGTGGTGCCGACCTCGTTGGCGTTCACGTCGGACACGAAGCTGTCGGTGATGTCCTTAGCCTTCTCGGGAGCGATAACGGTGACCTCGTTCAAGCAGACCACGTTACCGTCAGCATCCTTGTACAGAACGCGGACGACGGTCTCGCCGTCGAAGTCAGTGGTATCGATGCGGATCTTCATACGGGAGCCGGACACACCGCCCAGGGTGACAGCGGCATCCAGAACGCCCTGCTCGGTCTCGTGGGTCCAAGCATCATCGAAGATGGGAGCGTTCATACCAACCTGGTAGCCGAACTGACCGATAGTCTCGGACTTGGTAGCGATCCACCCCCAGTAGGTCAGGCAGGTGTACTCGGAACCGACCATGTCAGCCACGAAGTCCCAATCGGGCTTGGTAGCGGCGTGGTACAGGTTCAGAGGGCTATCAGCACCGGCAGCATCGTCCTGACTGCCGTCGCCGTAGAAGAACTGGTCGAAGGACTGGTGAGCGACAACTTCCTTGTCAGCGTCCCACATGGGAGCCTTATAGGTCTCGAAGTCGTACTCCATAGCGTACTCGGCAGAGTTGAAGAATGCCATGTAAGCGACATCCAGGAAGGTGCCCTCAGCGGGAACGTCCACGAAGAAGTCGTAACGCATATGGCCGACGGTAGCCTCGGTCATGTAGGGGGCGACAACGGAAAGATCGAAGATCAGCAGGTTCCACTCGCTATCGGTGTTGTAGCTGAACACGAAGGACTTACCGCCCTCGGGACCTGCACCGTTGCCGATGAAGATCTCACCGTTCAGGTTGGTGTTGGTGCGGTAGCGGAGAGCCAGGTACTTGGGCATCTCGCCGATATTGCCTGCGGTCATGAACCAGGGATCGCCACCCTTGGCGGTCAGGCTGATGTAGCCGTCCTTCAGCTCGGCGGCGGTGTTGCTGGCACCGGAGACGTTGGCCAGCTCGTTCAGAGCCTCAGCATCCAGGATCCAAACGGGATCAGCGGGATCCACGGGAGGATCGGTCTCGGGCTCCTGAGAGGGAACCTCGGGCTTGGGAGTCTCGGGCTCGTCGGTATCGGGAGCGGGAGTCTCGGGCTCGTCAGTACCGGGAGCGGGAGTCTCGGGCTCGTCGGTGCCGGGAGCGGGGGTCTCATCGGGCTCGGTTGCGGGAGCCTCGGTGGGGGTCT
>JAZNJA010000038.1:0-11198 GCA_045577755.1 Eubacteriales bacterium
GGATTTGTAAAGGGAGGGGAAAAGAAAAAAGCCACCGAGGGGGTGGCTATGGAGCGGTGGGATCACTCCTCGGAGACGTGCTTTCCGACCGAACCGTCGCGGTTCACGTAATGGTCATCCACGATCTCGCGGAAGCCGCCGCCGAAGGACCAGTCTCTGGATTCGACCCAGGAAAGGAAGGCGTCGGTGAACTCGTCCAGGGTGGTGTCGGGGGGGACTTCAATGCAGCCGTGGAGCTCGATTTCCTTGCGGGAGGGGGGATATTTCATGGGAGTGCTTTCTTTCAATAATCGGACAACACGGCAATGCCGTATTTGTTATACGTAACGCGGAAAACGTTTGATTCGTCAAAATCGCAGTACAACTTCCGGAATTTTCTGATAGCTTGACTTTTTGACCACGCTTTACAGATGGCGCAATCGTCGTGAGCGTTATGGGTTGCGTCGCCGGGCATGGAGCCTTGGATAAACAGACAGTACAAGAACATTATTGGCGCTCCTTTGCGGTTTTGATGGAGGAGATGAGCATGCGGCGGATGGTTCCGCATTGATTATAAAGTTCCTTGGCGACTTCCCGATTCATCAATTCCGATTTTACGAACAATTCGATCCAGTATTCCGTTTCATAGCACTCCTTGAGAGCAATTTGGAATTTGGCAATGAAATCTGCTTTTCCGTGCGCATAGTTTGCCTCATGAATGTTTGCCCCGATGGATGTTGCAGATCTCTCTAATTGATTAACAAGAGAGGAGTGCCCTTTTATTTCGCCGCACACCCGAATTACTTTAACGGCAAAGTCTATCGTAAGAGTACGCAATTTTGAGTCTGCCATGGATCTATCGCCTTTCCATTATGTTACGTGCTTAGTAAAATGATAGGTGAAATATTCGGCTTACGCCGAATGTGAAATCAATTCCTTCGGAATTGGTGAAATATCATGCCCGCGCCGTTGGCGCGGCATGATGTGAAATGAAATTCGTTCCTCACGCGCCACAGCGCATTTCACTGCCGCAGGCAATTTCACACGCGCCAGCGTATTTCACTCGTTCCGCGAGGAACGAATTTCGTTGAAAAAAGCACTTGCTTTCGCAAGTGCTTTTTTCTGGTGGGGGATGGTGGATTCGGACCACCGAAGTCAGTGACAACAGATTTACAGTCTGCCCCCTTTGGCCGCTCGGGAAATCCCCCAAATATGGAGCTGGTGAACGGAGTCGAACCATCAACCGCCTGATTACAAATCAGGTGCTCTGCCATTGAGCCACACCAGCAGTTGTTAATTACGTTCATCAGCGGAACGACGATATTATAGCACAACGGGAGGGTTTTGTCAAGAGGTTTTTGAAAAAAAGTTGAGAGATTTTTTTCGAAAAAAGGAATTAATTTGAAAAGTCATTGACATAAAAGAAAAACTGTGCTATAATGTCTCCATCAAATGCCTTTGGAGGTCGTTTCTTATGAGTATTGATATGATCGTGACACTGATCATCGCGGCGTTTGCCGTGATTCTGGCGTTGATCGGTATGTCCCGCGCTGTGAAGCGCAGCTGGCTGATGGCCGTGGTTCGCTTGGGCGTGACCCTGTTCTCGGCCGTTACCGCGCTTTCGTTCACCGCTCTGATTGCCGGGCAAGCCTCGGATTATGCTTACGCCTTGATCCTTCCCCGTCTGGGCGAGGGGCTGCAGGGCTTTCTGAAGGAGGTTCCCGTGGGCGCTGAGGGCGTGCGTGTCATCGCCTCTCTGCTGGTCGCTCCCCTGATCTTCCTCCTTGCCTTTTTCGTCATTCGTCTGGTGCTGAGCATCGCCGCCTGGATCCTGGAGCGGATCCTGCCCTTCCTGCGGAAGAAGTCCCTGCGCCTGGTCGGTGCCGCTCTCGGCGCCGCTAACGGCCTGCTGGTGGCTCTGGTGGTGGTGATCCCCTTTGTCGGTTACCTCATGCTGGGCGCGTCGGTTCTGAATACCTTTGTGGATTCGGGCATGACCGATACCGCCTTCGTGCAAAAGGAGGTCATGAAGCCTCTGGGCATGACCGAGGAGGATCTGGAGAGCACCGCGGACGCCATCGAGAAGCATCCCGTTCTCTCGGTCATTCACGGCACCGTCGGTGAGGTGGTCTTCGACGAGCTGACCACCGCAAAGCTGGACGTGGCCGCTACCCACGGTACGGTCATCGAGATGAACCTGGAGACCGAGCTGTGCGGTCTGCTCAAGACCGCGGGCTACGCCATGGAGGTTATGGAGTCCATGGAGAAGGAGGACTACACCCTCGAGGATAAGGAGTATCTGTTCCACACCGTTGACGCCTTCTTTGCATCTGAGTGGATGAAGCTGTTCGCTACCGATACCCTGGTGGCTATGTCCGAGACCTGGCTGAAGGGAGAGGAGTTCGCCGGTATGCCTCGTCCTACGATGGACGCCACGGTGGCTCCCACCCTGGACGAGGTGTTGGAGATCCTGGCCTCTGAGACGGTCGGCACGCTGGAGGAGGACATTCACGCCATTATGGACGTGGTGGGTGACTTCCTGGTCCACGATCTCATGGACGAGGGGGCTGAATACACCGAAATGGTGCAGCAGCTGGGCAACAGCGGTCTTCTGACCGACATGATGGGCAAGCTGGAGGCTAACGAGCGTCTGAGAAGCCTGGCCGGGGAGATCAAGGCGCTGAGCATGCGTCTGGTGTCCAACATGCTGGGTTTGGATCTGCTGAAGGACGGTCAGTACGGTGAGATGCTGGGCGAGGTGGCCGGCACTCTGAACGACGTGCTGGAAATGAGCCGCGAGGAGCGGGAGGAGATGATCCTGGATTCCATCAAGGGATCCTTCAGCCAGCAGGGCTTTGACGTGCCTGACGAGGTGGCTCTGGAAATGTCGGATCAGATGATCGAGGAGCTGGGCAAGGACGGTGAGATCACCGCTGACGAGCTGACCGATTATCTGGTGAATCACGCGGAGGGCGGTCTGGATCTCATTCCCGATGACCTGCCCGACGTGCAGTCCTGATCCCATCCCATACACAATCAAAACAGGAGGACTCCTTTCGGGGTCCTCCTTTTACGTTGGGGTCAATCTTGGTCCTCCATCCGCTCACGGAGGGCTTCCAGCTCGCTTTTGAGGTCCTCTACCTCGTCCAGGGCCTCCTCGGCGGTGCTTCTCGCGTCCTCCAGCTCCCCCTCCAGGTCGGCGACGGCGGTCTCCAGCCGGGCGATCTTTTCCTCCAGGCTGCTCATGAAGCCGCTGAGCTTGACTTTTGGAGTACCCTCCAGCAGCTCGATTTGGGCGATCTCAAAGGAGGCGCCCTGGTTCTCGATGGGGTCGAGGCGCAGGCCCGTGAGGGTGCCGTGCCAGGCGCCGTTTATGGAGGTGTCGATGTAGATGTCCTGCATCTGATCGGTGGCCAGGTAGTGGACGCTGAATTTCCGTTGCTCGGTGTAGTCGTCACAGCCCTCGGTCTTGAAGTAGAGCTTCATCTCGGCGTTGCAATTGACGTTGCAGGAGGTGCGGTAGGTGCCTCGGCTTCGGTCGAAGAGGGAGGTTTTCATGCGGAGGTGGATATAGCGTACCTTGCTTGTGTCGATGGAGAGGCCGTCCCGTATCAGCATGGGGTCGTAGACCTGCTTTGTAATCTTGGCGGGGACGGAGACCAAGGACAGCTTACCTGCGGGGGATTCGGTATACACCACGTTTTTGAGGAAGAGATGGGGTGTGGTGATATTCTCAATCGGGTCATTACTATCAAGGATGGCGAATTTTTCGGTGAGCAGAGGGGTGAGATCGGCTACCAGCTCGCCTTCGTCGGTCATGAGGCGGACAGAATCCACGGTGGTGGTGCCGTCGCCGTAGTCGAAGGGGTCGATGCGCAGGCCTGTCAGGGTGCCGCGGAGCAAGGGATTGTTGATGAGCAGGTCGATCCCGATCCAGTTGCCGTTGATACAACCGCACCACGCGGATTTTTGGTTATCCCATTCGGGATTCTCTTCGGTGGTGAAGTAGACTGCCAAGTGGTGGTTGCGGGCGGGATGGCTACCCTTGATACAGAGGTGAATAAGGACGTGCAGAGGCCCATTGACGGCTACCGAAAGTCCCGCGAAGATGAGCTGGGGATCCACGGCGGATCCAACGGCACGCTGTGCGGGGGTGGCCTTACAGACCAGCTCGGAGCCTTGGCGATCGTCCAGGATGCAGAGCCCGTCGGGCTTCCACTTTTTCTTTTCCTCGGCGGCCATTTTGGTGAAGTCAAAGCTGGCCACGCGGGGGGCGCCTTGGAGCAGGATCTCGCGGGTGGCGTTGTCGTCCTTTTCGGTGAGCATGGAAAGGAGGCGTTCCAGGGAGCTGATCCGTGACTCCAGCTCGTTCTCCCTTGCTTTGGGGGAGGAGAGGCCCAACAGCTCGTCGGCAGAGACACCGAAGAGTCTTGCGATCTCGGGGATCAGTTCCAGGTCGGGGTTGGCGACGCCCCTCTCCCATTTGGAGACGGCCTGGGGGGAGATGACCAGCCTGGAGGCCAGCGCATCCTGGGTCATGCCCGCGTCACGGCGGAGCTCCGCGATCTTTTCACCGATGTTCATGTGTGTATCTGCCTTTCTGTGGGTGTTGTGGGGTTCTGCTTTTATTGTACCATATTTGGGGGAAAAGTCAATAACTTGTTTTTCGGTTTGCTCAACCAACGGTTTAGAGGGGTGTAACTGCGGAGGGATGGGGGGCTCTCACTTAAATTTGGGTTTGTAGGAATGTTTGATAACCGTAGAAAGTGGAAACCGTTATGCACGCGTACTCCTTCACCCGCCTGCGGGCGGGAGCTCCCTCCCGGAGGGAGCCTTAGGAGCGCGGGGAAAATTCACTTGTCGGGTAACGAATTTCCGCGGGGCAAGGCGAAAGGCTCTCCCTCTGGGGGAGCCTCCTCGCAAGCTCGGTGCGAAGCGGGTGAGAGGGCTTTTCGGCGGGAGCAAGCCCCCGCCCTACGACGAGGAACCCCACCGATAAACCCCAATTTACAACTCCGCAGGACGGCACCGCACGCCCTACGAAAAAGTGCCGCCGAGGGGGAGACCGTCGGCGGCATGGGGGTCGGTATGGTGGGGATCAGCTCTTGGTATAGAACCAGATCACGCCCGAGCGGTGGGGGAGGTTATCCGAGAAGCCACAGACGGCCAGCTTGGCGCCGGAGACCGTGAAGGTCCTGTGGCCCAATTCATCGGTGAAGGTGTAGGTCTTGGTCGTATCCACGTGGAGGTTCGTGAGGGTGATGCTGTCGGCCTTGACGCGGACGTTGCGGATGATCTGGATAAAGCCCTCGGTCTCCCCGTCAAACTGCATGGCGTACCAGTCCTCGGTGGACTTGCGGCACTCGGTCAGGGGGTAGTAGTCGCAGGTCAGCTCCAGCCCCGCGGCCTTGCGCCAGACGGGGTGGAAGCGGCGGCCTACGGCGCAGACCTCGTCGGGGTGGTAGTATTCGATCATGGAGGTCAGGGCGGGGGTCAGGGCGTTGTGGTAGCCGAAATCGTCCACCTGGTGCTGCCGGCCGTTGTAGTTTCCGTCGGGCTCGTCCCAGTTGTAGTTGTGGGCGCGGAAGTAGGGGATCCACTCGAACATCTCGCGGTGCTGCTTCTGCTTGATGTAGTGGTCGCCGTAGCCCACGTCGGTGTAGTGGAGGGGAACGGCGCGGCGCATGGTCTCGGGGTCGTTGCGGCGGCCGCCCGAGGCGCAGGAGTCCATCCACAGCCCGGGATTGCGCTCAATGAGGGTATCCCAGTAGCGGTAGTAGCCCTGGATGTGGAGGTTCTCCAGGACACCCTCGCGGTCGGGCTGAGTGTTGTGGGCCCAGTAGGGGGCGGGGGGGAAGTTGAAGTCCTGGCGGTAGATCTTGATGTGGGAGTCCTTGATGATGGCGTCGATGGTGTCGATCAGCCAATCGCAGGCGGCGGGGATGCCGAGATCGAACAGGGCGTTCTCCGAGAGCCAGGGGTTATCGTCGCGGAGGTAGTGGAGAAGCCACTCGGGATGCTCGTTCCAGAGCTTGGTGCCGCGGCGGACGCGCTCGGGCTCAAACCAGACCAGGAAGTCGATGCCCTCTTTGGCCAGCTTCTCGCCCACGGGACCCATGCCGCCCGGGAAGTGGTCGGGGTTGGGGTACCAGTTGCCCGTGGTGGGCCAGTCGTTGTTGCAGGGATACCAGCCCGCGTCGATCCACCAGATGTCGGGCTTGAGGCCCTTCTCCAGGTAGGTGTCGATGGCGGCCAGCTGATTCTCCTCGGTGACCCCGCAGAATTCGGGGAGGCCGTCGATCATCCAGGTGTGAAGCACCAGCTTGGGGTCCAGAGGATGGCCGTCCTCTCTGGGGAGGATGTGGTCGATGTAGAAGGAGCGCCAGAGGTTGCGGCCGCGGTCGTCGCCGTCGGTAAAGGCCTGCACCGTGAGGCGGGGAGTGCGGACGGTCTCGCCGGGCTTCAGATAGGAGCGGAAGGCGGCCTGACCCACGGTGACTCGGGTCTCGTCAAAATCTCCCGCGCTTTGGAGCTTGGCCTCCAGCCTCCAGGTACCCGACCAGCCTACGGCGACGTTGAAGCCGTGGCCCTTATGGGTGAACAGGCGCATGTAGGGGAAGGCACCGTTACAGGGGGTTCCGTCGCCGCAGGGCTGCTTGACGATCCCCTCGGCGGTGACGGGGGTGGTCCACCACTCGTAGCCGTCGGGGGTGCAGGTGTCACCGTTGCCGTGGTACAGAGTAGGATTCTCGGCGGGGAGGGTGAGGTTGAGGCTCCAATCCGAGATGATGGGGGAGTTATCTTCGCCGTCGTTGGTGATATACATGACCCAGTCGGTCACGGCGTAGTCGCGGTACTCGATGCACTCGGCCCGCAGGGAAAGGCCCTCGGGGGTGGCGGCGGTGAAGACGGCCTCGGAAATGGCCGAGTCGATACGGCGGCGGGTGACCTTGGGGGAGAGGTCGGCGGGGAAGCCGCAGTAGGTCTTACCTCCGATGGTATAGGTAACGGGGATCTGTTCGGGAGAAATCGTACAGGCGGGGAGGTATACGCTCAGAGCGATGTCGCTTCGTGTGGCTTTCATGGGGTGTACCGTTCCTTTTCATAGAGTCCCGCTCTTGGCGGGGGACGGGTACAGTATACCATAAAAGGCGATGAAATGCAATGGTTTTGTGGAAAAACACAGGAAATATTCCTGCCAAGGGTGCGGGGAGGGTGAACGATGGCTCAAAATCACGGCGGTTCACATTAACTTCACAATGTATCCCGAAAATTGTCACATTTTGCGTATTTACAAAAGGATCGAATGATGATATAATGGAGAAAACCGCGCCCGTCCGCGGTTTATTTTTTGCGAAAAGGAGAAACGACTATGCAGTGGGGTTCTTTCGGTATCGTCCATATCTCGACTCTCGTCATTGCCGCCGCCCTGATCGTGGGAGTCTATTTCCTGCTCAAGTATTTGCCTGAGCGTGTGCGCTATTTCTCCATCTTGGCCCTGTCCTGCTCGGGCATCGTGGCCATCGTCTACAACCTGATCGCCTGGGGCTCGCCTCTGGAGTACCTGCCCTTCCATATGTGCTCCATCCTGGCCATCATGCTTCCCATCACGGTTTTGACCAAGAGTCGTTACGTGGGAAACCTCCTGCTGGTGTGGTGCCTGGGCTCTCTGCTGGCTCTCATCATCAATCACGCCTCGGGGCATTTCATCATTCCCTCGGCGGCTTTCTTCATTTATTATATACCACACGTCTTCGAGTTTGGCGTGGTGATCTACCTCTTCAAGTTCGGCTACGTCAAGAAGGATTACAAGTGCATTCCCGTGACCGTGGGGTCGACGGTGGTGATCTATACCATCGTCCATCTCATCAACGTGGCACTGACCCGCTACGTGGAGGCCAACGGGATTGTGGACTACGCGGGGAACCTTCTGACCTTCAACTATATGTTCTCCATGACCCCCGACAACCCCGTGCTGGCCCTGTTCTGGAAGGTGATCCCTCACCCGTACTGGTATATGTACTGCGCGGTTGTGGTGCTGGTGGTGTATCTGGTGGTGCTGTACCTGCCCCAGATCATTCGGGCGGTTCAGGATAAAAAAGAACGCAAATGATCAATAGGAGTACAGAGAGACACCGGATCAAAAGCGATCTACGGAAAAACACCGCGGATTTTCCGCGGTGTTTCGCTTTTTTTTGAAAAATCCGGCAAATACAGGAACAATTATGGAATAGGCTATTGCATCCCGGTCACTTTTGTGGTACAATACCCTATATACGATACTTTTGTCGTATTCACAGCAAAGGAGAACGTCTATGAAAAGAATACTGTCACTCTTATTGGCCTTCGTGATGCTGCTTGCGGTCGTATCCGGCGCGGTCGGATGCTCGCATGAGCATAAATTTGTGCTTTCCGAGGCTGATTCCAAGCCCGTGTCCTGCACGGAGGACGGCCTTGAGGTTATGGTTTGCTCCTGCGGCGAGAAGCAGGAGAAGGTGATCCCCCACACAGGCCATGACTTGAAGCTGGCCCTGGAAAGTAAGCCCACCTGTACCAGTACCGGTATGGCTGACTACAAATGCACCAAGTGCGGCAAGATGGAATACACCAACATCGAGGCTCTTGGTCATAAATACGAGGAGACGGCTTCGGAGCCCTCTCGCGTCAGGCGTTGCCTGAACGAGGGCTGTACCAGCTGCGTGTGGGGTGGATCCGGTGACAAGCACAAGGAAGCCCTGACCTTCCACTTCACCAAGGAGGACGAGGCTGCCATCGACGCCAAGTTCGATGAGGTGAAGGGCATGGTCGAAGCGGCGGCCAAGTATGATCCCGCTCTGCACGGCTATGCGGAGACCGGCGCGCTGGCCGAGGAATACGCCATTGTTGAGGAGGCCCACAACGAGCTGTACGAGCTGATCATGAACGCCCTGTCTCAGGAGAATCTCGCCATGATCGCTTACTACTGCGACATGAAGAACACCGAGCTGGAGGAGACTTACTCCTATATGATGGACTATGAGACCGCTGTGGTCGCCAAGTTCTATACCCTCTCCCGCCCCTTCTACGACTCTTGCTACCGTGATTTCTTTTACTTTGGTATGACCGAGGAGGAGATCAACGCGTTCCTGCTTGATTCCGACGCGATCTCCAACCCCGAATACACCGCTCTCAAGGAAAAGAACAACGCCATTGAGACCGAGTTCCTGGCGCTCTCCCCCTCGGAGCAGAGAGAAAAGCTGCCCGCTATGTACGAGGAGTTCGTCAAGAACAACAACGAGATGGCCAAGCTGATGGGCTATGACAACTATCTTGAATATGCCTATGAGAACGTTTATGGCAGAGATTACACCTATCAGGACGTGGCGAAGCTGTCCGGCTACATCAAGACTCATATCGCTCCCGTATTCAATGAGCTCTACACCACCTTCAGAAACCTGACCGGCTACACCGACGAGGAGCTGGCGATCTACAACAGTCAGTGCTCCTCCCCCTTCTTCTCCACTCTGCAGGGGAACACCCTGGTCAACGACTATATCGATCTGATGGCCTTCACCTCCAACCCCGATAAGAACATTACCTTCTCGGATGAGTTCAACAAGCTGATGGGCGACGGCAATATGTTCCGCGGCGAATATGAGGGCGCGTTCGTGACTACCATTTATGAGGCCAAAATGCCCGTCGCTTACTTCGGTAAGGGCTATGACAGCTGCTTTACCGTTGTCCACGAGTTCGGTCACTACATGAATGATATCTACAGCTTCGAGCTCTATGCGGACGAGGAGTATTCCCAGTCCTTCGACCTCCTGGAAATGCACTCTCAGGGGAACGAGCTTCTGTATCTCTGCTACCTGGAAAACAACGCGGACTTCCCTCAGGTGGCAAACACGCTGATCAGAACCTACTCGCTGGTCAATATGTTCTACTCCGCCATGACGGGCTTTACCGTGGACAGCTTTGAGCAAGCCGTTTATCTGAACGCCTATACGGGTACCCATGCCGATACCATTATGGCTGACGGCACCATTTCCGCGGACGAATACGACCTGCTCTATCAGGGCATTTGCACCGACTACGGTGTGCTGGACGCGTTGGACGGCTATTGGGAATACGGTATGACCATTACCTCTCCCTGCTATTACGTTTCCTACAGCGTATCCGCCATCTCTGTGCTGCAGCTTTATGAGGTTGCGCACACCGATGGCTTTGACGTGGCCAAGGAGCAGTACCTCAAGCTCTTCACCTACGTTGACGAGGACCCCGAGATGGGTATGCAGGATATTCTGAAATACGCGGGTATGCTTTCCTTCATGGACGAGCAGCTCTACGTGGATCTCTCCACCTATTTCAAGAAAAAGTAAAAACCAAAGGGTCGCCCCTACGGGGTGACCCTTTTCTTCATGTGTATGAAATTTACCAGATCTTTTTGTAGATTTCAATAACCTCTTCCTTGGAGGGAGTTCTGGGGTTGGTGGAAGTACAGCTATCGGCCAGGGCGGCTACGGCCATATCGTCCAGGGCGGCCAGGTACTCGGTCTCGGTGAGCTTGGGGCAAGCCTCGGAGACCTTGGAGGGGATGTTCATTTCGGCGTTCATGAAATGGAGGTAGGAGATGAGGGCGCGGATGGTGGTGACCTCATTCATATTGCTGACTCCCAGGATGCGGGCCAGGTTGCAGTACTTGCGGACGCAGGAGGGGTAGGCCTTCTGGGAGCGGCTGATGAGGGCTACGCCGCTGTTGAACTCGATGATGTAGGGAAGCAGGATGGCGTTGGCGCGGCCGTGAGGGATGTGGAAGCGGGCGCCCAGCTGGTGAGCCATGCCGTGGTTGAGGCCCAGGGAGGCGGAGTTGAAGGCCAGGCCGGCCAGGCAGGAAGCGATGTGCATCTTGCGGCGGGCATGGGTATCGTCACAGCTGCTGTAGGAGCGGATGAGGAACTGACCCGCGATCTCCACGGCCTTCTCGGCCAGAGCGCCCGAGAACTCGTTGTTCTCGGTGGAGACGTAGGCCTCGATGGCATGGGTCATGACGTCCATACCCGTATCGGCGGTGACTGAGGCGGGGACCGACTTTACCAGCACCTCGTCCAGGATGGCCTCATCGGGGAGGAGCTCCTCGTCCACCAGGGGGTATTTTCTCCCCTCGGCGTTGTTGGAGATGACGGCGAAGCGGGTGACCTCGCTGCCCGTGCCCGAGGTGGTGGGGATGGCGATGAGGTGGG
>JAZNJA010000039.1:0-5176 GCA_045577755.1 Eubacteriales bacterium
AGCTCCCCCAGAGGGGGAGCCTTTCGTGCCATTTTACAAGAGAAACCCTTTCCCGACAAGCGTTTTCCAAAGGCTCCCCCTCTGGGGGAGCTCCCGCGAAGCGGGTGAGAGGGCTAACGAGAAAATTGCCGTGCCCTTCCCGTCAAACAGTTCGCTAAACCCAAATTTGAACTCTTGCCCGAATCGTTACAAAAACAATATCAATTACGAATTACGAATTGCGAATTACGAATTCCAACATAGAAAGGAACCCCATCATGTCCAACTACAACGTCAACTACCGCCATAACCCCATCGAGCCTCCCGAGCCTGAGCAGAATCCCCAAAATGACAGCGACAAGCCCGAGGCGGGTGACATCGTGGCGGCATCCCCCGCCTTGCGCTGGCTGGATAATTTTTGGTATCACCACAAATGGACGGTCATCATCGTGGCCTTTTTCGTGACGGTAGCGCTCATCGGCATTGTCCAGATGATCAACCGTCCGAGCTACGACTCGTCGGTCTGTCTGGCCTCCACCTATCGCATGAACAAGGCGGAGCGGGCGGATATGGAGGCCCTGCTTGAGCGCATCTGCCCCGAGGATTTCAACGGTGACGGGGAGAAGCTCATCAATCTGGTGGAGTATCAGATCTACTCCGAGGAGGAATTTCTGGCCGAGGCCGAGCGCTACGAGGCCATGACCGACGAGTATGGCAACCCCGACCAGTTCCAGATCAACCGCAAGTTCAACTCCGACGAGTACAAGAACTTCTCCAACTTCACCATGACGGGGGAGACCTCGGTCTACATCCTCAGCCCCTACCTCTACGGCATCCTCCGCGACGCCGACCGCCTCAAGCCCCTCTCGGAGGTCTACACCGACGGGACCCTCCCCGCGGGCGCCCTGTCCGATGGCTTCGGCATCGCCCTGAAGGATACCGACTTCTACAAGTACAACCCCGCCGCCCAGATCTACCCCGAGAACGCCATCCTCTGCCTCCATAAGCCCACCATCTCGGGACGGAGCAAGAACGAGGCCCGTTACGCCGAGGATATGGCGTTTTTCAAGGCCATCGCGGACTTTGAGGTGAGGGAATAACCGATACCGACTACTACCCGAAAAGGAACCCACCCCCATGAGATCCAAACTCACCGCCACCGTCATGCTCTTTACCACCGCCATCATCTGGGGCTTCGCCTTCGTGGCTCAGGTGCTGGGGAGCGACCATGTGGAGCCCTTCACCTTCAACGGCATCCGCTTCATGCTGGGTGCCGCCTCCCTGATCCCCGTCTACTGCATCTTCGAAAAGGAGAACGGTCTGACCCCCGCCGAGAAGAAGCAACGCCACAAGCACACCGCCATAGGCGCTGTCTGCGGCGGTCTCTGCCTGTTCATCGCCTCAGCACTTCAGCAGTTCGGTGCCACCCTGACCCGTGACCCCGGTAAGGCGGGCTTCATCACGGGCCTGTACACCGTCCTCACCCCCGTGTTCTACTTCCTGATCTTCCGCAAGAAGTCGGGCTGGAACGTCTGGCTGGGCTGCGTCCTCGCCACCGTGGGGCTCTACCTCCTCTGCCTGCGCCCGGGCGAGGCCTTCTCCTTCGGCATAGGGGAGCTGGTCATCCTCATCGGGGCCTTCTTCTGGGCGGGTCACATCCTCATCGTGGACCTCTTCATCGACCGTGTCGCCCCCCTGCGCTTCTCGTCGTGGCAGTTCTTTATCAGCGGTGGGCTGGGACTGATCGCGGCGGTGATCTTCGAGGACGTCACCTGGAGCGGCGTGTGGAACGCCAAGTGGGCCATCCTCTTCTGCGGCATCCTGTCGGTGGGCGTGGCCTATACCCTCCAGGTGCTGGCCCAGAAGCGCTCCGACCCCACCTACGCCGCCATCATCTTCTCCACCGAGTCTGTCTTCGCCGCCATCGGCGGGATCCTCTGGAACCTCGTCACCCCCGAGCATCTCCACGTGGATCAGGAGATCCTGCCCATCGGGTATCTGGGGTGCCTCATCATCTTCGCGGGCATTGTTCTGTCGCAACTGCGTTTTACCAAAAAGAAGTCCTGACCGAAATTTCATCGAAAAGGAATTTGACCATGAAAACCATCAAGATCTTTCTCGCGTCCTCCATCAACGATCTTCATGACGAGCGCATGGAGATCAGCAGCTTTGTCTGCTGTACGCTGCAAAAAATCTTTGGTGACAGTGTGAAGCTGGAGCTGGAAATGTGCGAAAACGATTCCGGCACCGTTTCCAAGGAGCGAAAGCAGGATGAGTACAACCGTTACATCTGCGAGAGCGATTACCTGTTTATCATGTTCTGGCACAACGCGGGGGAATTTACCGTGGAGGAATTCCGTACCGCCTACGAGCATTTCAAAAAGACCGACAAGCCTCATATCATCCCCTTTGTCAAGCTTCTGCCCGCGGGGGACCGGGGCACCGAGGAGCTGGCTCGCTTTTTGGGCTATATGCGGGACGAGCTGCAGCACTACTATCTGGAATTCCGTCACGTGGATACCGTCAAGCTCCGTATTCTCCTGGCGTTGGCCCGGGACCCCGACCTGCATATGTCGGTGGAACTGCGGGACGCCCAGGTGATGGTCAACAGCCGGGAGTTGACCGACGAGAATCATCAGGCCTCCATCAACGTGGAGAACATCCCCTTCTACCGCAATCACGAGGGCATTCATCGCCTCCGCGAGGAGGTAGCCTGCCTGGAGGAGCAGAAAACCGCCGCCCGTATGGCGGTGGCCGAGGATCCCAACGACAGCGCGGCGCGGGCGCTCCTTTACAAAGTCTCTGCCCGATGGAATCAACTGCGGGAGGAGCTGCACAAGTATGAAATGCAGCTTCTGGAGACCTCCATGTGTCTGACCAAGCTGACCACCGACGGCACCCTTGTCACCGCCCGTACCAAGAAGGCGATCGACCTTTTCGAGGAGGGCAAGCTGGACGGTGCTCTGGATGTCCTGGATATGGAGGCCTTCGAATCCGACCTCCGCCTTGCCGAGGAGATCGCCGCCCGCAATCGCGCCCAAATGGAGGCTCTGGTCAAGGAGCTGACCACCCGCATCGATATTCTGACCGCCCAGGGCCTCACAGACAGGACCACCGCCGAGATCGGCCGACTCTATGAGCGGGTGAAGAGCATCACCCTGGAGCATGGTCTGGGTCTCAAGTGCGTACAGAAGTACATGAATTATCTGAACGACCGGGGAGACCGCGACTACGCCTTCCGTGTCGGAGAGCAGCTCTACCACCTGTACAAGAGCCGCGAGGATACGGATGAACTGGACTGGGCTGAATTCTGCGGGGATCTGGCTTGCCTCTACCAGGAGAAGGTGCTAAGCTCCTCCCGGGTCAATACGGAGGATGCGGCCAAGGCGGAGGAGCTGCTCAATGAAGCGCTGTCCATTTACCGCCCCGTGGCCGTTGACCTGCTCCTCATGAATCGCCTTAAGCTCATCTGGAACGCCTACAGGCTCGCGAATCTGCACGTTTTCTTGAATCGCTACGATGAGGCCGAGCCCCTATATAAGGAGGCGTTGGAGCATAGCGTTTATCTGGAGAAGCTCGTCCCCTCTACTATGGGCTCTGTCATAGCGCTGACCAAAAGGAGCCTGGCGAATGTGTACAAGGCGACCGGTCGATTCGACTCAAGCGAAGAGCTGTACCTGGAGGCGATGGCCGAATACCGCAGGCTGGACCTTGAAAAAGCGGGTGAGCACGACGCGAGCCTCGCCACGGTCTGCCATGAGCTGGCGGAGCTGTACCGCCGACATATCCAACGCTACCAAAGGGCGGAGGAGCTGTACAGGGAGGCCCTGATGCTCCGCCGCCGTCTCGCGGCAGTCAACCCCTCGAAGCACGAGCTTGACGTAGCCACGACCTGTAGGGAATTGGCCATGCTCTACCATGGGGTCCAGCGGTATACCGACGCGGAGGAGCTGTTCAAGGAGTCCTACCGCATATACAACGCCCATATGCAGCAGAACAAGGCTCGCAGCCTCAGCGGCCTCAGCACGGTCTGCGCGTTCATGGCTGAGCTGTACATCGATATCTACTGCGTGAACAGCGCGGAGCGGCTGCTTTTGGATGCCGTCGCGGGCTTCCATGCTTTGGATGAGCTTACGGGATCCGACCATATCCACGCCGTCAAAACCCTGCAGGTTACCCAGCAGCAGCTCCACCGCAAGATGAAGACCATGACCGAAAAGGAACAGGAGCTGGCCTTCGCGGTCAGCATTTCCCACCGCCTGCTGGAGCAGGACGTCACCGTATTCGATACGGGACTCGGTAAAAATTACTTCTATCTCTTCAACATCTACCGTGACAGCGGGAGACTCAAGGAGGCCGACGAGACCCGGGAGGCTATGGCGCGAGATGCGGTCTTTGCCTACGGTCGGCTGGCCGAAACCGAGCCTGCGCGGTACCGGATCAAGTACGCCGACGCTTGCTACTACCTGGCGGAACTGCTGAGCGGGCGGGACGAGACCTACCGGGATGGCGTGGGGCTGTATCTGGATGCGGCGAAGGCGTACAAGGCACAGGAGGAGGAGCTGAACGACACCTCCATGCTGCGGTATGCCACGGCGTGCTACGAGGCCGCCATGGCACTCATGGAGATACAGACCGACGAGACCGCTTTCTACGGCCTGGCAGAAACCTTATTTCGTGAAGCCTACCTCTTCTTCGAGCGGGTAAAGGACATGGACCCCGACGCGCGGGCTGTCAGCATGATGCTGTCCTGCTACCATCTGGGCGTTGTCAACGAGAATCTGGATCGGGATGCTCCCGCGGACGCGTGCTACGATAGAGCCCTGGAGATCGCCGCCGCCTATAAGGACGTGAATCCCGAGTGCGCCGATCTGTATGAAAAGCTGAGAGATTGATCCTCAAGCGGAAAGGAGCCGGCTCATGCCTACCCATATTTCTACCCAAGCCCTCCACTTCATCGGCAACGGCCGCGCAGCCATGGCAGGCGAAGGTGCCGATATCACCCAACTCTTCGCCCCCTGCTACTCCCTGCCCACCGTCTTGACCCTCCGCCTCACCGACCCCTCGGTCAGCACCCAAAGCTACCGCGTCAGCGGCTCGGCGGGCTACGTCACCAAGCTCACCCGAAACGGCGCTCCCGTGGGAGAGATCACCGACTATACCCACCCCACACTCCCAAGTCGGATCGTAGCCATGT
>JAZNJA010000040.1:0-8177 GCA_045577755.1 Eubacteriales bacterium
TCCGACTTCCCCCCCCGACGAGCCCTCTGCCGGCCTCCCCGCGGACTCCGCCCCCGAGACCGCCGCTCCCCGCCCCTGTCCCGAGGGCTGCTTCGCCGTGGAGCCCCTGGACGTGAGCGAGAAGGACAGAGGGCCGGGCTACGTCCGCCCTACCGGCGTGACCCTGCCGCCCTTCCTTCCCGCGCTCCCTCCGTGGAAGACTCTCCCCGCCGTACTGCTGGTGAACACCCACCCCTACGAGGGCTACGGAGACGGCGGCACCTACTACGATCCCGCCGCGGGTGGCTTGGCCCTGGTGGACACCCCCCACGCCCCCGACGGTACCGTAGCCCTGACCGCCGCCCTCTCCCGTGTCCTGCGGGAAATGGGGATCACCGTCATCCACCTGCGGGTGTCCACAACGGCGGGGGAGTCCGCGGCCTCGGTCCACGCCCGTACCGAGGAGCTGATCCAACAGTATTGCCGCCTCTACCCCGACGTAGGCCTGGTCCTGGATATCGGCCGCTCCGCCGAGCTGACCGAGCGCGGCGGGATCCTGCGGACGGCGGGAAGCCTGGAGGGCACCCCTTGCGCCCAGTTGGGCATTGGGGTAAGCGGCGGACGGGAGGGTGTCTCCTTTGGACGGGACTTGGCCCTGGCCCTGGCTCTGCGGCAAGCCCTCTGGGAACGAGAGCCTACCCTGAGCCGCCCCGTGGAGGTGAAAACAGGGGACGGACCGGTCCCCGACAGGGAAGAGGTGCGGGTGCTGTCCCTCTCCCTGGGCTCGGCGGGCAATACCTTTGCCGAAGCCGGGCGCCTCGTCCGTCCTCTGGGCTGCGCCATCGCCGCGACTCTGCAAAAAAATATTGAAAACGGAAAAATAATTCCCGAAACCTCTTTACAAAACTGAAAATGTATGGTATAATAGTTCCAAATAGAGAATTGCCGCCCGCGGGCGGGGACGGAGTGTGGACATGGAACAGGAAACCTACCTGGAACGCATCAAAAAACTCAAGAGCAGCCGTAAGATCACAAACGATAAGCTCTCCGAAATGACCGGGATCCCCCTGGGAACCCTGTCCAAGCTCCTGGCGGGTATCAGCGATTCCCCCAAGCTCTCCAATATCGTGGCCATCAGCCGCGCCCTGGATTGCTCCCTGGATTGGCTCATCACGGGGGTTCCCGCCAATACCCATAACTATACCCTGGAGCCCGAGGAGATGACCCTCGTGGAGACCTACCGTGAGCTGGACGGCTACGGGCGGGCCCTGACCGTGGCGATCATGGACATGGAGCGCGCCCGCGCTGAGCGCCAGGCCGACGAGGAGGCCATCAAGCTTCACGACGTGGCACGACGTACCGCCCGCCGCGGCACCGCCCGTCTCCGCCGCCCCGAGGAGGGAGCCGAGGAGATCGGGGTTACCGCTCCCCTCTCCCGCTTCGAGGAGAGCCTGTCCGCGGAGGACCTCCCCGCCGAGGAGCTCCGCCTCCCCGCCGAGGACATCCCCGCCGCCCTGACCCCCGCCGACCTCATCCGCGGCGGAGGCGAGACCGCTGTCCCCGCCCGGAGTGCCGCGGAGGACGGAGTGCCCCGCTCCTTCCTGACCCGCTCCACCGATCTGCCCGTCGGCCTGCGCCGTAGGAGCATCGGCCTGTACGATATGCCCGTCTCGGCCGGCGCGGGTGAATTCCTGGCCGACGCCAATCGGGTGGAGGACATCACCATCCCTGACGATCCTCGTACCGCCGAGGCCGATTACGCCCTCCGCATCAACGGCGACAGTATGGAGCCCAAGTACCGCTCAGGGGATATCCTCCTGATTCAGACCGCCGATACCGTGGAGGAGGGCGAGCTTGGTATCTTCGTGCTGGATGGCGCGGGATACTTCAAGAAGTACGACGGCGACCGTCTCCTGTCCCTCAACCCCAAATACGCCCCCATCCCCCTCAAGGACTTCGCCGAGATCTTCTGCTGCGGCCGCGTGGTGGGGAAGCTGAAGCGCAAGTAAGCCCCCGCGCCCGGGGGAGCAAGACAAAGGGAGCGTCCCGCGCGGGACGCTCCCTTTTCTGACGGAATGATCACAGAAGACGCCGGATGCAGAGACAGCTCTTGGAGATACAGCCCAGCACCAAAAGGGTCAGTACCCCTGCGGCAAAATCGAAGTAGCGGATGGTGAAGCCCCCCTTGACCGTCATGGTGTCGGAATTGGCCCCGGGCACCTCGGTCTGCCCCGTGGGATCGCTGTCCATGTCGGGAACGTGCCGCTTGTCCAGGGTATACTGCAGGGACAGCGCGGGCTTGCGCAGACACTTCATCCAGCCGCCCAGCCCGCAGACGCGGGGATTCTTCTCCATGAGCTTCAGCATGTCGTCGGCCCCGGTTGCCGGTGCCGTGCCCCCCGGCCCGCGGGGAGCGGTCTTGTCTTGGTTCACGTGGCTTTCGGTTTGTTTATCGTTGGTGCCCGCACCGTATGCGGCGCGGTCTTGCTTTTGGTTATCCATAATGTTTTACCCCCGGAATGGTGTATGGGGATAGTATGAGCCGAGCCACGGGAAGCTATGCGCCGTTTTTTGAATTTTGAAAAAGGCGGAGCCCTTTTGCGCGGGCCCCGCCGTATGGGGAACAGGGATCAGCTTCCCGTGACCTCGGTGCCGTCGGGATAGCGGATGGCAAAGGTCTCGGCGTCGAAATCGCATTCCACCACCGTGCCGTCCGAGAAGACCGAGCGGCGGCGGCGGGGATGCCCGTCGACCAGCTCATGGGAGACCAGCTCACACAGCGCCACGCGGCGGTGGAGCTCCAGGGCGACCTTGCCGTAGGCAATGGCCTCGGCGGAGGCATCCACGTCGTAGTAGATGGTACCGCCGCACAGAAGGGCCCAGTAGAAGCCGCGGTCGGTGCAGGCAATGCCCCAGGCACCCTTATGGTGAATGCCGTACCAGGGGATGACGATACAGTCGTGGTAGACCAGATTGAAGAAGGGAATGGGGATGCCCACGTTCAAGGCCTCGGGATCCTCCCAGGCCGTGGTGTAAAAGGGCGCGTGATGGCACAGGGCGATGGCGTTGACCATGCACCCGACGGTCTCCTCGGAGGAGGGAATGATGCCGCGGTCGGTGAGCAGCTCCAGACAGTGAGCGCGGGCGCGGGCGCACTCCTCGCGGGTCATGGGATGGTGGGGGTGGAAGCATTCGTCCAGCTCCACCACCGAGAACACGTCCAGATAGGAGCCGTCCGGGTGAATGCCCAGCCGCTCGAACTCATCGTAATTGCGGCGCACGTAATCCACCGCCAGCTTGGCGCACAGGAAGCTGTGAGGACCGCCGAACCAGTAGTCGTGGTAGGGGTGGGAGCCGTCAATGCGGGTGACAGCATTCTCCAGGTCGAAGGAGGGGGCGTCGTAGTAGTAGTCCCGATACTGGTCGTGGAGGCCGAAGAAGAAGCCCAGCTCGGCGCAGGTCTCCCGCAGAGCCTTCAGCCCCTCGGCACCGCCGGAGGCCTCGTGGACGGGGAAGGGATCGGGGTGGAGGTTGTCGTAGCCGTGGTGACCCCAGCCGTCCAGATGGAAGTATGCCTTCTCCGCCCCCTTTTCCTTGAGGGCGCGGAGAAGCTTGCCGTTGTCCGAGAAGGAGAAGAAGCGGTCGTTGTTCTCAGGATGATCGGGATCGTAGAAATGGGAGGCGGGGTGGATGTGAACGGCGGCGCAGGAATGGACGATGGGGCAGCCGATTAGGTACTCCACCTTGGGATTGCGGGCGATCTTCTCCCGCAGACTGACCAGTTCCCCCCGCTCCGACAGGTAAGCGCGGTAGAGCTTGGCCACCGTGTTGAAGTCTCCCTCGGGGAAGAAGGCGTAGGTCATGGAGCGGGTGTAGCGCATCTGCCCCAGAGAGGGGGCGAAATAGGGCTGGATCTCCTCCCCGACCACGCTGTAGCGGGCGTCGTAGGGGGTGTCGTATATGGCGGCGTAGCCACAGCCGTCCAGGATCTGACCGTAAACCGGGATGTAGGCGGCCCGCTCAAAAACGATGCCGTCGTCGAGCTTGTAGTTGTGTCCCGCGGGGAGAATGGTCCCCTGCATACGGGGCAGAACCGTGTAGCCATGCCCCTCGGGCGGATGAAACTCCATGCGGGGCGGGTACGCGAGCGCGGCCAGCTCGCCGGGACCGTCCCCCGTCACCCGTGCCTCGACCTTGACCGCCCCCGTGGAGCGATCCACCGAAACACAGGTCTCCACGGTGTAGGGGTACCGCTTTCCTTCGCCGTCGGCAAAGTCGGAGTAGACCGCCCGCACTCCGTCGGCGACTCCGCTTTGGAAGGGGCGGCTCTCACAGCGGGCGGCGACGAAATCCAAGGAGCGGCCGTCGGCCGGTACCAGAAACGGATGACTGGACCAGGACCAGGAAACAGGAGAGCCCGCCACCGTCACGGTCAGGGAGCAGGTCTCGGGCGCGTAATCCAAGGTAAGCCCGTGGGCGGAAATGAGTTCGGACATGATGCGTCTCCTTTTTCGTTACTGTGCTCGCCGAGGGACAGACCGTAAGCCGCCCCCGCGCGGGTACGCCACCATTATACCAGATGCCGAAGGACTTGTCAAGGAGAGCAAAGAATTTTTCTGGGCAGAATGACCAAAATGTCGAAGGCCTGTTGACAACGGAAAGGGCATTTGATATAATGATAAAAGGAATTACGTCCGCCGGGCGAAAACACCGCTGCCCTGTGCCGTGACCCGCCCAACCGCCGCCCGTTTTTCGTGACAATGAGGATCATTGTCGGAAAGGATATCATCATGAAAAAACGTTTTCTCTCAGTGCTCCTGGCTGCCCTGACGCTCCTGTCCCTGGCGGCCTGCGGCGAGACCGCCGAGACGCCCGACACCACCACCGCCGCGGACTCGGGAATCGTGACCGAGGCCGTCACCGAGTTCTTCCCCAACGTACAGAAGCAGGACTACGAGGGCGCGAGCTTCCGTATGATCGGTATCCGCGACGAGGGTATCTGGACCTACGGTGAGGACCCCTCCGCGGGTAACGTCAACGTGCTCAACGATACCCTCTACGAGATGAACGTTCTGGTGGAGGACCACCTCGGCGTCAGCCTGGAGTACGAGTACGTCCAGCACGTCACGGGACAGAGCGTGATCTTCAATCAGGTCAAGCCCTCGGTCATGGCGGGCGACGATACCTACCAGCTCTGTATCCTCCCCTCCTACCGCAACGTGGCCTCCTTCGTGACCCAGGACTGCGTCATGGATCTCTACGATCTGAACGACTCCATCGACCTGGATCAGCCCTACTGGAACCGCGAGGTCATCGAGTCCCTGATGATCGGAGACCACGCCTACATCGCTACGGGGGACATCTGCTACTATACGGTGCACCCCATCTACTGCAACAAGGATCTTCTGAAGCAGGTAGGCCGTGAGGTCCCCTACGACAAGGTCCGTAACGGCACCTGGACCCTGGATGAGTACCTGGCCCTGACCACCGAGCTGTACGCCGACAACGGCGACGGCGTGGTCAACAACCTGGATACCTTCGGATATGCCTCCCTCTGCGATACCAATTTCAATAGCTTCATGCAGGCCTCGGATATCTACGTGGTCACCCGCCACGGCGACGGCTCCTTCGAGTTTTCCATGTATGGCGAGAAGCTGCTGAATCTCTATGAGAAGCTCTTCAACTGGACCAAGAACGAAAGCACCTACGTCTGGGGCTGGGGGGACCGCGAGAACGAGAACGTCATCGTGGACTTCCTGGACGGCCGTACCTACTTCACCCAGGATGAGCTGGGCACCCAGTACCTGACCGCTACCTTTGATATGGGCATCCTCCCCCTCCCCAAGTATGACACAGCCCAGGCCTCCTACTCCCATGTCAACTGGGGCGATAACGTCGCCGTTCCCAACACGGTGAAGAATACCAAGATGGTGGGTGAGGTGCTGGAGCTTTTGAGCTTCTATTCCAGAACCATCGTCCGCCCCAAATTCTATGACGACGTGCTGGAGCTGCGGGTGTCCAACGCTCCCGATGACCGCGAGATGGTGGAGATCATCTTCAATTCCATCGTCTTCGATCCCGGTATCGCCTACTGCGACGGAAGCTCCCAGCTCTTCGCCCTGGTGTACCTCCCCAAGGAGTGCATCCTGGCAGGCCAGGAGAACATCTCCTCCTACTATCAGAAGAACGAGCGCGCGGCCGAGGGCTACCTGACCAGAAAGATCTACGGAAAGGATTGAGACGGACCCCGCCGCTCTTTGGGGCTCCCGTCAGCCTCTCATAGTGACACGGCTGCCTCGCCCTCGGGTGGGGTAGCCGTTTTGTCCCGGGAGCCGTCCCGCGCGGGGCTTTCGTGATCAAAATGGACGGCTTCTTTTTGTTCACATTGCCAAAATTGCAAAAAGTGGAGCGATTCCCTTGTGAAGCCGGGAAAAATATGCTATAATGACGGTACGGATGACCCCACCCCTTTCCGAAAGGAGACATACCAACATGAAAAAACAGACAAAGCTCCGTGTCCTGTGTCGCGTCCTGGCCGCCCTCATGCTGCTCTCAGCCCTGGCTCTCCCCGCCATGGCCTTGACCGCCCACGCCGAGGAGACCGCGGCGGATGCCGAATACGAGGCCAAAAAGCAAGCGTACCGCGAGAAGATCATGGCCGACGAGGTCACCACCGACGATCTGCTCATCGGCTCCTGGGTGACCTTCTACTCCTTTGAGACCGACAGCTACGAGTACCAGCTGGATCAGATGGCCGCCGCGGGCCTCAACTTCAATCTGTTCCCCCGTGATTTCGGCTCGGGCGCCATGTACGACGCCGAGTACTGGAACAACGTGGAGGAGCAGTACGCCAAGCGCAACATGATCTACCACATGAACGGCAGTATGGCCGAGAAGAATATCGCCATCGGCGTAGAGTTCGCCGCGGGTAAGAAGCATTGCGTGGGCTACCACCTGGTGGACGAGCCTACCGCCGACAAGTTCCCCGAGATCGCCCGCCTGGTGAAGCTCTACCGTGAGGCAGACCCCACCCGCTGCCCCATCGTCAACCTCTTCCCCAGCTACGCCCCCGAGTGGGCCCTGGGCGGCACCTATGAGCAGCACGTCACCAACTTCGTCCAGACCATCGGCCCCGAGAACATCGAGTACCTGTCCCACGACTACTACCCCTTCCGCGACGGCGGTGTGGTGCTGACCGACATCTTCGCCGACATGGAGGTCCTCCGCAAGGTGGCCTACGAGAACGGCAAGCTCAAGACCCACGCCTTCCCCCAGTCCACCGCCTGGAACGGCACCCGTATGCCCACCGTCAACGAGATGCGCTGGAACGTCTACGGCTACCTGGCCTACGGCTTCAAGGCCCTGTCCTGGTTCAACCTGGTCTGCCCCGGCTCCTCCGACACCGAGGGCGAGGGCTTCCGCGATTCCCTGATCTACCGTGACGGCACCATCCGCGATCCCGAGCTCTTTGCCGCCTTCAGCGATCTGAACTGGGAGGTCCGCGGCCTGTCCTCCATCCTCATGAACCAGGACGTGGCCCACGCCTACCACACCCGTCCCGCCGCAGGGGTGGAGACCCTCCCCGAGGACTACTTCATCCAGCCCGCCAGCAAGCGCTTTGAGTTCATCGTCAGCGTCATGGAGCCCAAGGAGGGCGAGGACCGCTACATTATGCTCTTCAATAAGAATACCAAGCGGGATACCATGAAGTGCGAATTCAACGTGGATCTGTCGGGTGACGTGAAGTGGCTGGAGTACTTTGATCCCTTCACCGGTGAGTATATCCCCGTTGAGATCAAGGACGGCGTCATGGAGGAGACCTTCCGCGCCGGCGAGGGCCGTGTCTACCGCCTCCGTACCGACGAGCCTCCCGTAGAGACCGAGGCCCCCACGGAGGCTCCCACCGAGGTCCCCACCGAGCCCGTCACCGAGACTCCCACCCGGCCTGCCGCAACGCCCGATACTGACCCCGCCGTGACCGAGGAGGCCACCACCGCCGAGGAACTCCCGGCAGCCGAATCGGGCTGCGGCTCCGCCCTCACCCTGTGGGCATGGCTGCTCATCCCGCTGGCCCTCCCCGTCCTGTACCGCCGCGGAAAGGAGTGACCCCAATGGAATATATTCAACAGCTTTTGTCCCTGACGGACAGGCCTGCCTTCTGTGTGGAAGGCGGAAGTCGGATCGTAGCCATGTCGTTC
>JAZNJA010000041.1:0-4956 GCA_045577755.1 Eubacteriales bacterium
AGGTTCTGCACCTCAACTCGCCCGCAAGGGCGAATTTCACGCGCCGCTTGCGGCGTATTTCACTCGTGCGTAGCACGAATTTCACGATCCCACAGGGATCATTTCACTTGGGTTTATCGGAACGATAAACCCAAATTTGAAATCCCCGAAAATCAATCAAAGGAGTTCACCCCATGCCAACCCCTTCCTTCTACCTCAACTTCAACGCCGAATCCTGCGCCCCCTACCACAACGACGACGTGGCCAATGACCGCGCCGAGCTGATCTCGGGCGATGGCAGCGTCGGCGACACGGTCTGGAAGCTGAACGGCCATAACGCCACCGTCACCGAGTCCCGCGAGACCTTCGGCGGCACAGGCGTCACCCGTCTGACCACCACACTCCGCAACGACGGCGATACCCCCCTTCTGGTGGATTGCCTGTCCTCCGCCTTTGTCACGGGCATCGGCGCGGAAGGAAAACGCTGGTACGATGATCGTTTCGTGATCCACTACTGCCACTCGGTCTGGCAGGGTGAGGGCCAATGGCGCAAAGCCACCGCCGAGGAGCTGGGCCTCTATCCCACCTACAACCACGGCCACCAGACCGCCTTCCGCCTCTACTCCCAGGGCAGCTGGACCACCTCCCGCCACTACCCTCTGATCCTGATCGAGGACACCGAGACCGAGGAGACCCACTACTTTGAGATCCTCACAGGCTCCAACTGGTACATAGAGGTCAGTGCCAAGGGCTACATGGATAATTCCGCCCTTTGCGTCCTACTCACCGCCGCCTTTGAGAAAAACGGCGGTTGGTATAAGACCCTGAAGCCCGGCGAGACCTACACCGCCGCCCCCGCCATCTACGGCCACGTCAAGGGCGGCTTTGAGGAGGCTGTGGCAGAGCTCACCGCCTACAAGCGGCAGACCTACCGCACCGCCTTCCCCACGGGTCAGGTCCCCGTCTGCTTCAACGACTACATGAACTGCCTCTGGGCCCAGCCCTCCCGCGACCGCCTCATGCCTCTCATCGAGGCAGCTCATGATGCGGGCTGTGAGGTATTTTGCATCGACGCGGGCTGGTTTGGAAAAAGGGGCGAATGGTACAAGCACAACGGCGACTGGCAGCCCTGCGACGAGCTCTTCGGCGAGGGCGGACTCCAAGGGATCCTGGACGAGATCAGCTCCCGCGGGATGCTCCCCGGTGTCTGGCTGGAGATCGAGACCGCCGACGCCGCCTCCGACTTCGCAAAGGCCCACCCCGAAGCCCTCCTCACCCGCCACGGCCACCCCATCGGCAAAGGCCAGTGCTTCGTGGACTTCCGTCAGCCTGTGGTGCGCGACCACCTCATGGGGGTCTTCGACAACCTCTATAGCATGGGTGTCCGCTTCATCAAGAACGACTACAACCACTCCACGGGCATCGGCATCGACCCCCTGAACGGTGAGGATGAGTCCATGGCCGAGGCTCTGCGGGGCCATACCGAGGCCTTCTATGCCTTCGTGGACGAGGTCATTTCCACCCACCCCGGCCTCATGATCGAGAACTGCGGCTCGGGGGCCATGCGGTGCGACCACACCACCCTGTCCCACTTCCACATCCAATCCACCAGCGACCAGGAGTACTACGACCGCTACCCCTCCATCCTCCAGGGGATGCTGGCGGTGATGCCCCCCGAGCGGGCGGGTGTCTGGGCCTATCCCTACCCCGTGGACTTCCACCAAATGCCCGAGCAGGGGGACGTCTACCCCCTGACGGGCGAGAACGTGATGGCCACCGTAGCCTCCTGCGCCGACGGCCGGCAGACCGCCTACAACATGGTCAGCGGCATGATGGGTGCCATGTACCTCTCGGGGCGCATCTGCTACGCCGATGACCTCAACAAAAAGCTCATTGCCAATGCCATCTCCATCTACAAGGAAAACCGCGCCACCCTGGCGGGGGCGATCCCCGTCTACCCTACGGGACTGTCCCGCATGAGCGACGGCGGCCACACCACCCTGGGCCTTCTCAACAAGGCGGCAGGAAAGCTCCTCCTGGCGGTCTGGCAGACCCGCACCGAGGAAACCGACACCTTGATTGACCTCGCCCCTTATCTCACCGACAACTCCACCGTCACCCGCACCTACCCCGATCTCACGGGCTTCGCCTGCTCCCTGAACGACGGCTACCTGACCGTCACCTTCCCCGAGGGCAACTGCGCCGCCTATATCGAAATCGCTCTTTGACAGAAAGGAGACCATTATGGCCAAGCGAAGAAGAAAGAATAAAGCACTCAAGGGCCTGGTATGGGCCGTGATCGTCACCGTGGCCGCCATCGCGGGCTTGATCTTCGGCAAGGACGCTCTTACCGAGGCGCCCTCCGTTCCCGTCAGCGGCGGCGAGGTGCAGTTCCATTTCATCGACGTGGGACAGGGCGATGCCGCCCTCATCCGCACCGGCAAGGGAGATATCCTCATCGACGCGGGCACCAACTCCTCCGAGGAGGAGCTGAAGGCCTACCTGGACAGTCTGGGCGTCACCGACATCGAGTACGCCGTCTTCACCCATCCTCACGAGGATCACATAGGCGGCGCGGATATGGTGCTGAATACCTATAATGTCAAGCGCGTGGTCCTGCCCGATGCCACCTCCACCTCCAAGACCTTTGAGCGCATGATGGACGCCATTGAGGCTGAAAAATGTGAGGTCATCGAGGCTACCCCCGACAAGACCTTTACGGTGGACGAGCTGACCTGCACCATCCTGGCCCCCGTCAGCACCTCCTACACCGAAACCAACAATTACAGTGTGGTCATCCGCGCCGACTACGGCGAGACCTCGGTGCTGTTCACGGGCGATGCCGAGGTGGATTCCGAGGAGGAGATGCTGGAGCGCTATCTGCTTTCGGGCAAGCTGGACTGCGACCTTCTCAAGGCCGGCCACCACGGCTCGGACACCTCGTCGAGCCAGCCCTTCCTGGATGCCGTTACCCCTGTCTATGCCGTCATCTCCTGCGGCGCGGGCAACAGCTACGGTCACCCCGTGCAAGAGATCCTGGCTCGCTACGAGGCCATGAAGATCGGGATCTACCGCACGGACCTGGAGGGAAGCATTGTCTTCACCACCACGGGCGGGGAGCCGAGCAAAAAGTAAGAAGTAAGAAGTGAATGTAGAAAAACCGCAAAGGGTATTGACAAATCTTACCCTTTGCGGTATAATTTTTGGCGAGGACTTACCAACCTCGGGGACGGCACCCATCACAAAAAACGGGGAAAACGGTACAAGGCTCGGCATACTGCGCCGGCGAAAAAACGAATAGGGGGAGACACCCATTGCAAAAACACGGAAACCAGGAGACCGAAGCATCCGCAACCCCAAAAACCGTGCGGGTTCTGGATGAAGCCGGCCATGAGTATGAAGCGACCTACATGAAACGGGCCAAAGGGCTCGTCAAGCACGGCAGGGCACGCTTCGCAGACGATAGCCAAACCGTCATCATTCTGGCGTGTCCGCCGGATCAAAATATGATTTTGGAGGATAATACCATGAACGAGCAGAACAACACCGAAGTGACCGAAAACACCGCAACCGAAGCCTACACATACGAGTACGCGCTGAAGCAGATCGAGTTGCTGACCAATCAAGTGGATCACATCCACCTCGCCATCTCCGAGCTGGGACATCTTGAAAATGAGGGAACCCCCTGCGGAGGCTCCGCGAAGTCGGTAGCCGAGGGCATTGCCGACGTGGTGAGATGCCGCGAGACCACCGCACAGAAGCTCATTGACTTCTACGCCAAGATGTACGAGGATCTCAAGCCCCGTAGCCAAGCGCAGGCCGCCAGCCGCGTGGAGTTCATGGAGTGGGTCCGCAGCTGCATCGCCGCCTCGGAGCCGGGAATTGACCTCCCCGATTTCGAAAAGCTCTGGAAGATCTTTAGCTGACCCAAAAGCATCCTCGCCGCAGGGCGGGGGCTGACTCACCAAAAAACAGAAGACACCCACGGCGGATGCCGTGGGTGTTGTTTTGTTTACAGATCAATTATCCTTCTCCATAGCCTTACAGATCAGCTCCACGCAAAGCTCCTCCCCCAGCACCCCGCTGTCCAGAGCCAGATTGTAGTTGGCGGCTACACCCCACTCGCGGTCGGTGTGGAAGCGGTAGTAGTTCCGTCTGCGGTTGTCCTTGTCCTTGATGCGCTGGGAAACCGTCTTGTCGGTGGGGCCGTATTTCTCCAGAATGTGGGTGGCGCGGTGCTGGTTGTCGGCGTGGATGAAGACGTGGAGGCAGTCCTCGCGGTCGCGGAGGATGTAGTCGGCGCAACGGCCCACAATGATGCAGGACTCCTTGTCGGCAATATCCTGGATCACCTTGGTCTGGGCCTCGTAGAGCTTCTGGTAGACCGAGGGGTAGCCGTAGGTGCCCGCGGTGCTCATGGCCAGCTGGTACAGAAAGCTGTTGGAGTGGGAGGCGTACTCCTCGTTCTCGCGGATGAACTCCTCGGAAAGACCGCTCTGGCGGGCAACCTCGGTGATGAGCTGGTTGTCGTAAAAGGCGATGCCCATACGCTCGGCGGCTGCCTTGGCGATGGAGTGTCCGCCGCTGCCGAACTGACGGCTGATGGTGATGATGCGCTTTTTCATAGTCAAGCCTCCTTTGTGGGGGTGTATAAAGCAAATATGCTTTTTCTGGGTCTATTATACCATATTTTATGGGATTTTGCAAGTAGATTGAGAAAATTTTGTCAATGTTGGGGGAGGATACCGATGGGAAACTTCAAATTTGGGTTTGTCGGTGTGTTGGTTGTGAACGCCTTCTCCATGTGGCAAACTCCCACACCTGCTTCGCGGGAGCCCCCTCGGGGAGGGAGCCTTTTGCTCAAACCCGCGGAAATCCGTTACCCGACAAGTAATTCTTGCCCGCGCTCCTAAGGCTCCCTCCGGGAGGGAGCTCCCGCCCGCAGGCGGGTGAAGGAGTACACGTGCATAGAGGTTT
>JAZNJA010000042.1:0-18029 GCA_045577755.1 Eubacteriales bacterium
TTGTTTGTGTGGTAACTACATTTTACACCCTGGCGAGAATATTGTCTATACTTTTTTGTAATGTTGCACTTGATATTATAGCACGCGGTCCCCCTTCCCCCGAGGGGAAGGTATTCGGCTCGTGCTTATCGTTATTCCTGAAAAGCTATTGGTATCAGTATGTTTTTGGGTATCAGCCAAGGAAACGGCTGACGCATTGACCTTCCCCTCGGGGGAAGGGGGACCGCGATAGCGGTGGATGAGGGTCACCCAAAAACATACTGATCTGTTCCGTTAAACAGTTCGATAAACCCCAATTTGAAAAGGAGGCGCCGCTACCGACGCCCCCAAAAGACTCACGAATACATAGAATTCGCCTTCATATACTTGTAGATCATCTCCCCATGCTCCTGCTCCTCGGTCTGAATGTGGTTCAGCGCCTTCCGCAGCTCGGTCTGCCCGAACTCAAACACACAGGTGTCGTACAGCCCCGAGGCGTGCTTTTCGGTGGTGAGCAGGTCGGTGCAGAGGTAGCAGTCCTGCTTCTTCTCGGGGGTCTCGGCCTGGGTGTGGTAGGCGGTGAAGGTGGGGATGGTAGACTGGCCGCCGCCACCCGTAGCGGGCGCGGTGCCGTTCTCCATCTGGGTCAGGGTGTTCAGGTGACCGCGCTCCACCTCGGCTATGCGAGCAAAGAGCTGCTTGAGCTGGGGATCGTGGGCGCACTCGGCGTGCTTCGTGTACTTGTCGATGCAAAGCTGCTCCTGGCCCTTCAGATCCTTGATGAGGGTGACTTCCTTTTGAGTGAGTACCATAAATGCCTCCGTTGGTATGGATTCCCTTGCGGGTAGGGAGAGTATGGACGGGATTCATGGAAGATATACCGCGGGATTCCAAAAAATGAGAAAATGAGAAAAGAGACAAAAGTTGCCCGAACCGTCTTGACTGTTTACCGCGAATGTGATACAATGATAGAAATATTCCGACGAAGCGAATGGCTTCCGCAACCAAAGGAGAATTACCATGAACAAAACAACCCCCGCTCTCCGAGCCAAGGAGCTTCTGGCAAAGATGACCCTTGAGGAGAAGATGTACCAGCTCTCCGCTCAGATGCTCTGGGACGTGCAGGCGGACTACGAGGATAAACGAAATCATAAGGAAGGAAACTACCGTAACCCCGGCCACTTCATGCACTTCGACCGCCCCGATCCCGCCACCCCCGCCGAGGTGGCCGAGCGCATCAACCGCGACGTACAGCTCACCATGGATGCTCACCCCAATCCCATTCCTCCCATCGAGCACGGCGAAGCCCTCCACGGCGCCCAGTGGGGTATGGCTACCTGCTTCCCCCAGCCCATCGCCATGGCTTCCTCCTTCGACGATGATCTGGTATCCGATATCGCCGACGTCATCGGTAAGGAGCTGGCCGTGGTAGGCGTCCGCCAGGCCCTGACCCCCGTGGTCAACATCTCCCGTGACTGCCGTTGGGGCCGCACCGTGGAGACCTTCGGTGAGGATGTGCTCTTGTCCTCCAATATGGGCGTGGCTGTTTGCCGCGGTCTGCAAAAGAACGGCGTCATTGCCACCCCCAAGCACTACGCCGACAACTACGCCGCGGGAGGCCGCGACTCCAACTATTCCGACTCCTCCGAGCGCACTATGCGGGAGGTCTGGCTCAAGCCCTTCGAGGCCTGCTTCAAGGAGGGCGGCGCCCTGTCGGTCATGGCGGCCTACAACAGCTGGGAGGGTGTCCCCTGCTCCGCCAATCACCGCCTCCTCACCGAAATTCTGCGGGACGAGTGGGGCTTTGAGGGCTTCGTGGTTTCCGACTACTGGGGCGTAGAGGGAGTCCATGAATCCCACAAGCTGGCGGACTCCTACCATAAGGCCGAGGCCGTGTGCCTCAAGGCGGGCCTGGACGTCAATCTCCCTCACACCTGCTACAAAAAGCTGGTCAAGGCATACGAAGAGGGGCTTATTACCGAGGCCGACGTGGACCGCGCCGCCCTGCGGGTGCTGACCGCCAAGTTCGCCATCGGTCTTATGGATCAGCCCTTCGCCGATCCCGCCGCCGCCGACGCGCTGGTTCGGTGTGACGACCACAGGAAGCTGGCCCTGGAGTCCGCCCGCCGTACCATTATTCTGCTGAAGAATGACGGTCTTCTCCCCCTGAAAAAGGAGAAGATCAAAAAGCTGGGCGTATTCGGCGCCGGGGCGAACAAGCTCCCCGTGGGCGAGAATTACTCGGGCCCCTTCAAGCGGTCCTGGGAGGCTCCCGACGCCAGAACTCCCCTGGAGTATCTCCGTGAGTACCTGGATGGCTTCGCCGAGGTGGTCTTTGCCGAGGACGAGGATATTGATAAGGTCGCCGCGGAGTGCGACGCCGTCCTGTACCTGACCACCGTGGTGGAGGGCGAGGGCATGGACCGCTCGGATATCCGCCTCCCCGGCGTGACCCGCAAAGCCCAGGCCGACGAGGCCGCCATCATCGTAGGTAAGTTTGAGGCCGAGGTCAAGACCGACCAGGAGGACAGCATCCGCCGTATGACCGCCGCCAACAAGAACTCCGCCGTGGTCCTCCTCAACGGCTCCCCCGTGGATATGACCGCCTGGCTGGAGGATTGCGCCGCCGTCCTGGAGGCCTGGTACCCCGGCGAGCAGGGAGCCCGGGCCATCACCGAGATCCTCTTCGGTGAGGTCAACCCCTCCGCCAAGCTCCCCATCACCTTTCCCCGGAGCGTGGGTCAGCTCCCCCTGTTCTACGCCGCCAAGCCCTCGGGCCGCGGCCACGGCTACGTGGAAAACGACGGCTCCCCCCTCTACCCCTTCGGCTACGGTCTCAGCTATACCACCTTCGCCATGGATAATTTCGCCATGGAGACCAAGGACGACAGCCTGACCCTTTCCATGACCGTTTCCAACACGGGAGACCGCGACGGTGCCGAGGTGGTGCAGGTCTACCTATCGGGCATCCATTGCGACGTAGTCCTGCCCGTCAAGGAGCTGAAGGCCTACCGCCGCGTGGAGATCAAGGCGGGAGAGAGCAGGACCGTCACCGTAGACGTCCCCGCCGACGCCTTCCGCTACTACGACCGCGGGATGAACCTCGGTATGTACGACGGCGACTACACCGTCATGATCGGCACCTCCTCCGAGCATATCGTCAAGACCTTCGAGGTCAAGACCAGGGGCGGGAAGCTGATCTGAGAAAATCATAGCTTTGTCTATCCCCGGACCGTTGCGGTTCGGGGATTTTAAATTGGGGTTAGCGGTGTGTTTGAAATCCGATAAGTAAAATGAAACCGCTATGCTGGCGGGCGGCCACGCAGGGCCGCCCCTACAGGCGTATTTCTTTGTTTGACAATAACTTTTCGGGTTTTAATTATTATAAGGCGGTTTGTAGGGGCGACCCTATGTGGTCGCCCGTTACCCCAAAAATGCATTTCCCATCCGTCAAACAGTTCGATAAACCCAAATTTGAACTCCCCAAAAATCTCTTGACTTTCTCCTCAAAATGGTCTATAATATAGCTGATTACATGACCGTCCCCAATCCCCCGAAAAGGAGCCGAGATATATGCCTACCACCCCCGACATGACCGCCCTCCGCGCCCGCGCCGAACAGCTTCGGAAGGAGCTGGAATACCATTCCAAGCAGTACTACGTCTACGATAACCCCATCATCTCCGACTATGAATACGATAAGCTCTACTACGAGCTGGTGCACCTGGAGGAGGACTACCCCGAGCTGGATGATCCCGCCTCCCCCACCCATCGCGTGGGTGGCAAGGCTCTGGACAAGTTCGAGAAGGTCACCCACACCGCCCGCATGGACTCCCTCTCCGACGTCTTCTCCTACGACGAGCTGGGGGATTTCGTCCGCCGCGTCCATGAGCTTCTCCCCGACGCCCCCTTCTCGGTGGAGCCTAAGATCGACGGTCTGTCGGTCTCCCTCCGCTACGTGGGCGGTGTTCTGACCCAGGGTGCCACTCGCGGCGACGGTGTCGTAGGTGAGGACGTGACCAGCAACATCAAGACCATCTTCGATATCCCCCTGACCCTCCCCGAGCCCCTGGATCTGGTTGTGCGGGGTGAGGTCTATATGTCCCGCGCTGTCTTTGAGCGGCTGAACGCCAAGCGAGAGGCCGAGGGTACCGCCCTCCTGGCCAATCCCCGCAACGCCGCCGCGGGCTCTCTGCGCCAGCTGGACCCCAACGTCACCGCCCAGCGCGCCCTGTCCATCTTCGTCTTCAACTTCCAGGAGGGAAGCCTCTACCCGGACGGCCACACCCCCGAGACCCACACCGAGACCCTGAACCGCCTGGCCGAGCTGGGCTTCACCACCCTGCAGGAGACCACGGTATGCGCTACCCACTCCGATATCGTGGCCCACGTCGAATCCCTGGGCGCCAAGCGCGACGACCTGGCCTACGATATCGACGGCGTGGTCATCAAGCTGGACCGCCTGGCCGACCGCGTCCGCATGGGTGAAGGCACCAACACCCCCAAGTGGGCGGTTGCCTACAAGTTCCCCCCCGAGCAGAAGATCACCAAGCTGGAGAGCGTCACCGTAGCCGTGGGCCGTACAGGTGTCCTGACCCCCACCGCCAATCTGGCCCCCGTCCGCCTGGCGGGCACCACCGTCAGCCGCGCTACCCTCCACAACCTGGACTTCATCCGTGAGCGGGACATCCATCTGGGCGACTACGTCACCGTCCAGAAGGCGGGGGACATCATCCCCGAGGTGGTCTGCGCCCATCCCGAAAAGCGGGACGGCACCGAGATCCCCTTCGTGATGCCCACCGTATGCCCCTCCTGCGGCGAGCCTGTCTTCAGAGAGGAGGGCGAAGTCGCCGTCCGCTGCACCAACGCCGCCTGCCCCGCCCAATTGTCCCGCGGTATCGAGCATTTCGCCTCCAAGGACGCCATGGATATCGACGGCCTCGGCCCCCAGATCGTGGAATCCCTCATCCGCGCCGACCTCATCCGCGACCCCGCCGACCTCTACTCCCTAAAGGCCGAGCAGGTGGCGAATCTGGAGCGCATGGGTGAAAAGTCCGCAAAGAATCTTATTGATGCCATTGAAAAATCCAAGCAGGCAGGACTGGAGCGTCTCCTGTTCGCATTGGGCATCCGCAACATCGGCGCGGTAGCCGCCGCCGCCCTCGCCGCTCGCTTCGGCACCCTGGAGGCGACTATGGAGGCCACCGTGGAAGACCTCTGCGCCATCCCCGATTTCGGTGAGATCACCGCCCTCTGCGTGGTCAACTACTTCTCCCACGAGCAGAACCGCGCCCTCTGCCGCCGCCTTGCGGATGCCGGGCTGGTCACGACCTCCACCGCCGCCCCCACCAGCGACCGCTACGCCGGCAAGACCTTCGTGCTGACGGGCACCCTCCCCACCATGAGCCGCGACGAGGCCTCGGCACTCATCAAGGCGCAGGGCGGTAAGGTATCGGGCTCGGTGTCCAAAAAGACCGACTTCGTTGTGGCCGGCGAGGCCGCGGGATCCAAGCTCACCAAGGCCAATGAGCTGGGGGTCACGGTCATTGATGAGGCGACGCTGTTGGAGATGCTGAAATAAATTGTCAGATTTCTATTGGAAAACTCAACGGAAAGGATGGTAATAAACCATGTATTCAAACGAGGATATTATTTCCAAGGTCATTGTTACGGAAGACGGAGAGAAGGATTTTCAGGTACGGTATTTTCGTGATGAGAACGTAGGCATCATAAGTACCCCAACCGACCGATCCTATTTTTTGCTGGACAGCGCGGATTATTGGTATGACTTGATTCAGGAGAAGTACCCTCCCATTATGAAGTGTTCCTGCAAGAACGATCGTTTTCATCTCACGTTTGACTACACTCCGAGAGAAGGCACAGAGGATTTTCGTGAAATCAGCATCATTTGTTCGTGTACAGCTTGTCAGAAGTCCAAAAGGCTCCCGCCCGTAGAAATTGACTATTCCCCATCCTCCCACCTGTATGAGTGTCCTATAACATTTTGTCAACAGCCGAAGATCAAATATAAGACCTATTCGATGATGGGGTATTGGTCACACGTTGAATTGCTGAGCATGGCGGATTATTTATTAAACAAGAATCTACTTGTCTATGGCTGGTATTGGGATCCCCCATATGAAAAACGATGCTTTCGAGCATTGTCCACAGAAGAAGTGCATTCTTTTCTGACAGATCGTGCGGATGGGTATCTGGCCATATATTTTTCCGAGGAACCGCTTGACAGCTTTCCCATTCAGGACACCTGTGATGGAAAGGGAATTTATATTCCAAATGATATTTGGCGGAAAAAAAGCGTTTTTATGTTGCACGGACCGATCACTGTCATACCGTATGGTAAGCTTTATCAGGTAGATTTCTGTAGCGAATACCTGAACAAAGACTGTACGATTGTGCCGAAGTCTACTTCCTTTTGCGCACTGACACAGGATTTTCGAAAATACGTCAAAAAACTGCTAAAAGAATAAATCCGTAAACTCCAACCAAAAAGGAACCCCCGCACCAAAACGGAGGTTCCTTTTCTCATATACAAAACGATCAATTGCCGGTCGCGCTCTCCACCAACCGATCCGCGCCGTAGTGCTTTCGGTTTGTGGTCGGTACAGATGGAAGGGATCAGCACCCCTCGGCGGTTCTATGATCCCTGAAGCGTTGCAACAGCATGGACAAGGCCAACAGGCAGAGGGCGGGGTAGTAGGTACCCATACAGGCGTGATCCGTCCAGCTCCACAGGCCGATGAACCAGTCGAGGACCAGCATGAGATCCGAGAAGAAGAACAGGGCACTGGCCAGGGCCGTGATACCCGTGTACAGACTTCTCTCGCGGAGGAAATTACCCACCGCCTTTCCCAGCATGGCCGAGATGATGAGGGCGTACACCAGGCAGACTACCTTGAAGATGGGCTGACCGAACTCCAGAAGAGGGCAGAACAGGAGAAAGGCCGCCGCCGCGGCAAAGATCCCGCCGCTGACGGCGCAGTCCAGGCCTCGGATGGGTTCCAAAACACAGTACGCCACCACGAAGCAGATATGCCCCAGGGCAAAGGTGGCGGCCCCGATGATGAAATCCTTGTTGATGAGATAGTCTCCCAGAAAGGCCAGGATCAGACCCAGGGACATGGTCACGTAAAAGGCAGTGCTCCTCCCCCGTGTCACCAGGGCGTAGACCAGGTTGATCACCCCCAGGAGAGCGAAGGAGCCGCTGCAGATACACTTCAGGGTAAAATCGAAGCCCTGATTCTGGTAGACGTAATTCAGGGCGAGAATGGCGGTAATGATGAGTATATTGACCGCTAACAGAAGCTTTTGACTCAGTTTCATAGTATCACCTCAAAAACAGCCGGAGAAGCTTTTCGTACAGACGGCTTCCATAGGGCCTGTACCGCATGGGCAGATCCAGCCAGGTCTTCTTGTCCACGACGGACTTGGTATGGGAGAAGGCATCGAAGCCGTCCTTTCCGTGGTAGGAGCCCATACCGCTCTCCCCCACGCCGCCAAAGCCCATGTTGTTGGTGGCCAGATGGATGATGACGTCGTTGATACACCCGCCGCCGTAGGACAGCTCGCGGGTGACCCGACGGATCTGCCGCCTGTCGGAGGTGAACAGGTAGAGGGCAAGGGGCCTTTCGCGGGTCTTGAGCTCATCCAGAAGGACGTCAAAGTCCTCAAAGGTCAGGATGGGCATGATGGGACCGAAGATCTCCTCCCCCATGACCGCATCGCCGTAGGTCACCCCATCCATAACGGTAGGAGCGATGCGGCAGGTATCGGGGTCGGACTCACCGCCCAGGACCACCTTTTGGGGATCGATCAGCCCCATAAGACGGTCAAAGTGCTTGCGGTTGATGATCCTTCCGTAGTCGGGATCCTCCAGGGGGGCCTCCCCGAGCTGACGCTTCACCTCGGCGGTCACCGCTCGGAGGAAGGCGTCCTTCACCGACGCGTGGCAAAGGATATGGTCGGGCGCCACGCAGGTCTGCCCGCAGTTGAGGAACTTACCGAAAACGATACGCCGGGCCGCCAGCTTGATATCGGCGGAGGCATCCACGATACAGGGGCTCTTGCCTCCAAGCTCCAGGACGGCGGGGGTCAGATGCTGGGCGGTGTGCCGCAGCACCTCCTTGCCCACGCTCTGGCTGCCCGTGAAGAAGACGAAATCGAACTTTTGCTCCAGGAGCGCGGCGTTCTCGGCCCGCCCGCCCGTGACGACCGCTACGTACTCGGGAGGGAAGCACTCCGTAATCAGCTTCTCCACCACGGCGCTTGTGGCGGGGGAGTAGGCCGAGGGCTTGAGGATCACGGTGTTCCCCGCCGCGATGGCATTGGCCAGGGGGTCCAGAGTCAGTAGGAAGGGATAATTCCAGGGGCTCATGATGAGGGTGTTTCCGTAGGGCACGGACTGACGGAAGCTGTGGGAAGGGAACTGAGCCAGAGGGGTGGCCACTCTCTTGGGTCTGGCGTAGCGCCCCACGTGGCGGATCATATGGCTGATCTCGGTCAGCACCAGCCCCGACTCACACATGAAGCTCTCGTAGTGGCTCTTGCCAAGATCGGCCCTTAAGACCTCGTTGATCTCGTCGCGGCGGGCTTGCACAGCCCCGTAGAGCTTTTTCAGCTGCTCCTTGCGGAAGGCCACGGGGATGGTGGCTCCGCTGCGGTAGAATGCCCGCTGACGCTCCAGCAAGGCCTTGATCTCTTGCGCTGTCATAGTAACACTTCCTTTCGCCAAAGGACAGACCACCCACCGGCGGGGATACCGTCCTGTCCGAGAATGAGACCAGTATACCACATACTTGTTGAATTGTCAACAACTTTCGAAGAATTTTCGCGGGTGATCCCCTCGGGCGGATGAGGAACTGCTCTTATACGTAAAGAAAGCCTCCGCCCCAAAAGAGGAGCGGAGGCTTGCGGATCGGGGGTGGGGGAGCGAGGGGGTCAGAATCCGGCCTCCCGCAGAGACTTCAGCACCGCCCAGTCGGTCTTGTGCCAGGTCATGGGAGACACCGAGATGTACCCCGCGCGGATGGCATCGATATCCAGGGTCAGGTCACAGCGGTCATACTCTATGGGTGCGCCCACCTGCATATAGGTGTCGTTGCCGCTGTATTCAAAGGCGTCGGAGTAGAATTCACCGCCCTGACGGGTCACGGCGAAGCCCTTGGGGGGAGCCTCACGGGGGAAGTTGACGTTGTAAAGGGAGCCCTTCTCCAGAAGTCCCTTGGTCTGCATGAAGGTCCACCAGTCATCCAGCATGCGGAGCGCCTCCTCCAGGGTGTCCACGTCGGTGGACAGGGCCAGGGAGGGGATCCCCAGCCGTCCTCCCTCCAGGATGGCGCCCACGGTACCTGAGTAGGAGATGTCATCCCCCAGGTTATAGCCGCGGTTGATACCCGACAGGATGAGATCGTAGGTGACTCCCAGCCCCGTGACGCCGAAGCGCACGCAGTCGGCGGGGGTGGAATCCATAGCCCAGATCTCGATATCGGGGGCAAGGGAGACCTTTTTGATCTCCACGGGCTTGGTAAAATCAATGGCCTGGCTCTTACCGCTCTGTTCGGTCTTGGGCACCACGCAGGTGACCTCCCCCAGCTTTCTCGCCCAGCGGATGAGGCGAGGCAGGGCGGCGGCGTTCATGCCGTCGTCGTTTACGATCAGTATTCTCATAGCCAGCCCTCGTTGCTTTCCTTGTACTCGGCCAGGCACGTATCGGCATCGGCGATCAACGCCTTCATCTCCTTGCGGTTGTGAACGGTGGCGCCGCTGGCGCAATCGTGACCGCCGCCGCCGTACTTCTCGGCCACCTCGTTGATGGTGACAAAGCGGGAGCGCAGACGGACGCGGATGGAGCCGTCGTCGGCCTCGATGAAGGCGATCCAGATGAGACTGTCCTTGATGGAATCCATGTACCCCACGCAGGCGCAGGCCTGCTCGAAGGTCAGCTTGAAGCGCTTTCTGGTGGCGCGGTTGATGTAGATGTAGGCTACGCCGTGATCACTCATCTTCATGCGGTCGTAGACGTAGGCCTGGAGCTTGAGGGAGTTGAAGTCCTTCATGTAGAGGTGGGCGTAGAGGTGGTCGGTGTCCACCCCCTCGTCCAGAAGCATCCCCGCCAGCCGCATGGTCTCCCCCGACACGCTACGGAAGCGGAACCGCCCCGAGTCGGTGACCATGCCCGCGTAGATAAGGGTGGCCGACTCCACGTCGATCTTCAGCTCATCCTTGAAGGCGGCATAGAAGGCGGCGATCATCTCACAGGACGAGGAGCGGTGCTCCTCCACCCACTGGTAGTCGCCGTAGGTCTCCTTGGGGATGTGGTGGTCGATCTTGCAAAGCTCCTTGCAGAGGGAAAAGCGGGGGCTGGATACCCGATCCGAGGTGGCGGTGTCGATGACGATGCCCAGGGCCTCAGCGTAGAACTCGTCGGGCCGGGGTTCGTCCTCGGAGCCGAGGAACCCCACGTAGTCGGAGTAGTCGCTGTTGTTGACGATGATCTCCTTTTGGGGGTAGGTCAGCCGCAGGATCCCCCGCAGACCCAGAGTGGAGCCCACGGCGTCGCCATCGGGTCTTTTGTGGCGGAAGATCACGACGCGGTCGTATTCCTTGATCTTCTCGAAAATTACCTTCATCTGCTCGTTCATGCCTCAGCCTCCGAAAGGGAATTGAGATCCTCCAGAAGCCGCATGGCCTCCTCGCGATCCTTCAGGGTACAGCCGCTGGCCTTCTGGTGACCGCCGCCACCGTACTTCACGGCAATGGGATTGATGTTGTACTTGCCCGAGCGGATCTCGCAGAGCACGCCGCTCTCTGTCTCGGTAAAGTTCACCCAGGAGTCGATACCCCGGATCTCCCCCATGGTGTTGACCATACCGCGGGAAATGGTGAAATCGCTGACCCCGTAGCTCTCGGCCTCAGCGCGGTCGGTGTAGATCCAGGCCACGCGGTGAGGGGTGGTTTGGATCTTCAGAACGAATCTGGCGCGGAGTTGGATAAAGGAAAGATCATCCGAATAGAGATTCCGGAAAATATCGGCAGTGTCAAAGCCTCTTTCCATGAGGAAGGCAGCCATCCGGTGGGTCTGGGCGTTGGTGGAATCGTAGCGGAAGCGGCCCGAATCGGTGATCATGCCCGTGTAGAGGAGCTTGGCGGCCACGGGGGAGACGGTCAGCCCGCACTCCTTGGCGAAGGCGGTGACAAGACCGCAGCAGCTCTCGAAGGAGGTGTCGGTGATCTCCACGCCGCAGATCTCCTCGCAGAAGATGTGGTGATCCATGCGGGCGGTGGCGGTAGCCGTGGCGTAGCGGTCGTCGCAGATAAGAGCCTTGGCGGAGGTGTCCAGCACGATGGCCAGAGCGCCCTCATAGGCCTCGTCGGGGACGGTGTCCATGGGCTCGTCCACCATGAAGGCGTAGCGGTCGTTCAGATCTCCCACAACAAGGATCTCCTTGTCGGGGAAGGAATCCCGCAGGATGTGCCGCAGTCCCAGCTGACTGCCCAGGGCGTCGCCGTCGGGGTTCTTATGCCGGTGGAGGATGACGCGGGGATACCGCACCACCAGCTCCAGAATCTGTTCAAACATATATTTCTCCTGTGTTTTTGTGTTCGTGATTATGGGGAGGGGAAATTTCAAATTTGGGTTTAGCGGTCTAATTCGTAATTCGCAATTCGTAATTCGTAATGAACGAAACATTTTGCCGTTGGCAAAATGTAATCATATGGTAAGGCAAGAGCGTTCTGCACACTATAGCAAAATTCCCATTGATGGGCAACGAATTTTGAGTGTACGATTCGTTCCGAATACCATTAAATTAGCTTTCGCTTCAGCGAAAGGTTTCCTCAATTACGAATTACGCATTACGCATTACGAATTACAAATTCGGTCGCAGGCCGCTAAACTGCAATTTACCGTTTTTCTCCCTCACTCATCAAAATACCCCTTATACTTCACCTTCAAGGGACTGTCGGGGAACAAGTACCCATGCAGCTCAATGAAGTAATCGTCGGTCATGCTGGCAATATAGTCCACCACGATATCGTGGGGATCGCTCTGCTCGTAGGGGGTGTCGTGCTTGTAGTAGGTGGCGTTGACGTAGTCGATGTGGTGACTGTAAATGGGAGAAGACCTACGCCCTGCCTTGAGATCCTCCAGAAGCTGGCCGTAGATCTCGGCCATCATGGGCTTCACGGTGGTGTCCAGCTTAGCAAAGCCCGCGGCGTAGTTGTAGATGCGGGCGTAGTTGTCCAGGCGGGACTTGCGCAGGGCCTTGAAGTGCTTGGTGTCCAGCTTGATGTAGGGCTTTCCATAGCTGTTCTCAATGACGTTGACCACCAGATTGTTGATGATCTCGGCGTTAATGGACCCGATATCCTCGTTGGAAAACGACGATTCCTCGGTCATTTTGGCCCTCGCGGCGTCCTGGCGGTCCTTGCCCAGGTAGGCGATGATATCGGATAGCCGCACAACGGCTCCCTCCAGGGTACAGGGCATCATGCTCTGGACGGCGGCCGGATCGGTGTAGCAATTCTCTATGATGCGGTCGAATTCGGCGAAGCCCTTGAGGGGGACGGGGGTGTACTCCTCGCACTCCAGCTCACCGTTGTGGGCGGCGATGCCGTTGAGGGTCTGGAGGCTGATGTTGTAGGGGAAGATCCTGTCCAGTACACGGACGGAATGAATATTGTGGTAGAAATGCCGCCCCGTGTGCTTGAAGGACAGCTCGTCCAGATAAGCCTCTCCCGTGTGGGCAAAGGGGGGATGGCCGATATCGTGACCCAGGGCGATGGCCTCGATGAGATCCAGATTCAGGTGCAGGGCCGCGCCAATGGTGCGGGCGATGCGGGAGACCAGCTGGACGTGAAGGGAGCGGCGGGTGATATCGTCGTTCTTATATAGAGAAAAGACCTGGGTCTTGTCGGTATAGCGGTTGTAGTAGGGGCAGTGCATGATCTTGTCGATGTCATGCACAAAGGTGGGGCGCCAGACGCTCCCCTTGTCCTTGACCAGATTGCGGCGGCGGATGACGTCACCGTCCGAAAAGGCCACGGCGGGGCTGGTATGGTTCGCCCTGTCCAGTTGGATCTGTTCGCTCAGTTCCTTGGAAAGAACCTCGTATTTGGGCATGGTAAACCTCCGTATGTCGGATTTGGACGGCTTATGCCAAGCCGTCCCGGCTGATGGATGTGAGATGAGCGTGGACGCGCCCGATGATCATACCGTAGGCAACGGGATTGTTTCCGCCCTCGGGAATGATGATATCGGCACGCTTCTTGGTGGGCTCCACGAAGGCCTCGTGCATGGGCTTGACGGTTTGGAGGTACTGCTCCACGACCGAATCCAGACTCCGTCCCCGCTCCTTGACGTCTCTGGTGAGGCGGCGGAGGATGCGTACGTCGGCGTCGGTATCCACGAAGATCTTGAGATCCAAGCGGTCCAGAACCTCGGAATTCTCGAAAATGAGGATCCCCTCCAGCAAGATCACCTCGGCGCTCTCCAGATGGCGTACCTGAGAGGAGCGGTCGTGGCGGGTATAGTCGTAGACGGGGCAGTCCACCCCCTCGCCGCGGCTGAGGGCGTCCAGATGGGCCAGGAGCAGGTCGTTGTCAAAGGCGGAGGGATGGTCGTAGTTGATCCGCGCCCTCTCCTCATAGGAAAGGTCGGGATGAGCGCGGTAGTAATCGTCATGGCGAAGAAGGGTGACACGGTCACCGAAATGCTCGGCTATGCGGTCGGCCAGGGTGGTCTTTCCGCTGCCCGAGCCTCCCGCAATGCCAATGAACAGGCGTTTCTTCATGATGGGAGCTCCTTACGTTGAATGGGTCATCGGGTTTATGGGGGCCAAGGCCCCCGCGCGGGTATCTCTTACAGGACCGTGGTGTAGATCAGGGGTATGCCCGGGATGGGGGCGTCGGTCATAGTGACGGCACCCCGCACGCGGGCCTCGGCGGTATCCAGGGTCTCGGGATGCTCGGTGTACAGCATAGCCAGCACGTCCCCGGGAGCCACGGCATCTCCGGGCTTCTTGAGGAGGCGGATCCCTGCGTTGGGGTCAATGACCGAGTCCTTGGTAGCCCGCCCGGCCCCCAGCTCCATGGCTGCCATGCCGATCTCCTCGGCGCGGCAGGAGCCGATATAGCCCGTCTCCCCGCAGAGAACGGCACGGCTGTGGGCGGCCTCTCCGAAGAGGGAAGGATCCCGCGCGTAGGCGGCGTCTCCCCCCTGGGCCTCGATCCAGCGGCAGAACCGGGTGTAGGCGGCACCGCTGTCCAGGGTCTCGGCAGCCTTGCGACGGGCCTCCTCGGTGGGGATCCGGCAGGACAGCTCGATCATGAGAGAGGCCAGCGCGAGACAGACGGTACGCAGATCCTCGGGACCCGCTCCCCGCAGGACCTCTATGGCCTCCCGCACCTCCAGGGCGTTGCCGATGGCGTGACCCAGAGGGACGTCCATGTTGGTGATGAGGGCGGCCGTGTGACGGCCGTTGGCCTTACCGATGTCCACCATGGCCCGGGCCAGCTGACCCGCCTCCTCGGGAGTCTGCATGAAGGCACCGCTGCCGCACTTGACATCCAGCACGATGGAGCGGGTTCCTGCCGCCAGCTTCTTGCTCATGATGGAGGAGGCGATCAGGGGGATGGAATTGACGGTGGCGGTCACGTCCCGCAGAGCGTAGAGCTTCTTGTCTGCGGGGGCGAGATCGGCGCTCTGCCCGATGACGGCCAGACCGATATTCGTGACCTGCAAAATGAACTCGGAGGGGGACAGGGAGGTGCGGAAGCCGGGGAAGGACTCCAGCTTGTCCACGGTGCCGCCCGTGTGTCCCAGCCCGCGGCCGCTCATTTTGGCCACGATACCTCCGGCGGCGGCCACGATGGGTGCGACGATGAGGGTGGTTTTGTCACCAACGCCGCCGGTGGAGTGCTTATCCACGCTCCGATCTCCGAACATATCCAGGCACACGGTGTCTCCAGATATAGCCATGGTGTGGGTCAGGGAAGCGGTCTCGGCGTCGGTCATGCCGCGAAAGCAGACGGCCATCAGGAAGGCGGACATCTGGTAATCGGGGATCTCCCCCTTGGTGTAGAGGGTGATCATCTCGTGAAGCTCCGCCTCGGTCAAGGCCTCGCCCCGCTTTTTCTTTTGGATCAGATCGTACATTCTCATGGTGATGACCTCCGTGTGGAATTCAGGGGACGCGGTTCATGCCAGATCGGCGGGACCGAAGCTCAGCGGGAGCAGCTCTCCCAGGGACAGCACCCGAGGCTCAGTCCCGTCGAAGAGAATGACCGCGAGATCGGGGGAGCAGAATTCGGCCATGACCTGACGGCAGACACCGCAGGGAGAGCAGTAGCCCGACACGTCCGATCCGGCGGGCCCGCCCACCACGGCGATGGCGGTGAAATCTCTTTTGCCCGCGTGAACGGCGGTAAAGAACGCCACCCGCTCGGCGCAGACCGTGGGGGAATAGGAGGCGGACTCGATGTTCGCCCCGGTGAAGACCGTGCCGTCCGCGCAGAGAAGCGCCGCGCCGACAGCAAAGTGGGAGTAGGGGGTATACGCGGCCTTACGGGCCTCCAGAGCCGCGGAGACCAGGCGGTTTACGGTGGATCCCTGCATAACCGCTCCCGTTATTCACCCGCGGCCGTGACAGCCACGTTGAGGGCGACGGTCATCATGTCGGTGAAGGTGTTCTGACGGGCGTCGGAGTCCAGGGCCTCACCGCGCAGAATGTGATCCGAGACGGTGCAGATGGCCAGGGCCTTCTTGCCCGCGGCGGCGGCGTTCATGTAGAGAGCGGCGGCCTCCATCTCCACGCCCAGGACACCCATCCTGTACCAGCCGTCGTTGAACTTGGGGTTGGCGTTGTAGAAAACGTCGGAGGATAGGAGGTTACCCACCTTGTAGCGGGCACCGATGGACTCGCACTCGTTCACAGCCGAGCGCAGCAGGTCATAGGAGGCGATGGGCGCGAAGCTGCCGCCCAGGCCGTACTGGTCCTGATAATTGGAATTGGTGCAGGCACCCATACCGATGATGATGTCGCGGAGCTGAATGTCATCGGAAAGCCCGCCCGCGGAGCCGATGCGGATGATGTTCTCCACGCCGAAGAAGTTGTACAGCTCATAGGAGTAGATGCCGATGGAGGGCATACCCATGCCGCTGGCCATGACGGACACGGGGACACCCTTGTAGGTGCCGGTGTAGCCCTGGATGCCGCGGACGTTGTTGACGAGGCGGGCGTCGGTCAGAAAATTCTCAGCCACGAACTTGGCGCGGAGAGGATCGCCGGGCATCAGCACGGTCTTCGCGAAATCGGCGGGAGTGGCCTTGATGTGGGGAGTAGGGTAAAGGTTGCTCATGGTTGTACCTCCTGTGTTTGGTATATGTTGATGGTTTGGTTGACGGTGATTGGTGGGAATATGGGTTGTTTTCTTTTTGCGCGAAGCGCATATCGAATCCCGAAGGGATATATCGAATGCCGTAGGCATATATCGAGTCCCGAAGGGACATATCGACTAAGAGACTTCGATCGATATACCCCCTTTGGGGGTTCGATATGTCCCTTTGAGACTCGATATGCCGCTATGGCGGCTCGATATGCACCCTGCGGGTGCGAGATGATCTGCGATTCAGTTATTCTTCTGCGCCCGAATGGCCTCCATCCAGCACTTATGGCACATAGCAATATAGCAATCATTCCCCCCCAGCATGACCTGCGCGCCCTCGGTGACGACCCGCATATTGCCGTCCAGACGGGCGTTGACGGTGGCCTTGGAGCCGCAGGAGCAGATGGTCTTGATCTCGGCGATGGAGTCGGCTACCTCGAAAAGACGGCGGCTGCCCTCAAACAGATGACAGAGGAAGTCGGTGCGCAGACCGAAGCAGAGAACGGGGACGTTGTAGTCGTTGACAATGGTGCGGAGGGCATCCACCTGGGCTTCGGAGAAGAACTGGCACTCATCGGCGATAATGACGTCGTAGTCGGTGTAGCCATCCCTGTAAAGGTTCAGAAGATCTACCTCGCGGCCAATGGGGAAGCACCGGGCCTCCAGACCGATGCGAGAGCGGATGACCGCCTCCCCGTCCCGGGTGTCCAGGGCGGGCTTGATGAGCCAGACGCGCATTCCCCGCTCCTCGTAATTGAACTTGGTGATGAGCGCCTGGGCGGTCTTGGAGGACCCCATTGCGCCGTATTTGAAGTAGAGCTTGGCCATGTCTTGACTCCTTTTCCGAAAAATTGTACAGATACATATTTATTATACCATATTTGGAGAAAAAAAGAAAGGGGATTTATGAAAAAACTCACAAAATATATTTTTTCGGAAAAACCCTTTGACTTGACGGCGAATATGTGGTATAATAAAATGATAAAGTATGGAAAGAGGAGCAGAATATGGTCATTCTCGGCATTGATCCCGGCCTTGCCATCGTGGGATGGGGGGTTCTGGACTACGACAGGAACCGCTTTCGCCCCCTGGCCTACGGGAGCATCAACACCCCCGCCGGCATGGAGACAGCCAACCGCCTCGCCCTCATCCACCGTGACCTGACTGCCATCATTGACCGCTACAAGCCGACAGAAATGGCTGTGGAGGAGCTGTTCTTTACCAAGAACATCACCACGGGTATCCGCGTGGCCGAGGCCAGAGGCGTCATCCTCATGACGGGTCGGGAAATGGGATTGAACCTGGCGGAGTACACCCCCATGCAGGTCAAGCAGGCGGTGGTAGGCTACGGCGGCGCCGACAAGCGGCAGGTCATCTCCATGGTCACCCGCATCCTGAGCCTCCCCGAGCCTCCCAAGCCCGACGATACCGCCGACGCCCTGGCCATCGCCATCTGCCACGCCCATAGCGGGTGCTCGAGGCTGGGCGGGTACTATAATAAGATGCAGTAAATTGGGGTTTAGCGGGCGAAGCCCGTCACGCCCCCGCAGGGGGCATATCGAATCCCGAAGGGATATATCGAGTGCTACAAGGCACATATCGAGTCCCGAAGGGACATATCGACCCGGAGTTTTTGTCGATATACACCCT
>JAZNJA010000043.1:0-4725 GCA_045577755.1 Eubacteriales bacterium
CGGATGACATAAATATCGCATTTTCTCGCTTTATGTCGTGTGAGATTAGATATAAAAAATGTATTCTGTTGATGAAAGGAGGAGCCAAGATGAATCAAAAACAAATTGGAGTTTTTTTGAAAGAGCTTCGAAAAGAAAAAGGTATGACACAGGAACAACTTGCGGAACAATTAAATGTGTCGGGAAGAACTGTGTCAAGATGGGAAACGGGTAATAATATGCCAGATATTAGTTTATTAGTAGAAATATCTGAATTATTTGATGTAAGTATTTCTGAGATCATCAACGGAGAAAGGAAAAGCGAGAATATGAATGAAGAATTGAAAGAAACCGTATTGAAGGTTGCGGAGTTCAGCAACGAGGATAAATTGAAATTAACGAGAAGAATGAACAAACTTTTCATTGGTGGATTCGTTGCCGCTGTCATGGATATGATATTGGTCTTTACAGATCATGCCGATAATTTCTTGGGCGGATTGTGCACGGGTATCACATTTGGTATGATGATCGTCGGTGTTATTATGACAAGCAAATACGCATCGAAAATCAGAGAATGCAAAATGAGATTAATGCATAAGTTGAAATGATTTTCGGCAAAACAGCCAAATGGATTTGAATTTTTGAAAGTGTGTAATTCTATGAATACTCGAAAAGTAAGCGCAATACTGTACTATACGGCTGCAATATTGTTTGACTCAGCAGCCATCATCAGTTTTATTGGCGGAACCAACGGTGTTATGTGGTTGTGTTTTGGCTCCATGTTTCTTTGCCTTGGCGCATCTTATTCAAAAAAGAGCAAAGAGAACGATGGAAAGCAAAACAGTAAGGAAAAAGGAGAAAAATAAATTCCAATGTAACTATTCAGTCCGTATTAAAATTGGGGTTTATCGGGCAGGGGCTCTGCCCCTGCACCCCGCCAAAGGGACTTTTGGAAAAGTCCCTTTGGAATCTTCAAAACTTTCAATAAATCATTGATAAATAATGTTTTTTTGAAAGTTCTTGAAGGGAGTCCAGAGGGAAACTTCTTTCAAGAAGTTTCCCTCTGGCGTTCCCTCGCCCCTGCCCGACAAACCCCAATTTGAAGGTCGGCTGAACAGGTACATTCCAATTTACCCGAACGGATGAAAAGCGGCGGCAACCGCCTCTGCATTTGTCATGATTTGCCCCTCTCTTTTTCATAAAAAAACAGGAGCTCCCACGCGGCGAGCTCCCATTTTTTATGAAAGGAAAAAGGAAAGAAAACTATGGGATCCGATCCCGAGAAGGCTCACTCTTCCTTCTCGAAAGCATCCTTACCCAGTCCGCAGACGGGGCACTCGAAATCCTCGGGCAGCTCCTCGAAGGGGGTGCCGGGCTCGATGCCGTTGTCGGGATCGCCAACGGCGGGATCGTACTCATAGCCGCAAGGGCAAACGTACTTCATGGGCTTATCCTCCTTAATAAGATGTGGTTATCGTTCCCCGCTCCGCGGGATTCTATTCGCTGCGGAGCGGGACAATCGGTGTCAATGGGTGTGATGGGCACGGTGGTCGCACCGCTCACGCTCGAATTCCAGGAATTCTCCCGTTTCGGCATGGACGGTGTATTCGTACTCTTGGTCCCCGGCACAGAATTCTACCTCGTACACGGAAACGCGATCGTCCACGTCAAATTCCGTCCACATGGACAGTACCTCAGCGGCCGTAACACCGGCGTGCTCCAGCACCAGCGCCTCGATCTGCTCAACGGGAAGAGCCGTCTCCCTTGGGGGGAGCCCATCGGCAGGAGGAGTGGTCTCGGGCGGCCGCGTCACGGCGGGGTCTGCGGTGAGCGGGATGCTTGCGTGATTTTCGATGCGTTGTACGGGGGTGTCGGAGCGGCCGTCCGCCGTGAGGCTCAGGGGTTTCTCAACGAAATCGCTGATCTCACAGGCGGTACCGGCCAGCGTCAGTGTCAGGATCAGCATCGAAAGGCACGCGAATCGTATGAATCTCATAGGATCCTCCTTTCTTGGTGCTGAAAGCTTGGCGTTGGCGCTCAAGATTTCTTATTGAATTGTAGATTAACCGAAGTATCTCTCAAGCAGACCTGCGAAAGCCTTGCCGTGGCGGGCTTCGTCGCGAGCCATCTCGTGGACGGTGTCGTGGATAGCGTCCAGGTTCAGCTCCTTGGCCAGCTTAGCCAGCTCGAACTTGCCGGCGGTCGCACCGTTCTCGGCGGCCACGCGCATCTCCAGGTTCTTCTTGGTGGAGTCGGTCAGGCACTCACCCAGCAGCTCGGCGAACTTAGCGGCGTGCTCGTCCTCCTCAAAGGCGGCCTTCTCCCAGTACAGGGCGATCTCGGGGTAACCCTCGCGGGCGGCCACGCGGGCCATAGCCAGGTACATACCGACCTCGGAGCACTCGCCCTCGAAGTTGGCGCGCAGACCCTCGATGATGGCGTCGGGTGCGCCCTTGGCCACGCCGACCACGTGCTCGGCGGCCCAGGTCATCTTGTTGTCGACGACCTCCTCAAACTTGTCCTCGCCCTTGACCTTGCATCTGGGGCACTGCTCGGGGTAGTTCTCGCTCTCGATGATCTCACCGCAAACCTTGCATCTCCACTTTTTCATGTTGTAATTCCTCCTGAAATTTGAATTTGAAAATTTTGTTGCGGGCTTTCCGCCCAAAAGTTACTTTGTGTTGGGGTACGCGCTCTACCGTATGATGCCCAGCAGGTCTCCCAGTCCCACTCCGTCATCCACCACCGTCGCGATGGTGAGACGATCCAACCGCTCGGTGATGTGGCGGTTCAGCTCCTCGAAGACGTGGTGCAGGCGACAGCAGTCTTTATTGGGGTTGTTGAGACAGGCGTGAGCATCCGACAGGCACCGATTGATCTCGATGGGCCCGTCGATGGCCTCGATGACCCGTCGGACCGTCAGGGTCTTGGGGTCGACGTTCAGGCTGTAGCCTCCCGTGGCTCCTCGGCTGGTCTTGACCAGATCAGCGCCCGAGAGCTTGCTCAGGATCTTGAGCCCGAACCGGGTGGGGACGGCCACGCCCTCGGCCAGAGTCGCCGCGCCCACGGGGGTGTTTCCCTTGGCGGTCTCCTTGGTCAGAAGGCACATCATGCGCAGGGCGTAATCCGCTTCCTGTGTGATCTTCATGGTCGGCCTTTCCTTTCGGGTTTTATTTACCACCGTTTTGGTGTGATTTGATTATACACCATTTTCGTGTTTTTGTCAAGAGGTTTTTGAAAAGTTTTTCAAAAAAATTTTGGGAAGCCCGCAAGGCCCTTTTTGAATGGGGCTTGACAAACTTCCCTACCTATGTTATTATATAGGCGGAACCTCGGTTCCCGTAGGGTCTGCCTGCTCGAAAGAGTGCGGGTGGCGGTTGCTTCCTTCTTGTTTCAAACATGAGGAAGTGTAAAATTGATCTTTTTCCTTCCTCGATGCTTGCATGGAGGGAGGTGATGGAATGGATGCAGTAACCTGGCACGATCTGATCTATCTTCTGATGGAGATCGCCACGCTGATCATCGTCGTTCTTTCTTACTTAAACAGTAAAAAAAGATAACCGCCCAGCGACCAAACTAGCGGTTATCTTTTAGCCAATAGCGAGGTAGCAACCGTCATCGGTAGCCCCTACGTCCTTATTATACAGGAATATTCCCGTTTTGTCAACACCTTTTCGAGATTTTCTCGGACAGGTGTTTTCATTTTACCAGATGCCCCAGCAAAAACTCCCGAATGACCTCCCATTCCTCCCCCGTCAGCTCGCCGTGGCGGCAGTTTGGCAGACGGTGGTAGGTGACGGTGTGGCCCTTCTCCCGCAGAGTCTCCACATAGGCGTCCATCTGCTCGGGGGGAAACAGCTCGTCGGAAAGGTCGTTGATGATATGGTAGGGGATGTAGGGCAGATCCTCCACGCGGCAGATGGGGGAGAGGGTCCGGAGGGCCTCGGCGATGGGCATCTCGTAGTCGGCCACGGCGCGGAACAGGGAGCGGGGGACCGAGGGGGCGCAGTACACCCGGTCGAGGACGTCCACGCAGGGGCAATGGGCCAGGCAGGCGGCGGGGGTGTAGGCGGGATCACCGCTGTGGGCGGCGGTGTAGAGGAGGGCGCCCGTACCGCCCATGCTGCCCCCCATGACCGCCCAGGGGGCTTTTTCGGTGAGACCATACTTTTCACGGATGGCATCGATGAGGGCGTTGACCATGCGGACGGCACCGCGATTCATCCAGCTCCAGGGGCCGGGGAAGACGTAGGCCTGGAGGATGCCCTTCCCGGCGAGCGCACCCGACAGAGGTCCGTTATAGGGAGCGATGTCCATGCACCCGCCCAGACAGGAGCCGCCGCCCAGGCCGGGGAACTCCAGAACGAAGGCGGTGGGAGGAGAAGTCAGCAGGTGGGCGTTGGTGTTGCAGTAGAGGTCGACGGTATCGGGGTTGATGAAATCACGGTCGGAGAGGGTGTAGTCGGGACGCATGGTGGCCTCCTTTGGAGTTGATGGCTTTATTGTAGCATATTTTGCGGGAAAATGCAAGTTTTTTCGGTTTGCTCTTGCGAAAAAAGGGGTTGTGTGGTATACTGAAGGGAGAAAAGAGTAATTGGGGTTTATCGGGCGAAGCCCGACACGCCCCCGCAGGGGGCATATCGAATCCCGAAGGGATATATCGAGTGCTACAAGGCACATATCGAGTCCCGAAGGGACATATCGACCCGGAGTTTTTGTCGATATACACCCTTCGGGTGTTCGATA
>JAZNJA010000044.1:0-21326 GCA_045577755.1 Eubacteriales bacterium
ACGACATGGCTACGATCCGACTTCCCTCTGGAAGACCACCGACTTCCTCACCACCCACCCCCGCATGACGGTGGACTGGTTCTGCCTCATTGAGCGGACGGGTACCACCACGGCGGAGCTGGAGGGTGTCAGCGGAACCGCCAAGAATCGCGAGATCATCACCTCCGCCCGCGTGGGGCAGGGAACCACCGACCTCACCCCCCTGAAGGGTACCGTCAAGCACCGCTCCCCTCTGGATACCCTGTTCTACGTGTTGGACTACGACTACACCACGGTCTATGAGACCGCCGTGGACCTGGGCGGTAAGCGCACCGCCGACTTCACCCTCCCCCTGGACGTCAGCGGCTGGGATCTGGGTCAGCATACCCTCCGCCTGTCTGCCCGCGGCACCGACGGCAGCGTCACCGATATCGCCGAGTACACCGTCTTTGTGGGAGACGGCAAGGACGGCTACGATCCCGCTACGGAGACCCTCAGGATCAATATGTCCTTCTTCGCCGACCAAAAAGGGGTCATCCGCTCCCCCCAGTCGCTGAAAGCCGAGGGCTATGCCTTCCGCTCCAGCCACGGGGCTGTCCTGTACCTCGGCCACCTCGACCTCTCTCGCTACACCGCCGTCCGCTTCTGCTACTCCGCCGTGGAGTCCTTCTTCGGGAGCACCGACGCCACGATCCGTCTGAATTCCGCATCCGACACCGTAGCCGAGGCCGTCATGCCCCCCGCCGACCTCCCTCTGTCTGAGGTGCAGACCGTGACGGTGGATCTCACCGACTGCGACTACAGCGGCGAGCTGTGGCTGGCCATCGGCCACCCCACCCGCAAGATGTGCTACCTCCGTGAGATCCGCTTCTACGAGGGCGAGATCCCCGCCGATACCGAGGAGCCGATCGACACCCTCCCCGATACCCCCGCCGAGACTTCCGCTCCCGAACACCCCGACACCGCCGAGCCGACTCTCCCCGAGGAGACCTCTCCCGCCGACACCCAAGCCCCCGACACGAGCTGTACCGCCAACCTCCCCGCCGCCTTTTTTGTGAGTCTTGCCCTGCTTTCTACGGCCGTTTTCCCCCGCCGTGACCGCCATACCCGCCGCGGATGACCGTAAATCCCCTCGGCCTCCCCACATTGCACAAAAATTCCCCTTGATTTCCATATAATTTTCCGAAAAAACTTTGGGAAAACCCTTGACAAACCCTTCTGCTTGTGGTATAATCTGTAAAGCAAATTACTTTACACCCGTCGCGGCAGGAGGGTTTCTATGTTTGAAAAGAATCTGGAGATCGGTTACCTGCTGGATTTCTACGGTGACATTCTCCCCGAGCGCCGTCGGGACATCATGGATCTCTACTACAACGACGACCTCTCCCTCTCTGAGATCGCCGAGCAGATGGGCATCACCCGCCAGGCTGTGCGGGACAGCATCAAGAAGACCGAGCAGGAGCTCTTCTTCTACGAGGAAAAGCTGGGCCTTCGCCGCCGCCTCACCGAGGCCGAGACCCGCACCGAGACCGCCCTGGCCCTCTGCCGCGCCGCCTCCGAGGCCGTTCCCCCCGCCCTCACCGAGGAGCTGGAGGCCATTCGCAGAGCCGTTGCGCTGGAGTAAACCATTCCCTTTATCCGTATATACACCCCCACTTCTCCGTCGAAAGGAGGAAAAAAACAATGTTTCAGAGTCTCAGCGAAAAGCTGGAACAGGCCTTTAAGAAATTCCGCAGTAAAGGCACCCTGACCGAGGCCGACGTCAAGGCCGGTATGCGCGAGATCAAGCTCGCCCTTCTGGAAGCCGACGTCAACTTCAAGGTGGTCAAGGATTTCATCAAGATCGTCTCCGAGCGCGCCGTGGGCGTTGAGGTCATGGAATCTCTGCTCCCCGGTCAGCAGGTGGTCAAGATCGTCAATGAGGAGCTCACCCGCCTCATGGGCGGCTCCCAGGCCAAGCTGGAGATCTCCTCCAGGCCCCCCACGATCATCATGATGGTGGGCTTGCAGGGCGCGGGTAAAACCACCCACGCGGGCAAGCTGGCCGGTATGTACAAGAAGCAGGGCAAGCGCCCCCTTCTGGTGGCCTGCGACGTCTACCGTCCCGCCGCCATCAAGCAGCTGGAGGTCCTGGGCTCCCAGCTGGATATCCCCGTCTTCCAGATGGGCGATAAGGAAAACCCCGTCAAGATCGCCCGCGAGGGCATCAAGCTGGCCGAGCAGAAGGGCTACGACATGGTCTTCATCGATACCGCGGGCCGCCTGCAGATCGACGAGGAGCTGATGGCCGAGCTGGTCAACATCAAGGAGTCGGTCCATCCCACCGAGATCCTTCTCACGGTGGACGCCATGATCGGTCAGGAATCGGTCAACGTGGCCGAGACCTTCAACAATATGCTGGACATCACCGGTGTCATCCTCACCAAGCTGGACGGCGATACGAGAGGCGGCGCGGCCCTGTCCATCCGCTACGTCACGGGCAAGCCTATCAAGTTCATCGGTGTGGGTGAGAAGCTGGACGCCATCGAGCCCTTCCACCCCGACCGTATGGCCGGCCGTATCCTGGGCATGGGCGACGTCCTGACCCTCATCGACAAAGCCCAGCAGCAGTTCGACGAGAAGAAGGCCGCCGAGCTGGAGCAGAAGATCCGCCAGTCCACCTTCACCCTGGATGATTACCTGGCTCAGTTCGACCAGATCAAGAGCATGGGGAATCTGGACCAGCTGGCGGGTATGATCCCCGGCATGAAGCCCGGCGCCCTCAAGGACGCCCAGGTGGACGAGAAGGCCTTGGCACGCCAGCAGGCCATCATCCTGTCCATGACCCGCGCCGAGCGGGAAAAGCCCGAGCAGCTTCTCAATGCCTCCCGCAAGAAGCGCATCGCCGCGGGCAGCGGCACCACGGTTGAGGAGGTCAACCGCCTGCTCAAGCAGTTCGAGCAGATCAAAAAGCTCATGAAGCAGTTCTCCGACATGGGCCGCTCCGGCGGCAAGAGAAACCGCGGCATGGGAAAAATGAAGCTTCCGTTCTGAGGAACGAAGTCATATAAAGTAAGTCAAATAAAAACAAAAACATTTATTTTGGAGGAAACAAACCATGGTTAAGATCAGACTCACCAGAACCGGCGCCAAGAAGGCTCCCACCTACCGCATCGTCGTTGCCGACAGCCGCTACCCCCGCGACGGCCGCTTCATCGACCAGATCGGCTACTACAACCCCCAGACCGAGCCCGCTGAGGTCAAGATCGACGCTGAGAAGGCTAAGGATTGGATGTTCAAGGGTGCTCAGCCCACCGAGACTGTCAAGTCCCTGTTCAAGAAGAACGGCATCATTGACTGATTCCAACGGAGTTAAGTCATGGCAGAGCTTCAAACGACCTTACACGACATCGCTGCCGCCATCGTGGATAGCCCCGACGAGGTGAAGGTCGTCCGTGAGGAGGATGATACCACCATCACCCTGACCCTTACGGTCGCCCCCGACGACATGGGCATGGTGATCGGCCGTCACGGTCGCATCGCCAAGGCCATCCGTACGGTCATCAAGGCAGCCTCCGCCGAGTGCGGAAAGCGGGTCAACGTGGAGATCAGAGACTGATCCCACCCCGCGAAGAAAACAGACCCACAGAGCCGAAATGGCAAGTGGGTCTGTTTTTTATGACGGTTTTTCAAAATTGGAAAATAAATGTGCAAATTATAGGTTGACAACATCCTAAAAATGGTGTATAATACGTGTACATACCTATGGGAGGTGATCTATATGAACATCAATACCAATCAGATCGTTTCCATTTCGGAGGCCAATCAGAATTTCTCCCGCGTGGCCCGCATGGTGGATAAGAACGGTGAAGTGGTGATCTTCAAGAATAATAAACCCAAATATAGACTTGTGGATATTGAGAGCGATACCACCATCGAAATGACAGACGACGAAAAAATCGACTTTGTCGCCGCCCGCGTTTTGAAGCAGTACCGCCGCGCTTTTGAGGAGCTGGCCAAATGATCAAATTCAGTCAGGAAAAGGTGCTTTTGCTCCATAAGCTCATCACCGCGGAAACGGGGGGAGACCCGAATGTTCGGGATATCGCCCTGCTCAACAGCGCGTTGGAATCCGCCTTTCAGACCTTTGACGGACAGGAGCTGTACCCCACAAAGGAGGAAAAGGGCGCGCGCATCGGCTATGCCTTGATCTCCAACCACGCCTTTGTGGATGGAAACAAGCGGATCGGCATGTACGTTCTTCTGACGTTTCTGGAAACGAACGGCATTAAGATCCACCCCACCGTGGACGATGTGGCCCGTGTCGGCCTCGCCGTGGCCGCAGGAGAAATGCAGTATGAGGATCTGTTGGAGTGGATCCATGACAACAAATAGATCCTTGCTTTTCGTGCCAATGGCATACGAAAACAGACCCACAGAGCCGAAATGGCAAGTGGGTCTGTTTTTTTGTATCTATCGGATCATTCAGCGGGTATTTCGTCCAGCACGAACACGTTTTCAAAGGTCTGGCTGTGGGTATTGTTGGCCAGATCAATGGAGTAAGAGCCGGCGGGCGCATCGGCGGGAATGGTAAAGTAGTACCAAGAGGTCCGCTTCTCTCCCGCATCCACCGTATAGATATTGGTGTTGGCATCGTCGCATATGGCGTAGGATTCGATGGGAACCGAGTAGCGGGTTCCATTCTCGCTGACGGTATAGAGGCTCGGTACGAGATTAAAACTGTCAATGTTGTCTTGATAAACGTATGCCTTATCGGTGTTATTCTGTATGCTCGTAGCTACCCTGATCCGATCGTTGCGGGCAACCGTCTTCTGCTCGATCTCGTAGGTCATGACAAAATCGAAATCCGCAGGATCCGAGAGGGGCTGACGGCAGCTGCAACATAGCGTGACGAAAATGCAGGTAATGACAAACAGAATCAGCGTTTTTTTCATGGTGAGATTCTCCTCTCAATCGGTACCATATGTTAAGGCAATACATACATCATCCAGCATATCAAAATCATTTAAACGGAAAGTAATACCTACTTTATTATACGAGTGTGAAGAAAGTTTGTCAATGGGCAAAAAAAACAAATCCTACGAATCGTTTTTGTGGATAAAAACAAAGGTATTAGTCGGTAGCATCACCAATTGCTGTCAATTTTGTCCCCGTATCCGAAAACCCCTTACACACCAACGGCAATCTCTCGATCAGATCACTGGGCAGAATCCCATACTCTCCGATCTCCTCCGCCGCCAGATCCCCCGCCTTCGCGTGGAGATACACCCCCGCCGCCGCGATCTCGGTCACAGTCAGCTCCGTCCCGATACGCCCCCGATTCTGTGCCAACAGGGAGCCGATGACCCCCGCCAGCACGTCGCCGCTGCCGCCTCGGGCCATGCCCGCGTTCCCCACCGCGCAGATGAACACCTCACCCTTGGGGGAGGCGATGACGGTATGGGCGTCCTTCAGCACCACCGTTACCCCCTTCTCGCGGGCGTACTCAACGGCTACCCCCACGGGATCTGCCAGAATGTCGGGCATCGACTTTCCGCACAGGCGTGACATCTCGGCGGGATGAGGGGTCATCACCACCTGCCTGTCGGGGGCAAAGAGCAGACAGGTATCCCACAGAGTCAAGTCCCCGGCCAGCAGATTCAGCCCGTCGGCGTCCAGCACCACGGGGATCATCCCCCCCTTGGGTCGGGTGGAGAGCACACGGCGCAGGGCCCGCAGGGAGCCGTCGGCCGTACCCAAGCCGCACCCCGCCACAATGGCCGAGGCGTCGGTCTGCCGCTCAATATCCTGATCGAATGCATAAGCCGCCACTATGGCCTCGGGCGCGGAGATCTGCATCACCACCCGATTGCAGTCGGGGGTCAGCACCCGCGCAAGTCCCGCACCGCTCCGCAGAGCCCCACGGGTGGCCAGCACCGCCGCTCCGCTCATGCCCTCAGAGCCGCAGAGCAAAGACACAAGCCCGTAGGTCCCTTTGTGGGAACGCCGCTTGCGGGGAGGCAGGACACGGCGCAACAGAGCTTCATCCGCCGGATGGGCAAAGGGCTGTTCGGCGGGTGTCAGGTCAATACCCAGATCGGCGATTGCGATCTCACCGCACAGATCCGCTCCGGGATAGAGCACAAGTCCCGCCTTCAGAGCCTGCATGGTCACGGTAGCAACGGCAGGCAGAGCCACTCCCATGACCGCCCCCGTGTCGGCGTTCACCCCCGAGGGAACGTCCACCGCCAGTACGGGCAGACCGCTCTCGGCCACGGTGGTCAGCAGGGAAGCAATCTCCCCCGTGATGAGCCGATCCAGCCCGATCCCGAACACGGCGTCCACCACCACGGCGGCATCGGCCAAGACCTCCCCCAGAGCGGAAGGAGGCAGAATAGTGACCATCCCCGCCCGTGCCAGAACATACTGCCGACGGCACTCCTCGCTCATGCGGCTCTCGTCGGGGTCCCCCGTCTCGGTGTATTTGCCTGTGTAGATCACGGTGACCTTGCGCTTTTCCCCCACCGACCCGTCGGTGAGGAACCGCGCCATGGCCAAGCCGTCCCCGCCGTTGTTGCCGCTCCCGCAGAGCAGCACCACGGGCCCCGAGGGGAAGAGATCGGGGCTGGCGAGGAGGTAAGCCGCCGCCTTGGCCGCCGCCCGCTCCATGAGGGTTCGGGAGGGGATGCCTAGGGTGTCTATGGTGTAGCTGTCGCAGGCCTTCATCCGATCAGCGGTGAGGATGGGGGAGAGAGGTGCGGAGGGAAGCATGGCGGTTCTTCCTTTCTTTTTTTATTGGTTACAGTATAGCATATTTACCCGAAAAAAGCAAGAAAAATTTGCGCGCCGCTTGACAGACGGGGGGAAGTCATATATAATGTAGACAGAACATAGATTGAAGAGGGAGGTGAGCGCATGACCTACGTCCTGTTTTTCCTGCAAGTCCTATGGTATACCCTGGGTGCTGTGGTGATCTGCGGCCTCTGTGTCTCCCTGTGTCGGAAGCTGTTCGTATCCATGATGGGGGGCGGCTTCGGGCGGGGCATCGTGATGGCCACCTCGGTGGTGGGGACCCCCATCCATGAGTTGGGGCACGCGATCATGTGTATTCTCTTTGGGCATACCATCACCAAAATGTCCCTGTGGCAGCCCTTTTCGGAGGACGGCAATCTGGGCTATGTCACCCATGCTTACCGCCCCCGCAATCCTTATCACGTTTTGGGAAATCTCTTCATTGGGATCGGCCCCATTTTCAGCGGCCTGGGCGTGCTGACCCTGGCCCTCATGCTGGGCTTCCCCGATACCTTTACCGCCTACAGTACCACCGCCGCGGCCATGGCCAATGGAGGCGAGGGAGGGCTTCCTCTTTTTCTGGAGGGGCTGAAGATGCTGCCCCGTATGGTGGAGGAGGCGGGGAGCGGCGTCGCCGTTCCCGTCTGGGGACGGGTGATCGCCGTCCTGGTGATCCTGTCTGTGGCGCAGCACATCAGTCTGTCCCCCGCCGATATCAAGGGCTCCCTCAAGGCCATCCCTCTGTATCTGGTCCTGGTACTGATCCTGACTCTGGTCTGCGCTCTCATCGGACAGTCCGCCATGGAGGCCGTCACCGCCGCGTTGGCGCGGTTTTCAGCTTATTTATCGGCCTTGTTCGTCATCGTTCTGGTCTCCTCCCTCCTTCAGCTGGCCGTAGCCCTACCCGTCTGGCTTCTTCGAAAGCTTCTCGGGCGGAGATGATCACCCGGACGCGGGGAAATTATGGACGAAATGTAAAAAACAAGAAAATTCCCCGCATTTGTAGACGGAATCTCGGTTTTATGGTATAATAAGAGGGAAGCTGCCCGATTCCCCGACGGGATGGGGCGGTGCCCATACGCGGAGCGCCCGCTCCGTGACATCTCACAGAAAGGAGCCCACAAATGTCTCTGATCCATGTAACCAAGGAAAATTTCGCCGAGGTCAAGGCTTCCGAAAAGCCCGTGCTTCTGGATTTCTTCGCCACCTGGTGCGGCCCCTGCCGCATGATCGCTCCCCTGATCGAGCAGATCGCTGAGGAGCATCCCGAGTTCGTTGTCGCTAAGATCGACGTGGACGAGGAGCCCGAGCTGGCTCAGGCCTTCGGCATTCAGAGCATCCCCACCCTGGTGGTGCTGAAGAACGGCGAGGTCGCTGAGACCGCTGTCGGCGCCCGCCCTAAGGATGCCATCGTGGCTATGCTGACACGCTGAGAATCAGCCGCTGACAGCCGCAAGCGATCCGGACGGATGCTCCGAAAGGGACCCCCAAGCCCGCCCAATGGCGGGCTTTTGCGTTTTGTTGGGCTGTCGGACAGGCTTTTTTCGAAAAACCGTCGGTCTGTTCATAATCGTATCATAATTTTGTGTTATAATACAGTATTAAACGTTTGATTCCCGAGAAAGTGAGGCCTTCCCCCATGCGTACCATCGCGTTTATCGGTGTCGGTAATATGGCCGGCGCCATTATCCAGGGTATGCTCCGCAGCGGCGCTGTGGACTACTCCCATCTCATTCTGGCGGATGCTATTCCCGAAAAATGCGCTCCCTATGCCGAGCGGGGCGCCACTGTGGCCGCCTCCGTGGCGGATGCTGCCAAGGGCGCGGATTGCGTAGTGCTGGCGGTCAAGCCCCAGAACTTTCCCGAGATCCTGCCCCTTTTGGCCGGGGTGGAGGGTATGGCGGACAAGCTGACCGTCACCATCGCCGCGGGGATCACCTCGGATTCGGTGCGTTCCGCTCTGGGGGGGGCTCCCGTGGTGCGGGTTCTGCCGAACACCCCCATGCTCATCGGACAGGGCGTTTCGGTGGTCTGCCGAGCTCCTTCTGTCAAGGAGGAGGATTTCGCCTTTGTCCTCGCCATGTTCGAGGCCTCGGGACGGGTGGAGATCATCGACGAGGAGGAAATGAACCGCATGATCTCAGTGACGTCCTCCTCTCCCGCCTACGTTTTCGCCTTTATTGAGGCCATCTGCGAGGGTGCCCGCGCCCAGGGGCTGGACGGCGACCGACTCCTGGAGGCGGTTTGCGACGTGGTCATGGGCTCGGCGGCTCTGCTCAAGGAAGGCGGTCTGTCCCCCGCCGAGCAGATCAAGCGGGTAACCTCTAAGGGAGGCACCACCGAGCGGGCTATGGCGGTACTGGCCAATCGGGACATGATGGGAATGGTGAGAGAGGCTATGGAGGCCTGCACCGCCCGCGCCGACGAGCTGGGAGGCCGTCGGTGATCCCCCGACCGCATACTGCATTCTGATTGAAATGGAGAATTACCGTGGGTACCAACAAGCGTAAATTCAAGCTCCTCGACCCTATGCGGGATGGAAAGGGCGTGGAAAAGGGGGAGGACACTACCCCCACCTTAGGGCGGTTCTTTAAGCTCTGGGGACGAAAATTCTGGAAGCTCATTTCCCTGAACTTCATCATGCTGGTGCAGATCCTGCCCCTTCTGGGCTGTCTGCTCCTGTATTGGGGCGGCCCCAAGGTGCCGACGCAGTACAGCCCCCTCTACTCTGTTCTGCTGGGCGCCCAGACCATTCAGCCCGGCTCCGAGGGCATGACCCTCTTCACAGGCGCGGCGGGTCTCATGCACCAGACCCCTGTCTTCAATTCCTGGGCTCACTGGGTCATGGCGGCGCTGATCCTGTTCCACCTGATCACCTACGGGTGGCAGAAGGTGGGTACCACCTACATCCTTCGCGGTCTGGTGCGGGGTGACGGCGTGTTCATGATATCGGACTACTTCTACGCCATTCGCCGCAATCGCAAGCAGGGCTTCCTCATGGGTCTTCTGGATTCCGCCGCCCTGTTCGCCCTGGCCTTTGACCTGATCTACTTCTGGAACGCCCCTGCCTCGGGCGGCACCGCCTTCATGTTTTGGATGATCATCGTGCTGATCGGTATGTACGGCGTGATGCGCTTCTATACCTACCTCATGCTGGTGACCTTCGACATGAAGTTTACCAAGATCCTCAAGAACGCCCTGATCTTCTCCCTTCTGGGCTTCAAGCGCAACGTTATGGCGGTGCTGGGGATCCTGACCCTGACGGCCGCCTTCGGCGCGTTGATCTTTTTCTTCGCCGCCGCGGTGCCCGCGTTCATCATTCTGCCCTTCCTCTGCCTGCTGGGCTTCAGCGGCTTCATGTACACCTTCGCCGCCTACCCCAACATCCAACGCTATATGATCGATCCCATTGCCAAGCCCGCCCTCGCTCCCGCGGAGGACGCGCATGAGTAAGCGATACGGGATACAGCGGATCGCCTGCCTTCTTTTGGCCATTGCTCTCCTTTCGGGGGCCGTCGGCCTCCTGACGGGCTGCCGATCCGGGAAAGGGAACGAGGACTCGCCCGACACCGAGCGGGGGGACGGGGGATCCTCCGTCAGTACCCGACCCGCTCCCGAGGAGGAGTCCCATCCCTCTGCGGAGGTGCCGCCCTCGGTATTGCCCCGAGCCTTTTTCGCTGAGAGTCTGTCCTTCAATGACCGCCCCCTTTCCGAGGACGGCGAGGAGCTGACCCGGCTTTTGCAGGTGGGAGAGTATACCGTGACCGTGCCCGAGGGTATGAGGGCGAATTCCCTGACCCTTTCGGGATGGGTGGGCTACGATCGCCCCATCGATTGCTTTGGCTATCGGTTGGACGGAGAAACCCCTGTTTTCGGGAATTTCGAGCTGGCTACCGAGGAGGCTGTCAAGGAGGCGGGAGGCGAGTACGCCCGTCGCTTCACGGTGACGGTTCCCCTCTTTGACCTGGATCTGAGACGGCACACCGTGACCTTTCTGGTCCGTTTCAACAACGGTGTCACCCTGGAGCTGTGCCCCCCCGTGACGCTTCGCTTCCATGACCTGACCACCGACGTGACGGTCCCCTATCACGCCTCCCTGACCCATGTGAACGGCAAGGGCCCCGGCGGCAGTCTCTTCTATACAGGGGCGGACGCCAGTACCCGGGGAGGTCCTGCCGTCATCGAGGGCCTCGCGGACGGTGTGACCGTCAGCAAACGGGGGATCGTGACGGTCAGCGGGTGGGTTGCCCTGGAGGGCGGCGTCGCCGGCTATGCCTGGTCAGCCGACGGCGAGACCTGGCACCGCGTCGAGGCTCAAGGCCTCAGCGGTGAGCCCACGGAGGGCGCCTTCGCGGCGTTGGGCTATGCCGACGCCGAGAAAAACGCCTTGCTGCGGGATATGACACTGGATCTGTCCCTGCTGGGCGGTCATACCGTGGACGTGACCCTGGGGGCGATCCCCAACCGTGCCGCGGATCGGGTGGTCCCCTTCGCGCGGATCAACGAGCTATGGGTGCCTGACCAGCCCGAGGACCTACATTTCTCCCTGCTGTCATACGCCGACCTATACGAGCACGGCACCGACCTTCTGGAGACCAGCCTGCAGCATCAACTGAGTATCGCCTACGGCGCAGGGTCTCCCCATGAGGTAACGCTCAGCGGTGACCGCCTGTGCTATGAGCTGGCGGGTATTCACGCCATCTATACCCCTCCTATGGACGGGCGGTACGCCATCACCGCCGAGATCTCTTCCATGAGCGGCGCCGCGTTCCTCTTTACAAGGGGCTACTATCGGGTCATTTCCGATTCCCTGCGGGAGCATCAGGACCCCTCGGTCGGTCGATTCCTCATCCATAATTTCTATGAGACTGACGGTGCGGGGGCTATGGGCGGCGCGGGGATCTACGCGCAGCTGAGTGACGGTGTGCTGACTCTCATGGTCAAGTACTACGATCCCAACAACATTACCCGTGTGGGGAATGCCATCTATCGGATTCCCTGTGAGGGAGAGACGCTGACCATGCTGGATGACGGCTATACCGTGGAGGTGCTGGTGGACGGTGCGTGCTACGCCACTGTGGTGCCGGAGGGCAGTCAGGTCTACGCCGACGTGACCGAGGCGCTTCCCCGCAACGATTTCGCCAAGACCGCTACGGTCATCCTCAAGGGTGGTGAGACCCACACCCTGAACAACACCCTGATCGCCGCCACTCTGCAGTCCCAGTGCGGTCTGACGGTGCGCGGGGGGACGGTGACCTTCGCCTCCCTGTCCATTCTCCCGCTGACTGAGGCGGAGCGCGGTACCCGTTGAGGATGGAGGGAAGGACGACCCACGGCCCGCAATACGCAAGATATGAGATACAGGACGGAGACGCGACGCGTGCCGGTCCGGTATCTCATTTTTGCTTCCTGTCGCGGAGACCCTCGGCCTGCCAAAGGAGAGCGCGACTTTTTGTGGAATATCACAAGGGAGAGATTAGGGCGTTACCCTTGACAGAGGAAGAAAAAAGCATTATAATATTGGTAGGGGATCGCGGTCAGCGCCGTGGGTATACGCCGCGGGACCGGATCGCCCGTTCTGTGTACGCTCTCAGCGGACCGTGGAAGTAACGTGATTGTTCAGTAAAGGAGGAATCTTGTATGAAATCATCCCATCTCACTTTGAACCGTGTGTGTCTCCGTGCACTGTGGATCCTGTGCGCCGCGACCCTGCTGATCCTGGCCGGGGTATTCATGGCGGGCGCGGAGGAGGCCCCCCTCCCCGAAAGTGAGGGACTGGTATTCCATTCCCGGGGGGACGGCACCTGCTACGTGGAGGCCCTGGGCACCTGTGAGGACAGCCACCTGGTGATCCCCCGCCTGTCTCCCGAGGGCGAGCGCGTAGAGGGTGTGTCCTTTTTCTGGCTCTTTGCCACGGCGCAGCATCGCATCACCGGCATGACCTTTCACGAGAATATCCGCTATATCTGGCCGGGTCTGGACTACGGCATCAATCACACCTTGACCTCCATATCGGTGCATGAGGACAATCCATACTTCTCCTGTGTGGACAACTGTGTCGTGGAGACCGCCACGGGAACGCTGGTGCTGGCTTGCCCCGACAGTCCGATCCCCGCGGATGGCCGTGTGACTAAGATTGGTACCCGCGTGTTTACCGCCTTCGGCCTTACCGAGATCGTCATACCCGAGGGGATCACCGAAATCGGATACGATGCCTTCTCCTTCAACCGATTTACCGAGGTATCCATCCCCGAGGGGGTGACTACCATCGATATGTACGCCTTCGATTCCTGCCGCCAGCTTCGCGAGGTGATCCTCCCCTCGACCTTGAAGTCGCTGGATCCCGCCGCCTTCTCGTCGTGTATGTCCTTGAAAACCGTGTACTTCCGCGGTACTCCCGAGGAATGGGCGGCTTTGGGGATCGAATTCTGGTATTTCGGCCCGAATACTGAGGTGATCTGCCTGGGCAGCTCCACCGAGGTCCACGTTCCCTCGGGAGAGCTTTGGGTCAGCCCTGATGGCGTCCCCGCCGAGGGGATCGTTCACTGCAACGACGGACATATCCGCTTCTGCGAGGCGGGAGCTCCCCGGTATGCGGGTCTTGTGGCCGACGGGCAGGGTAAGATCTACTATTTCAACAGCTCCTGTGTCGCGGTCAAAGGGCGGTACTACATTCCCTCCAAGCACAACGGGCTTCTTCCCATAAGCAGCTACTATTTCGATGAGAACGGCGTGCTGGTGCTGGATACCGCCAAGAATGGTATCATTACCGATGAGGACGGTCAGGTGCGCTACTATAAGAACGGTATTCCACAGTACGCGGGTCTGGTGCAGGACGGGGAAGGAAACTACTACTATTTCTCGGGCAGCACCTACACCGCAGTCAAAAACTGCTCCTACACCATCAGCAAGACCAACGGCCTTCTGGCCTACGGCACCTACGTGTTCGGCGCGGACGGTAAAATGCAGGGCTTGAACGGCCTTGTGGCCGACGTTGACGGTAATCACCGCTACTACATCAACGGCGAGGCCCAGTATATGGGTCTGGTCTGTGTCAACGGTGATTTCTACTACGTCAACAGCTCTAAGCTGGCGGTCAAGAACCGCTTCCACCACGTCTCCAAGACCAACGGTCTGCTGGCGGCGGGGGTCTACTACTTCGGCGCCGACGGTAAGCTGATCAAGGACGTCCAAAAGAGCGGCCTGTCGGTGGACGAGGACGGCGAGACCCGCTACTATGAGAACGGCGTGGCGGTCTACGCGGGTCTGATCCGGGTGGACGGCTACTACTACTACATCAACAGCTCCTGCCGTGCCGTACGGAATCGCTCCTACACCATCGGCGCGCCCATGCTTAACGGTCTGCTCCCCGGTGGGACCTATGTGTTCGATGCTCAGGGGCGCATCGTGTTCGACGCGTAAGCGCTCTTCCGCGGGGCAAGGCCTTTCCCGAAGGCTCCCGCGAAGCATGGAAAAAGCCCGAGGCATCTGCCTCGGGCTTTTCGATTGTGTGGAGAGGGGGTCATTCTCCCACCGAGGGGGTATTGCGGTGGCTGATTTCGAAGGCCAGAACCGCCGCAGACGCGGCCGAGGATAGGGATCCGCGGAAGCTGCCGCGGTATCCGATGCGGACGTTGAGGTCGGCTTCTCCCAGCACCGCGCGGGAGATTCCCCGCTTTTCCCCGCCGATGACCAGCAGAAGGGGGAGGGCGAGATCCGCCTCGTAGAGATCCACCGAATCACGGATCTCAGCGCAGACGGCGCGGTATCCCTTGGCTTTGAACAGAGGGATCACCTCGGCGGGCTCGGCCACGAACATGGGCATCTTTTCGGAGGTACCCGCCGAGGAGCGAGCAACCAGCCCCGCCACCCCCATCCAGTTGCGGGGCGGCAGGATCACGCCGTCCACCCCCGCGGCATAGAGGGAGCGCACGGTATAGCCAAAGTTATAGGGATCCTCAATACCCTCCAAAAGGACGTAGAACCCCCCCTCACGGATCTTATCCATGGACGCGGACAGAAGGGGTAGGGAACGGTCTGAGCAGACCGCCACGATGCCGCCGTGGGTCTTGCCCGAGGTCAGGTTGTCCAGGTCGTCGGGGTGGACGGGCTGTACCGTGAAGCCCAGCTCCCCGGCCCTTCGGTTGAGGAAGGAGATCTCCCGGGCCTTCTTGTCCAGGCGGGTCTTGTCCACAAAGACGGTCAGCACGCGGCGGTCGTTGAAATCGCGGATGGATTCGTCCAGCACCGCCGAGATGGCGGTCATGCCCTCGAAAAGATCGGGGGCCTCGGGAGCGGTGTACAAGTCAGGCATGATGAAGATTCCTTTCCAAGCAGAGGATTATTACGGATAATTCCGTCCTCCTTCGCATAGAGTGGCATAGAACCACCATGGAAAAGGGGGACTGGTATATGATGTACATAGCGGCAGACAAGGAGCGCTGCGTGATCCTTGGCACCTACATCGTGGAGAACCGCGCCACCGTGCGCAAAGCGGCCGCCCGCTACGGGATCAGCAAAAGCACGGTACACAAGGACGTGACCGAGATCCTCCGCCACGTGAATCCCACGCTGTACGGAGAGGTTGCCAAGGTACTGGAGCAAAACAAGAGCGAGCGCCATCTGAGGGGCGGGGAGGCCACCAGAAGGCGGCACCTTTTGCGCAGCGGGAAAAAATAGGGATTCGGGGTGCGCGGGCATCCCTTTTCTAATACTGTACCACATTTTGGCGGAAAAGTCAAGAAGGAACCGGGAAAAGGAGAGAGATCACTCCTTGACTCGGTTCCTTTATCCGTTGGCCTCAGGGCGCCCACCCCGCTTCCAGGGCATATTTTCTGGTTGGCATCGGAGGGCAGAGGCAGACGGAGTAATAGCGTTGTTCCTTATGGAGCGAGGTCATGCACAGGACGTGGACCAGGACCGTGCTGTCCTTCAGGACCACGATCTCCAGCCCCTCTGTGGGATGGTCCCGCAGAATGGCCAGGCGCTCCCCGTCGTAGGCGAAGGCATAATTGAGGGTGGTCATGAAGCCCGGATCCTCCCATTGATACGCTTCTCCGGGGCAGACCTCGCTGTCCGTGCCGTAGGATCCGTCCTCACGGCGGGACAGGATCTGAATGCGGTGGCTGTCGATCAGCAGGGTCACGTCCTCCTGTACCGTCATGGCGTAATCCGTCGGCGTGAAACGGTGCAGAGAGGTCTTTCCGATCAGATGGCCGTCGGTTTTGTCCAGCACCATCAGGAAGGTCTCCTCCCCCTCCATGCCCAGGAGCATCAGGTGGCCCGTTACGGGATCGGGCTTCAGCTCCAGGGGAAGGATCCCCGTATCCAGCGGGAAGAAGCGGGTGATCTCATCCACCAGGATCCGCTCAGGTCCGGTTCGGGTGTTGTCCAGGGGAATGTGGTACACGCCGAATCCCCGTGCCATGGCATCCGGGTCCAGCGAGTCGATGTCTCCCGTGAAGCGGAAGGTGACGTAGATGGCGTCCTCTGTGGCAAAGCTCAGGGATTTGACCGTGGGGGTTCCCGTGAGATCGACCGCATTCTGACGGCCGTTTTCGTCCCGCCGCACGGTGAATTTCAGCTCCGCGTCCTCCGGGAGGGGCATGGCGAAATAGTCAAGGATCCGATTGGCCATTTCCTGCCAGGGCTCTTTTTCGTTTATCTCGTACCGCCAGTTTTCAGGCGGGGTCAGACCGCTCAGACCGTACTGGAACAGGAGCGGGATCCGATCCGTATAGTCCCTCAGCCGGTAGGTGCTGGTGGCGGTCCCGCCCTCCGGGATGGAATCGTAGAGGCGCTCATATTCGGCGGCTATCCCGTAGTTTTCCCCGACCGGCTCGAAGGCGAGGAGACTGCCGTAGTAATCCGAAAGCAGAATGCCGGGGCTGATATCCTCGGGTACCTCGATGGAGGTGTACATGGTATTCCGGGAGATATGACAGGTCAGATCGGTATCAGGGATCGGGCCGTTTCGAAAGGTCAGATCGGTCTCCCACAGGAGGGTGTATCCCATATGGTGACGAAGGGTTACCGCCAGGCCGTCCAAGGCCGAGAGATCCCCGTAGATGACCTCGTGGCTTACGGTTACGTTCTCCCCGCTCCGGCAGAGATCGGCGCACACCAGGGTACAGGCCCCCGCCAACAGGCAGATCGCTACGGCCAGGGATATCAGGGAAGCGTATAGCTTTTTCATGCTTACTCCTCCTCCCCACACATACTGTCGAGAGCCCGGCTCACACGGTCGGCGCGGTAGCTGTAGACCTCCTTGACGTAGTCTGTCAGGGTCTTACCCTCCTCCTCCAGACCTTCAACCGTGATATCGCCCAGCACCTCTCCCTTGTGAAGCAGGATAGCCCGCCCCACGAAATCCGAGACCTCCTCGATGAGGTGGGTGGAGAGGATCACGGTCTCGCGGGGGGTCAGGATTCCCGCCAGGACACGGTAGAAATCAGATCGGTTGAAGAGATCGTTGCCCGCGAAGGGCTCATCCATGAGGATGTAATCGGCCCCCTGGGACAGGGCGAGGATAACCTCGAACTGGTTCTTCTGGCCCGTGGAAAAGCTCTTGAGGCGCTTGTGGCGGGGCAGCTCGAAGAAGTCCATGAGTCCGTCGAAGCGGGTATCCGAGAAGGCGGGGAAATGGACCTTGCAGAAATCCCTGTGGGCCTCGGGGGTCAGCTCGGGAAAGAAGGAATGCTCACAGGTGGCAAAGGAGACGCGGGTGATATTCTTTCGGGTGATGGGCTCTCCGTCCAGGGTGATCTCTCCCTTGTAGGGGATGAAGCCCAGTATGCACTTCATGAGGGTAGTTTTCCCCGCGCCGTTTTCTCCGAAGAGTCCCACGATCTCCCCGCGGGGCAAGGTCAGGCTGACCTCCTTCAAGGCGGGGTAGCCCGTGTATCGTTTGGTCATATTCTTGATCTCAATCATAATTCGCTCCTTATCCGCGCCGCGTAGGCTGCGGGATCAAACAGGTATTCAAACAGACGGGCGAGCTGGTCGGGGGCCAGGCACTCCTCGGGGGTGACACGCAGGTAGATGAAATAGTACAGGCATACGAGCGCCGAAAAAAACGCCAGGGTCAGCAGAAGTCCCAGGAGGGGCAGAACCGCCGTACGGCGGAAGAGCTCGCCCCCCGTGGGAAGCCGCTTCATGAGGTAGATGCTCTTGGAACCACGATAAAAGGCCGTGCGGTTGACGAAAATACCCGCCACACAGAGCAGCGACACCCCCAAAAAGCCTGAAAAGCAGGGCATGACCAGCGGGGCGAAATCCTCCATCTCCGCGTTGGGATCCACGTGCCAGCTTTGGCTTTGGCGGTCGTAGTCAAGGACGTTGGAGTAAGCCTCCTCCATCCGGACCAAGGACAGGGCACTGACGAGCGCCGCGATCCCCAGGACGGCGAAGTACAGGACGAGCATACGGGAAAGCCTGGCCCCGGGCGGGGCGAAGTCGGACAGATCACGCTTCCTCTTCATGTCTCCAGCCTCCTCTCAGAATGACGGGAATCATACGGCAGACGGCGCCCGCGAAAAACGCGGTGTAGACCAGATTCGTACCGGGGGAGTGGTAGGTCACGGTAGCCATACACGAGACGTACAGCACCGAGACGATCAAGGGCATCACGGGGAGCTTATTCTGTCGGCGTAGGAAAGGGAAATAGGAGGTGCTCAGGGAGAGAGTCATCGTAGCCGCCGCTGTGGACAGCCAGCGGGTGCCGTCCTGAAGGGGCAGAAGGGAATGGAGCAGCCTGTTCTCCCAAAAGATCAGGAAAGCAGTCTGCTCGCCGATCCTGTCGGGGAACAGCTCCCCCGCCGATCGGACGTACCAGCAGGCCATGCCGTAGCCCAGAAGGATCTGGAGTAGGTACAGAAGCAGGATACAGACCAGGGTGAAGCCTGCCTGCCAAAGATGAAGAGTGGATTCCTTCACCGCGAGCCGTCGCAACGTGTAGTCTGTCCGACCTCCGCGGGAGAGACCAAAGGAGGCGCAGAGCAGGATCGTGAGCCCCAGGCAAACCCAGAAGACGGCGGTCGCATGGCTGTTTTGCAGCAGCTGCTGCAGGTATGGCCGTCCCATATAGTCCTCGGCCAGCACGATTCTCAGTTCCCGGGCAAAGAGGATCAGCTCCCCGCCGACCAGCAGGAGCAGTATTCCGCACATGGCGCGCATGCGGCTTCTCATCATCAAGTAGAAGAGCGACAGATGGGTGCGGATCTCTCCGCCGGGGGATCCGTGGCGAACCCGTCCCACAGAATGAATATCAGTCATGGCTTTCCTCCTGTTCTGCGGGCTCATCCCAGAAGTCCCGCACGTATGCCAGAGCCTCCTCGCGGGAGAGCCCCATTTCCTTTAGGGTGCGTACCGTCCCCTTCACCTCCCGCAGAAGAAGCTCTCTGCGGACGGATTCCACCGTTTCGGCCGAGATACGGACGTAGCTTTTCGCTCCCGCGCGGGACTCGATAAGCCCCTCCTCCTCCAAAAGACGGTAGGCCTTTTGGGCCGTATTGGGATTGATGCCCAGGAGGGCGGACAGTACCCGCCTGGAGGGGATCTCCTCCCCGTCGGTGACTGTCCCCGCCGCAATGCCACGCTTGATGTGGAGAATGATCTGAATATAGATGGGGACCCCCGCTGCGGGGGAAAAGGCTTCAAACGAGATCATATATGCCTCCTTTGAACTGTATCACTCGAATGATACGGTTCGTAACTGTATTATAGCACTGATACGGTTACTTGTCAAGCCTTTTCCGAAAAAAAGTGATATTTTTATTTCTCTGCATAATCCTCCCCGGAACGGCAGAAAATAGTCTCGTACCGATGGGGAAGCGAAAGCACCCCAAGTCAAGGGAACAAAGGAGATCTATATGGCAAACAAGGAAACCGAATTCAGCCGCAAAATGAAAAAGCTAGTGAGCAACCGTGCCGTGCTGGTCACGACCGTGACCCTTCTGGTGGTGGTGGGCGTGGTCATTGCCGCCACCGTATCTGCCAACCGTGCCAAGAAGCCGCTCCCCGAGGATCCCGCCGGCAGCTCCGGCGTAACGGACACCCAGGCGGCCCCCTCGGGTAAGGATGAGGTCACCCTCCCCACCTACAACGGCGGCGAGACACAGCCCGTAGGCGCGGATCCCGACGAGCCCGAGGGGATGATGGAGCTGCCCGTGTCGGGTCAGCTGTTCAAGGGGCATGACGCCACCCTGCAGGTCTACTCCAACACAATGGGCGACTACCGTGTCCATCTGGGGATCGACATCGCCACCGCGCCCGAGGCTCCCGTCTACGCCGCCGCGGACGGTAAGGTGGAGAAGATCTGGGAGGATACCATGATGGGCACCTGTGTGGCCTTGACCCATAAGGATGAGACGGTCAGCATCTACAAGAATCTCGCCAAGGAGCTGGCCGAGGGGATCCTCGTGGGGGAGACGGTCAAGAAGGGCCAGCAGCTGGGCCGCGTGGGGGATACCGCCGTCGCGGAGATGGCTGACGAGCCTCACCTGCACTTTGAGGTGACGGACAAGGGTCTTTCGGTGGATCCGCTGGACTACTTCAGCGCCGCCTCGGTGGAGACTCTCTCCAAGGATACCGCCTTTGAAAGCGGTGCCGAAACCGTCACCGATCCCGCTCCCGAGACCCGTCCCAACGCCAAGTGATCCGAAAAATACCGCCATCCCTCCGTGGGACGGCGGTATTTTTGATCGAAAAACAAAAGCACACCCGTGATCACCCGTGCGTGTTGATATCATAAGGTTGATATTCCGCCTCGAGGAGATGACAGTTGTGCTAGTGGAAATGGAAGGTAGATTGGGGCTACCTTACGATGCTCTTATATTATACTACAGAACCGCCGATTTGTAAATATCCAAAATAAACAAAAGATAGAAGAAAAATTTTTCATGTCGAATAACACGCAGTTGGGTCATCCCGTGGGTGAATGTCGGGATAGAATCGCATGATGTGATGTCTCTTTGTCCGACCCTGTCGAGAAAGGGAAATAAAGGAAAAAGAATGCTTTTTTTGCGCAAATCCGTGAAACCGTCTTGACAACCGAGGGGATTTGTGCTATAATACACACAGTATTTTTAATGGAGGTAATCCCATCATGAAGCATATCAAGACCATTGAGACCCGCAACCTGTGCGAGAGCGCAAAGAAGGGTGGCTGCGGCGAGTGCCAGACTTCCTGCCAGTCTGCTTGCAAGACCAGCTGCGGCATCGCTAACCAGCAGTGCGAGAGCACCAAGGAGAGCAAGGAGAACAAGTAATTCGTTCTCGAAATAAAAATGCCGCCTGGTGGCGGCATTTTTTATGGGATGTTCAGGATTTCAAATTGGGGTTTAACGGTCTGACGGAGCATAGTGGAAACGGGCAGGTGGCCACCTCATCACCCGCTTCGCGGGAGCTTCTCCTCCAGGAGAAGCCTAGGTTACCACTACCCAAAAGATCTTTATATCTCAAGGGGTTGCGGTTACCGAAGCCTTCTCCTTGAGGAGAAGGTGTCGGCGAAGCCGACGGATGAGGTGGCCCCTAAACACATACTGATCTGTTCTGTCAAACAGTTCGATAAACCCAAAT
>JAZNJA010000045.1:0-7977 GCA_045577755.1 Eubacteriales bacterium
GCAGACAACTATGACGCAGGTCATTTCCATCCCACAGGGGGGACGTCGACCTACTATGCGTATACGTCGAGCGAGTGCAACCGCACCATCAACGTGACCTTCAAGGACACGGGCGGAAGCACCGTGAGGAAAGTGGTCATCCACACCAAGCACGGTGTAGATGCGACCTTGGGTATGTATCTGTGCGGCTATGATATCGTGGGCTTTTCGAGCAACCAAAGTGTACTGGAAACCTGTAAAATGGGACCTACATCCGGTTGCGGAACCTGTACCGGGTCGTATTTGTATATCTACTATTATTTCCGTACAGCCCTCAGCAAGAGCGAGCTGAACGTTACGGTTACGGTTCGTAAGTGGGATCCGGTATCCTTTGAGGTTCGGCATTACGTGGAGAAGGATCCAACGCTGAGCAATTTTCATCGGGATAACTACCAGCTCCACTCTACGACCAATCAGCAGTCATTGAATTACTACGCTTCTTTTAGTGTCAGTAAAAAGACCATTACGGGTTACACCCTGCGTTCCGATTACAATTCTACCGTGTCGGGAAATCTGTGCTTTCACCAACTGGCAGGGGCGACTCAAAACACGCCATCCAGCCCTCGGTGTTACAGCTATGATTTGATCCAAGGGACAGCCAGTATCGGATCGTCCGGTGTTTCCAGTTACAGCGAAAGCAGCGACGGTACGTTGAGATCGTGCAGCAACCGTAAGTATTGGGTGGAGTTTTTCTACGACCGGAACGAATACACCATTTCGTATAATGCCAACGGTGGCAGCGGTGCGCCGAGTAGTCAGAAGAAGTATTACGGGGTCAGTACCACACTGTCCACAACGAAACCTACCCGAAACGGTTATACCTTTAAGGGGTGGGGAACTGCCAGTACCTCCACCTCGCCCTCCTATCAGCCCGGTGGAACCTACACGGGTAATGCGTCCAGAACGCTCTACGCGGTTTGGGAATCCAATGCGCCCAAGACTTACACCGTTTCCTACAATGCCAATGGAGGGTCGGGAGCACCGGCGACACAGACGAAAACGCATGGTGTAACGCTTACCTTGTCTTCTACCAAGCCGACACGTACCGGATATACCTTCAAGGGGTGGTCCACAAGCAGTACGGCTACGGCTGCCTCCTATAGTGCAGGCGGCAGTTATACCGGTAACGCCTCGATTACGTTGTACGCGGTTTGGGCGAAGACCACGTACACGGTTCAGTACAATGCCAACGGAGGATCGGGAGCGCCCTCTGCCCAAACCAAGACTCATGGTGTGACGTTATCTCTCTCTACGGTAAAGCCTACACGAAGCGGGTATACCTTTGCGGGGTGGAACGTGGTTCAAAACGCCACAGTTGCCATGTATATGGCGGGGGGGAGCTATACGTCAAACTCCTCGACAACCCTGTACGCTGTTTGGCAACGGAACTATACGGTATCGTATAACGCCAACGGAGGTAGCGGTGCTCCGGCAAGCCAGACCAAGGTACAGGATATTGCGCTGACCTTATCCTCGGTCAAACCCACGCGAAGCGGGTACACCTTTGTGGGGTGGGCTACCAACAGTACCGCCACAAATGCGACGTATGCAGCGGGCGGAGCCTATACTGCCAATGCGTCTGTTACCTTGTATGCCGTATGGCAGCAGAACCCTCCCATGCTCTACACCATTTATTTCGATGATAATGGCGGTACGGGGGGACCTGTGAGTCAGCTCAAAACTCACGGAGTCGCGTTGACTCTGTCCACAACTAAGCCCACTCGGCCAAATTATACCTTCCTGGGTTGGAGCGTGCTCAGCACAGCAACGAGCGCAATGTATACAGCAGGCGGAACCTACACGGCCAATTCCACCGCGACGTTGTATGCGGTTTGGGACTACACGCCTCCTGCAACCTATACCATCACGTATGATGCCAATGGCGGTTCCGGTGCTCCTGCAAGTCAGACCAAAACAGAGGGGGTAGCCTTGACCCTTTCGGCTACGATCCCCGCAAGAACCCATCACACCTTCTTGGGGTGGGCTACCGATAGCTCTGCCACGTCGGCCGATTATTCCTCCGGAGGAAGCTACACAGCAAATGCTTCTGCGACCCTCTATGCGGTTTGGGCCTATACACCTCCTGCAACGTACACCGTGAGTTATTATGCAAACGGAGGTACAGGGGCACCTTCTGCACAGACAAAGACAGAGGGTGAGACCTTGACGTTGTCCACCGTCCGGCCTACCCGTACCGGTTATACCTTCTACGGCTGGGCAACCGATAGTACGGCTTCCGCTGTGGTCTATGCGGCAGGAGATTCCTATACTGCTGACGCGAGTGTAACGCTCTATGCCGTGTGGCAGGTGAATCAGTATTCTGTCGCCTACAATGCCAACGGCGGGTATGGAGCACCCTCTGCACAGACCAAGACCTACGATGTTGCTCTTACACTGTCTTCAACCATCCCCACCCGAAGTGGGTACAACTTCTTGGGATGGGGCATTGCCGGTAACGATACCGAACCGAGTTACGCGGCAGGCGGCACGTATACGGCTAATTCGGGTATCAACCTGTACGCCGTTTGGCAGAGGATCCCCGAAACGTACACCATTGCGTATAACGCCAACGGAGGTTCCGGTGCCCCCGCATCGCAAACCAAAATTGAGGGCGTGACCCTCACGTTGACTACCGATCAGCCGACCCGAAGCGGATATACCTTCTTAGGGTGGAGTACGAGCAATTCGGCTTCCTCGCCCACCTACTACGCGGGTGGTAGCTATACGGCGAATGCCGCGGCTACCTTGTATGCCGTGTGGGAGTATATTCCTCCAGCGACTTACACCATTAGCTTCGATGGGAATGGCGGATCGGATGCGCCTGCTTCCGTTATCAAGACGGAGGGTGTGACGCTGTATCTGCCTACTACCACGCCCACGAGATTCAACTATGCTTTCCGTGGCTGGAGTACCAGTCGTACTGCGACCACCGCAACGTATAGTCCGGGCGGTAGCTTTACGAAAAACGCCGCCACTACGCTGTATGCCGTGTGGGAATATGATCCTGTCAAGTATAGCGTGTCCTACAGCGCAAACGGTGGCTCAGGGGCACCCGCCACACAGACCAAGACGTACGGTGTGGATCTGACCCTTTCCGCAATTCAGCCTACCCGTAGCGGATATGACTTTATGGGGTGGGCTACAAGCTCCTCCTCAACGAGCGTTTCCTACGCACCGGGGGACAACTATGCGGACAACGCGAATGTCACGCTTTATGCTGTATGGCAGTTGACCAACTACGATTTCTCGATTTCCGATCTTACCTTCTCTAAAGACGATCCCTACAAGTACGATCAGATCACGGTCAAGGTACGGGTTGACAACTGGGATACAAGGCACGCATATGAGGATATTCCTGTCCAACTCTACTACGACGGCAGATTGGTATTTACGCAGGACGTAGATCTTGCGGTCTATGGCGTAGCGAATATCACCTTTACTCTGAACGTGGGTGGCTCTCTGGGTGATATAGCCATTGAAGTCCGTGTCAACTGGGCAGATCACCGGAATGAGACAAGAACAGGGAATAATTCCGTTTCCTCCTCGATCCTTGTACGGGACTTTGACTATGAGGTAACGGTGGATCCCATAACCGTAACGGGGAACTACTGTGAGGGGATGGATGTCATCACCTCCTTCTACGTGCTCAACAACAGCGATTATGACATTACGCCTGATATGCACAATACCGCTCGGTTTGTGGCCTACTACTACAATGAGTCCAATAAGGTAGTGATCACAACGCAGGATTGGGCAGATGTGGTGGTGCCCGCCGGTGGCACGAATCTTGTGTATTTCAAGTGGAAGGTTCCTGCCGGGCTCAACGGTAAGACCGTGTATTTGGAGTGTACCGTCAACGCGGATCAACACATGAACGAGGAAAATTATGAAAATAATACTCTGTTCACCACGGCTACGGTGTCTTTGATCGGTCAATCTCAGACCCCCGATACACGCTTTGAGAGCGAAGCACCGAGTTCTTATCAGAACGTAAGCACACCCTCTGACAGCACCGACCAGGCAACTTGGACGATGTGGGAATATGAGGATGGCAGTTTTGTTTTGAAGAAGTACGGCATTCAGATCTCGTCTGACTCTCCCGTGGTTGCGCCGAGTTCGGATTGTGTGAGCGCTGTATATGAAAACGACAAGTGGACAATGCGCTCAGGTTATGGTATTACGATGAGCTATGCACCGAGTATTTCTACAGTCAGCGGTTATGATCACCCCGACAGTAACGCATATACCTCGGTTCAGTATGCGGTCGCAACATTCCCCGAGTTCCGTTATTTTGTGACGAACGGTAATTGCAGAATGCTCCAATATGTAAACGGCAGTTATCAGTTTGTTGAAAATTCCGCGGCAGACGGTAATGCAAGAGTACACTTCATTCCCGTGTATGTAAGGGATGGTAACTACACCGTTTCCGTGACGGCAACACACGTTTGGACACCTGCGGGTATGATCGAAGCGACGAGAAGCGCTAATGTTATTATCATTGACGGTACTATTTATGATGATTGGTATCAAGGGTGAGGTGAGCATATGGATGAAAAAGAAGTGTTGCATGGATATGTGATCGATTCCCATATTTGGGTCGGTCACAAGCGGATCTGTTTCGGTATTGCCGAGGATCAGACCATTGAATTTCCGTATATGATGTGTGTTTATGAATCCGAGGGGTATATGTATCCCGTATGCGACAAGCTCCATTGCTTCGATAATTTCCCCGAAGCGGTTCATGCGTATGCCAACAAGATCAGCGAGAGCGCCAAGGAACTGGAGGATCGCCGCGCCGCCATCGTCGGTGTGGACGATCCTTCTTGCCTGAAGGCAGAAGACGTGGTGGACATTTCATGGGAGGATAGCATTAAGGGTAAGGTCGTGGCCGTTAAGGAACGCTCTCTTACCCATGGATACCGAGATATTGCGAATCAACTCTACTACGTCAATAGTGGCTTTGGTGTGGAACCATGTAGCCGAGGCAGAGCGTGTTACGGCTGGAATCTTTACACCGGAGAGAAATGCAGAATCGAGAGGCCGAACGTTATGGGTATTGTACCCCATGAGAAGCTGCCCGAATTTGCCAAGAAAACACTTGAAAAGGTGAAGCTTGATCTGAAAAAGGAGAACAGGGATGCAAGATAAACGAATCAATGCGGGATATGAGATCATCAAGTCGTTTCCCGTAGGTAATACGGAATTTGTACTTGGTGAGAATATCCACGACCGCGCTCGGTATGTTACTTGGGAATGTACCGGAGGTAACAACTACTTTTGGGGTCATTACTTTACGGACAAAGAAGCGGCAAACAAGGACTTGTATGACCGCGTAGAAGCCGAGGTCGCTTTTAAGCGAAGCATTGGTGAATATCCGAAAGAGAATGAACCCAAGAAAAAGACCAATAGAGATAGGGAGGATAGATAATGGCTGAAGTAAATAAGACAAATCTCCGCTTGCTTACTCGTCTCATTGAGTCGGGAATCACGTCGGAGAAACAGATTACAGCTTTGAAGCTCAAGGACATTCTTTCTATCCCGAATATCACAAAGGCCGAACTTACGGCACTTTGTGAATTGCAGGAGGAGATCAAATCGGCCGGGGTCTTGGCCTTCTTGGTAAAACCCGAAGCCAAGGAGAGCAGAGAAGAAAACGAAAGCAAGGAGAGTGTAGACGATGAAACTTGAACGCCTTGCACTATGGGATGAAAAGTATCTTTTCACCGAGCAGGGCGAGACGGAAAAGGGATTTATCGGGTGGCTCAAGGGTTGTTTCGATGAAGATAGATTGGTGCTCTCGGATATGGTAATGGCGGGAGATAACGACTATATGAATCGTTATGAGCTTGAGTCGCTTTGTATTTGCCTTGCAAATGAGGGTGCGGGGTATATGCTCCGCACTCTTTCTGATCTGAACGCCTTTTGCCGTGACAAGGTACACGACCATGTTCCGTATTCCTTTAACCGCGAGTGTTGGGGATTCCGCGTGCTGACAGAGGACTATGCTTGGTATATTGCGCTGACCCCTTGGAACTCCGTGAGACACGTTACCATTCATTGTTATGATCGTAAAGCTCTTATGACCGCCCTTGCAAAAGAAAAGGGTCTGCCCGAATATTGTTACGGTGTACTGAAATATACGGGTGAGCGAATCCTTATCCGCTATGGCGAGGATATGTATGAGAGTTTCCCGCAGTACGGCGGCAATATGGTTGAAAACCGCGAATATGCCAACGAGCAGAATGAAGCACTTAACCTCACCATTGAGCAGGTAGCAGCTATGGAAAACGGCGTGATCTTCGGTTGGGATACTCCTGTGGCAAACCCGAAGTATTACGATGAAAACGGTCATTTCTACGTTCCCGTGGAAGAATCCAAGGAGAGGAGGAGATAAGATGGTGCTTGAACCTATCAAGATGAAAGAAGAAAAAGAGCTTTTCTTTTTCAATAAGGACGAAGAAAAACAGCTTGGATGTATCGGTTATCTGAGAGGAGATTTTGGCGGCGGCAGAGAGTTTTGGACTACTTGGTTCCCCCACAAATTCCAAGAGCTGAACAACGAAAAGTTCAAGGTTATCTTCGATGCCATTATAAACAAGATGCGAGAGCCGTGTGGCGTTCTTTTCGACCGTGACAGTATGAGAGCATACTGCCGAACTCAACCTCAATGCAAAGTGTCTCATCCTTACGGAGAACAGTGGGGATTCCGTATTCTCACGGATGACTACGCGCTTTATCTGCGCTGTATTCCTACGCCAGGAGACTACAACTTCTACGTTTTTTGCTACGACAAAGAAACGCTTATGAATAAGCTTGCAAAGGACAGAGGACTTCCGAGATACTGCTATGGTTTTATTCACAGCAGTAAAGAGGAGATCCGAATTGACATCGCAGAAAGCGGGTATGCACCGTACAAAAGGGGCGGCAATATCAACGATGTGCTGAAACGAAATGCGGAGCTTGGAATTACTCGCCCTCAAATGGAGGCAATGAAAGTAGGTTCAATGTTTGGGTGGAACGTACCCGGTGCAGACCCGAAAAACTATGATGCGTACGGCACCCCGATCAAAAAGAGAACTGACAGCAGGGAGGAGCGTTGATGGGTATGGACAAGTTTCATAATCATAAGTTGCTCGCAGAATTATTGTATTGTGCCCCGCAGATTTCCCCTTGGGGGAATGTGCAAACCGAACGGTATTTAGCCCCAGGTGTCTTTTTTATCAGTACACCATCTCATGGGGGTGTTATGGTTGTAGCAAGCCTTGCGGATCGGTATTTAGCAAAAGAAGCGCTGGCGTGTTGTTTCCCTTATACGAATTATCTTTGCTTTGAGGAAGATTGCGATGCCCCGGTGGCTATCCGTGAACTGCTGGATCGTGGATTCATGAAAGCCCCTGTCAATGAATACTACAAGCCTGGTGAATACGAGGAAGCAATCAACGATAGCTTGAAGCAATGGCATCCTCAATACTGGCAGGCGCGAGAGCAGAGATTGCAAAGGGAAGTAGAACCCAAACAGAAAAAGGCCAAGGAACGGGAGGAACGCTGATGAGTGATTACGTTTATAAAAATCAGTACGGTGTCCTGGCCGTGCTCGACAGATCGAAGATGGAGGAGCCGAAAGAGATCCGCTTTATCTATCCCGACTACCAAGAGAAGTTCCGTATTCCCGATGGAGATCAGATCCTTGTCACCTATCCTACGGGAGATAGAAAGGCGTTTGTGTGCAAGTATATCGACGACTACCACGTGCTTGTGGGGCGCAACGCTTTTCACATCTGTGAGTACGCGGAGCGTCTGCAACGACTTGGCGCACACGTCTATCCTTTCCCCGAAAAGCGTATGATTTGGCAGGATATTGACCTGGACCTCAAGGATTGGATCGTCGATCTGAAAGAGGAATATCCCGACCTCAGCGACGATGAGCTTACGCAGAAG
>JAZNJA010000046.1:0-8773 GCA_045577755.1 Eubacteriales bacterium
ACAACAAAATTTTTGAAGCATCCAATATCCGAAAAGTGGTAGGGGAGTTAGCTTCTCACCCAGAACGCTGGTTTACAAGCACTCTCCTCATCCACCGCTTCGCGGTCCCCCTTCCCCGCTGGGGAAGGCAGGAGAACGGACAGCTAAACTGCAATTTAGCATATTGGCTGAAAAGTTACTTTTGGATTTGTCGGGCGGAGCCTGTTCACGCCCCAAGGGCGTCGTTCCTTCCCGTTGCGCCAGCAGGCGCATATCATTTGCCCCATCGGGGCAACATCATTTCACCGCGGACCTCCGCAGTGAGCATCATTGCGCCCGCGGTTCCGTCCGCGGCGCACTTCATTTGTGGTTGATCGGAACGATAAACCGCAACTTTTTACGCCTTCGGCGCGCCCTGGATGATGGCGATACCGGCGGAGGTGCCCAGACGGGAAGCGCCCGCCTCAATGAGGGCCTTGGCGTCCTCGTAGGTGCGGATGCCCGAGGAGGCCTTCAGCACCACGTCGCCCGACAGGTTGGCGGCCATGAGCTTGATATCCTCAACGGTGGCCACGCCGGCGGAAACGCCGGTACAGGTCTTGACGAAGTGGGCGCCGGCCTCGCAGGAGAGGCGGGTGGCGGTGGCCTTCTCCTCGTCGGTGAGGAGCCCCGTCTCGATGATGACCTTGACGGTCTTGCCCTTGGCGGCAGCCACCACGGCGGCGATCTCGTTACGGACGTAGTCGGTATCCCCGTCCTTCAGCTTGCCCACGTTGATGACCATGTCGAACTCGTCACATCCCAGAGCGTAGGCCTCCTCGGTCTCGGCGACCTTGAGGGCAGTGGTGTTGCGGCCGAGAGGGAAGCCGATGACGGTGCAGGTCATGATGTCGCTGCCCGCCAGCAGCTCCTTGGCCAGGGCGATGTCGCAGGGGTTGACGCAGACCGAGGCGAAATCCCAGGTGCGGGCGTCGGCGCAGAGCTTCTCAATGTCGGCGCGGGTGGCGAAGGGCTTGAGGTTGGTGTGGTCGATGTACTTGTTCAGAGGCTTCATTTTGGTATATCTCCTTGTTATATATTTCTGCTTTTTCATGATGGGAACGCCCTCTCACCCGCTTCGCGGAAGCTCCCCCAAAGGGGGAGCCTTACAGAGAAGACCGTGTTCCCAAGGCCCTCCCTCCGGGAGAGCTCCCGCCATAGGCGGGTGAGAGGGCCAAACGGTGGAGCTTATTCCTCGTCCACCGTTTTAAACGACGTGCCCCACCGACGGATCCGCTCCTCGTAGGCATCGTTGAAGCGCCAATCCCGCCAGAAGGTGAGGATGCACAGATCCTCGTCGGACTCCCGATTGTCCAGGGCGTGGAAGCAGCCCGCGGGGATGAAGATGACCTGGCCGCCGGCCACGTCCACGATCTTGTCGTCGAGCTGCAATTTACCCTTGCCTGACAAAATGTAGTAGATCTCGTCCTCCTCGTGGACGCCGCCGCCCAGGGCATAGCCCGCCTTGACGGTGCCGTGGTTGATCTGGATGACGTCGTCTCTCCCCGTGATGGCGTGGTCCAGGATCATGCGGGATTCGTATTCCTCCCCGAAGAGCAGGGGCTTCACCCTGGCAACGTCCACCTGCAACGGGGGTAATTTCTTTTTCTCCATAAGGCTTTTCCTCCATTAGTCAAAATCCACCATGATTTTGATCTTGGCGGCATGGTACTTCTCCTCGTTTTCGAATACGTCGAGGCATTCCGAGAAGGGAACGTGATGGGACACGCAGGGGGTGAGCTTCACGGGATTTTTCACCATGATCTCACAGACCGCGGGTGCGTTGCCGTAGCGGCCCGCGCCGCCTACGACGGTCAGGCACCCCAGCACCAGAGGATCCACGGGCAGACCGTCCAGATCGTGCTCGTAGAAGCTCAGCACCGAGATGCGGGCGTAGCGGCGAGCCGCCAGAATGCAATCCTTCAGAGCCGCGCCCGAGCCCGAGGTCTCCACGAAGAAGGTGGCGCCCTTGCCGCCCGTCAATCTCTTGATCTCGGCCACGGCGTCTGCTTTGCGGCTGTTGATGACGTGATCCGCGCCGACCAGCTTGCCCTTTTCCAGCTTTTCGTCGGTGCGTCCCACCAGAATAACGGTGCCCGCGCCGTAGTATTTGGCCAGCCAGACCGAGATCAGGCCGATGGCGCCCGTGCCGTAGACCACGGCCGTGTCGGACTCGGTGAGGGTCACCCCGCGGAAGGCGTCGTAGGAAATGGAGGCGGGCTCGATGAGGGCGCCCTCGTCCATGGACAGCTCATCGGGGAGGTGGAAGGTGTGGCGCTCGGGCATCTGCATATACTCGGCGAAGCAGCCGTCCCAGCAGTTGACGGTGCCCACGGATCGGATGTGGCCGCAGGCCATGTAATCCCCCCGCTTGCAGGCGTCGCAAACGCCGCAGGAGGCGAAGTTGTCGCAGTAGATACGATCACCGGGCTTGAAGTCCTTGACCTCGGGACCGACAGACTCCACAATGCCCGCCCACTCATGGCCAAAGCGGCAGGGGTAGATAATCTCACCCGAGCGGATGAAGCTGCTGTCCCCCGTGAAAATGGACAGGTCGGTGGCGCACACACCGGTGCGGCAGACCCGGGCGACGATCATGTCCCCCGTAGCCTTCGGCTTGGGTACGACCTCCATCCGCGCGTCGCGGGGGCCGTAGACCGTGATGGCTCTCATGGTTTCTTGGCTCATATTGTACTCCTTTCGGGGTGTTTTGTCAGATATACTTGGAATCAGATCACCGCTCCCTCCCCCTGCCGCATCAGCATATACGCGCAGTCGGGGGCAAGCTCCTTCATCTTCCTTTGGAACAGACCGGGATCACCGCCGTGCTCGGCGAAGTTCCAGACGTGGCAGGGAACGGCCAGCTTGGGCTTCAGGGTTGCGATGACAAGGGCGGCCTCCTCCTCATTGAGATTGCCGAAGGCGCCGTTGATGGGGAGGATCAGGAGGTCCAGATCCCGAAGGCGGAGATCGGTCAGCAGATCGGGACGGTAGCAGGTATCGCCCATGGAGTAGATCCGCTTACCGCCGATCTCGATCAGCAGTCCCAGGGCGTCGGGCGCCAGCTCCCCGTGGTCACAGGGCATGGCGGTGACGGTGAAGTCCCCGTCGGTGACTCTGTCCCCCACCGAAATAAAGGTGAGATCCCCGGTCAGCCCCAGGGCGTCGCACTCGGCCTTCACGTCCTTCGCCCCGATGAGGCGGGTCTTTCCGTTCTCCATGAGAGTGGGAACGCTGTCGGGATCGAAATGATCGTAATGACCGTGGGAGATCAGCAGGATATCGAATTCCAGCTCGTCCGGAGCCAGAATGTAGGGCATGAGCCGCTTGAACCCGAAATGACGGTTACAGCAATCCGACAGATAGGGGTCCAGGGCGATGAGCTTCCCCGCGGGGGTCTTGAAGATAAAGCCCGCCTGGCCCAGGAAGAAGACCCCCGCTCGGTTTTCGGGGATACGGGCGGACGCGACTTGACTTGCAAAGGTTTCCATGGACGAATACCCCTTTCATCATGACTTTTTTGAAGGTTTTGGGGATTCTTAAGACCCTTTTGCAAAAGGGTCTTAAGCCGCCGGAGGCCGCTCCCCTCAGAAATTTCTGGCATACCCGCCGCAGGTCCAGCCGCCGTCCACGGGCAGCTCCGCCCCCGTGATGTAGGAGGCCCGATCCGAGGCCAGGAAGGCCACGGCATTGGCGATCTCAAGGGGCGCCCCCTGTCTGCCCATAGGGATGTGGGAGAGAAGGCCCTCCATGGCGGCGTCGTTCTTCCAAAGGCGGTTGGTGATGGCGATACCGATGGTGCCGGGGCAGATGACGTTGGCGCGGATGCCTCTGGGAGCCAGCTCCATGGCGATGGCCTTGGTGAAGTTGATCACCGCCGCCTTCGCCGCCGTGAAGGCGCACTGATTGCGGAGAGGTACCATGCCCACGATGGAGCTGATGTTCACGATGGCGCTCCCCTCGGGCATATGGGGGATGGCGGCCTTGGCACAGTTGTAGGTGCCGTCCAGGTCTACCCTGAGGATGGCGTCCCACCACTGGTCCGAGAACTCGTCCACGTGCTTGCGCTGGTCGGGACCTACGTTGATGCCCGCGTTATTGACCAGCACGTCGATCTTGCCCCCGTGCTTGTCGGCGATGCGAGCCATAGCGGAGCGGACCGCCTCGCGGTCGGTGATGTCAAACTCGTAGCCGTAGGCGCCGTATCCCTCGGCACGAAGGGCCTCGGCGGCGGAAACAGCCCCCCTCAGATCGCACAAAGCCACCACAGCCCCGTCCTCGGCAAAGCGGCGCGCCATGGCCGAGCCAAGCCCGCCCGCGGCGCCCGTGATGACAACGGTCTTGTTTTCAAAGGTAATATTCACGGTGATCCCTCCTCACAGATTGGTGGGCTTGAGCAAAAGCTTCATGGCCCTGCCCGCCTCCAGGTCGGCGAAGGCCTGCTCCCATTCGGTCAAGGGGCGGACGCCGATCATGGGGGCAACCTTGACCTTGCCGCTTGCCATAAGCTTCAAGGCCATATCCCAGCCGTTATAGCTGGAGCTCATGTTGAACTGAACGTCCAAAACCTTCATCATGGCCTGGTTCCAGGGTACCTCCACGGTAGGCGCCCCCGTCATGCCGATGGCGCAGAGACGGCCCCATTTCTTCAGCACTTGAATGGCCGTGCGGATGGCCGAGCCGGCCCCCGAGGCCTCCACCACCAGGTCAGCGCCGATGCCGGTCTCTTCCATGATCACGGCGGCGGCGTCCTCCCTTTGTACGTTGATGAAGCGGTCGTAGCAGGCAAGCTCGGCGGCCACCTCCAGGCGGTAGCCCTCGTCGGCGTTGGTGCCGCAGAGGATGACCCTCCCCGCTCCCGCCACCTTGGCCATCTGGGCGGCCAGCAGGCCGATGGGACCCATGCCCATGACCACCACGCTGTCGCCGGGGGTCACCCTCGCCCGCTCCAGAAGCTGGTGGGCAACGATGGCGGTGGGCTCAGCCATGGCGGCCTCCTCGAGAGACAGCCCGTCGGGGACCCTGTGGAGGAGCTTCTCGGGCATGACCACGTAGTCGGTAAAGCAACCGTCGATGCCCCAGCCGATGGAGCGCTTGTCCGCGCAGTTCTGGATGTGACCGTTGCGGCAGAGGTAGCACTTTCCGCAGTGCTTGTTGTGGGGCTCTCCCACCACGCGGTCACCCACCCTGTAGCCCGTGACCCGCTCGCCCACGGCCGCCACCTCGCCCGAGAACTCGTGCCCCAGGATGACGGGGGGATAGTAGGCGAACTGATCGTGAAGAATGTGGATATCCGTGCCGCAGATGCCGCCGTAGGCCACCTTGATGAGCACCTCGTCCTCTCCAAAGGCGGGGATGGGGCGGTCGGAAAGGCTCACGCGGCCTTCCCCCTTGGCGTGCTTGACCAGAGCGATCATATTCTGTACCTCCCTTTCGGAAAACTCCATAAAAAAGCGAAATAGTTCTTTACAATTCTTGCTCATTGTGCTATAATTATAGCACGACAAAAACAACAATTCCATAATCATTTCAGCAGAAAATATAAATTTCGCGTCATAAGGAGGAAGCCATGCCCTATACGCCCCGCCTGACCCCCTTTCTCCCCCTCGGGGATCGTGTCAACGCCGAGATCTTCTACGAGAAGCGCTATACCTCCGTGGATGACGTCACCCACGACGAGGAGCATATCCACGACTTCTACGAGCTGTACGTCAACCTCTCGGGGGAGGTCTCCTTCCTGGTGGAGGACACGGTCTACCCCATCTCCCGCGGGGACGTCATCGTGACCCGTCCCAACGAGATCCATAAGTGCATTTACCGAGAGGCGGGGATCCACGAGCATTTCTGCATCTGGCTGGACGGCCCGCCCGCCGCCTCAGAACGGCTCACCGAGGAGTTCGGCAAGCAGACCCTGGTGGTCTTTTCGGAGGAGGAGCGGGAGCGTCTGATCGACCTCTGCTTTTCCCTGTACAGAGCCGCCACCGAGGGAGACCTGTGGCGGTTCCGCGCCGCGGGAGACTTTTTCAGCGTGCTGGATCTCATCTGCCGAAGCCGCCTGGGGGAGCCCGCCGCCGCCGAGCTGCCCTTGTCCTTTTCCGAGATCGTGGACTACATCACCGCCCGCTACTTCGAGCCGACCTGTACCGTGACCGACCTCTGCAGACGGTTCTACATCTCCAAATCCACCCTCTGCCGCCGCTTCCGCCGCTACTTTCAGACCACTCCCTCGGACTACATCGAGTCCAGACGGCTGTCGGAGGCCAAAAAGAAGCTGCTGGCGGGGCAGTCGGTCCAGGACGTCTGCTACGGGTGCGGCTTTTCGGACTGCTCCTACTTCATCCTCCGCTTCCGCAAAAAGTTCGGAATGACCCCCTACCAGTTTCAAAAAGGAAAGGGCATCGGCGAGTGAGCCGTGCCCTTTTTTGGCGAGATAAGGATCAGACCGTAGCCTCCGCCTCCCGTTCCTCCTCGGAGGCCCGGGGCGCGAGGTGAGCGGCATAGGCGTGATACTCCGTGACCCCCACCACCGTTTCGCCGTCGATCTGCACGGCGCGGGGGGAGTCGAAGATGACCCGAATGTCGTAGCCCGTGTGGACGGTGACGTAGCGGGTGGACTTGATATGCTCCCCCTTGAAGATGGAGGGGAAGATCATGAGGGTCTTGAGGCTGGAGGAGTCGTGGAACACCATCACCGAGAGCTTGCCGTCGGGGGCGTTGCGGTCCTGGTCGGGGGTAGCGATCATGCCGCCGCCGTAGTAGCGGCCCTTCATGGTCGGCGCCAGCCAGACCTTTTTGTAGGTGTAGGTCTGTCCGTCCACAATGACGGTGGCGTTGGTGGGCTTGAAGTGGAACAAAAGCCCCTTGATGGCGATGGCGGTGTAGTTGACGGGCTTGTCTCCCTTTCCGGTGCGGGCGGCCTTTTGGGCGTCTCCTACCTCACAGCAGTAGCCGTCAATACCAAACCCCACGTTGTTGAGGAAGCGGCAGCGCTTACCCTTGACCTCCACGTAGGGGAGATCCGTCACGTAGGGAGTCAGAGGAAAGGGCTCGGTGCGGCCCGCCCGATCCACGTCACGGAGGAAATCGTTGCCGGTGCCTCTGGGCACGTACAGCAAGGGACAGGGGATCGTCAGCCCCTCGGTGTCATTGATGAAGCGGTTGATGGTACCGTCACCGCCGCTGAGGATGAGGGTATCCTCTGGGGTGAGGGTGTCCAGGAAGGAAGCGTAATCGGTGACGGCGGTGATGTCGTGCGCGACGGCACTGTGCCCCGCCTGCTCCAGCTCGGCAAGCAGAGGGGGGAGCTTTCCCTGCAGGTTCCCCGCCAGCGGGTTGTACAGAACGTGATAGATCGTCGCAGTCTCATTCATGGGTCATCCTCCGAATCGTTATCCCGCGAAGCGGGTTTTTTCATTGCAGGTTCCCCGCCGGCGGGTTGTACAGAACGTGATAGATCGTCGTAGGCTCATTCATGGGTCTCCTCTGAATCGTTATCCCGCGAAGCGTTTCTTTCATTATAGGTCGCAAATGTGAACTGAAACAAAACGCAGCGACGAGGGGGCTGCAAGGCCAAAGGAGACGGTACCGTCCGAGCCTCGCCCCATGGCGAGACCGCCCCCGCGGTCCTGTCTCCACCGAGGGAGGCCGTCTACGCCGAGGGAGACGGGAATCCCGCTCCGTCCCCCGGTCAAACCGACTGCTCTGTCCTTTTCAGCAAAGCAGAGCCAGCACCTCGGCGCGGGCGGCCTCCACCTCTCTCGCGGTGGCGTGGAGGTCGGTGAACCCGAAGGCGATACGGCGGGCGATAGCCTTGGCGGCGGCGGGGTTCTTCTCCCGCAGAAGGTTGAGCAGCTCCCAATCCTGCAAGCCCTCGATGGTGTTCAGTCCTCTCGCGGAGAGCATGAGGCTGTTGCGCTCGGCGTCGGGGTAGACGATGAAGCCGTCCCCCTTGAAGCGGGCGTCGGGATCCATACCGTAGAGGCCGCGGCCCCAGTGGTTGAAGCCCCAATGGAGGAAGCCCGTGATGCCGTGGGTGAAGCAGGCCCACTTCATGAGACGGGAGTAGAGGGGGGGCAGGTCGATGAACTTGTTCATCCAGCCCATCTCGAAGGGGTAACAGCAGGAGTAGCACCAGACCTGCTCCCCGGCGCGCTGGCGCTCCAGGTAGTAGTCCTTGCCCTCCTCGTAGACCTCGATGCGGGGGATATACTGGTCGCAGTAGCCCACCAGCGCGCGGGAGATGGTGTGGGTGTCCAGCGGCTCTCCGCAGACCACCCCGGGCATACATACGCGGCAGAGATCCTTGGCCCACTTCCAGAACTCGGTGGAGTGAGGCTCGTCCTGCAGGCGCATCTGGAGCATGGGGAGCCAGCCCTTCTCCTCAAAGTGCTTGTAGATGCCGCCGTAGAAGGCCTTGGCCCAGGCCTCGCACGCGGGGGTAAAGATCTCCAACCAGGATACGCCGCCGTTTTCGTCAATGGCCTGCATCCGTTTCCCGTCCACCGAGGCGATGATGGCGGCCATGGTGACGTAGCGGAAGGAGCCGTGGGTCCGAAAATGCTCCACAAACTGATCGAACAGGTCGAACTTCAGCTCCCATTCGGTGTCGCTCACCCGCCTGGAGCCGCCGTCCGAGAGCAGGGTCATGACGGGGACGTGAAGGGAGTTGACGCGGAGGGTCTTCAGGGTCCTTGCGAACTCGGCCATGAGGGCCCACCAGCCCTCGTCGTAGCGGAGGTGAGTGTAGAAGGGCTCG
>JAZNJA010000047.1:0-8478 GCA_045577755.1 Eubacteriales bacterium
TCATTGTTGTATAATTACCTCGCTTTCTTGTAGGGTTTTTGTAGCAATTAAATTATACAACAAAGCAAGCGGTTGTTCAAGCCCTTTCGGTTTTGAACAACCGCTTTTTTTGATTTTTGGGGGAGTTAATGACTCAGCCCCATTTTTTATGGGGGGAATCCGATGCTTTGCGGTTTCGGATCAGATCCGCCCCTCATCCAGCGCGATCCGCTTCTTTCCCCAGAATCGGGCGAAGATCAGGCAGACGAGGGTACCGAACAGACCGATGCCCATCCAGACAAGGATCATGGTGTTCCAGCCCAGAGAGTCGGCCAGCACACCGTACAGGGAGGTGCTCAGAGCGGTGGCGAAGTAGATGATGCTGTTGAGAAGCCCCGTTACGGCGGCGGTCACCCCCAGAGGGGCGAAGTGGTAGGGAACCACCGTGAGGAACATATGGTTGGCGCCCCACATAGCCGAGATGGCCACGGCCATGAAGACGGCGCAGAGAATGGCGCTCACACCGCGGCAGAGGAACAGACCGCCCACGCACAGCGCGGCGATACCGAACATGATACAGGATGTGGTCAGCTCGTTTTTGGTGACTCTCAAAAAGAGCCAGTTGGCGAAGTATGTACCCGTAATGCTGACGATGGGAATGATGACGGCGATGATGTTGGCCAGGGAGCTGTCCAGACCGAACTGCTCCTTGAGGAAGGTGGGAGCCCAGGACTCCACTGCGTCACGGAGGGCACCGTTGCAGATCAGCCCGAAGAGGACAGCCCACAGACCCGATGCCAGCAGAACGGCGGGGAGGGAGCGCTTGACCGTGCGGTTCTCGGCGGCAGCGGCCTTTTCCGCCCTCTCCATAATGGCGGCACGCTCGAGAACGGTGGCCTCCTCCATCATGCGGACGTAGCCCTTCAGGAAGCGGTTGCCCAGAAGCCAGATGAGGAAGCAGACCAGCAGCACACTGCCCGAGATGTAGAAGACGGTGCGCCAGTTTCCGAAGCGCAGAATGAAGCCGGGGATGAGGAAGGCCAGTACCGCGCCGATGGAGCAGGAGGCGGCGATGTTGGTGCCTGCCTTTTCCTTGCGTCCTGCGGGGAGCAGATCGGTGAAGGTGCGGATAATGGGAGCCCAGAGCATAGAGTGGAACAAACCGTTGAAGGCCCAGATGAGAGGCATGATGCCCGCCGCGGGGGCAAAGCCCATGATGAGGTTGCACAGACCCGCGCCGCACAGACCCGTACCGATCATGTAGCGGGGCTTGATCCTGGTGCCTACGATGCCGTTGAGCATCTGACCCGCGCCGTAGACCAGCATGTAGGCCGAGTTGACGGTGCCCGCGAAGGTCTTGGTGATGAATCCCTCGTCGATCATGGCGGGGATACAGGCTGAGAAATTCTTACGGCCCAGATAGCTGCAGGTATAGGCCAGGAAGCAGTAGAGAAAGAGCTGAGTGGCGCAAAGCCCGACGCGGCGGGGCGTCCATTCAGCGCCGGCAGAGGCGGGAGGAATGGCCGTGTTTTTCATGATATCAGATCCTTTCACGGGTTATGGACGGTAGACAGCAGACGGGCGGGGACCTTGAAGTACGGTATCGGACGTCGTTTCGGTACCCGCAGGTTGCCAAAGAAACATTATAAGCGAAAATCGCTTTTTTTGCAAGTGCTTTTCACAAAAATAATCCTCGCTGCCGCATTTTTTCCGTAATGCACGGAAGCATTTTCCAAGGGAGCGCTTTTTTTGCCAAAAACCACAAGCCCCGCGGCGAGGCTGTCGCGAATCGAAAAAGAGCTGTCCTCGGAAAAGAACAGCTCTTTTGGGAAATCGGTCAATCCGCCAGCTTGCGGACGGCCTTGATGAGGTACTTCAAACGGACGTCGGCCCATTCTACCAGGAAATCTACGTGGTCATCATAGCTGACACGATCCACCGATACCTGATTGGCGGGGTAGACCGAGAACTTTTCTCCGTAGAGATTCCAGCGGAGGTCGTTCTGGTCGGCGGCGGGCTCCAGGATGACGGCCATACGCCGTACCTCCTTCAGGGTCTCCTCTACCAGTGGCTTGATCTCCTCCAGACGCTCCAGCACCAGAGACATGAACCAGGGCTGGGTGGTCAGAAACTCAAACCAGGGATGGGACATGACTCCCTCTCCGTCGGCGACCAGACCCGAGGTCGGCACCGAAACGCTGTAGGCGCCCAGGGCGAAATCAAAGTCCCAAGGAGCGGTCAGGCAGAGCTTGCCTCCCGCGTCCCGCTGCATATAGAAGCTGGAGCAGCCGGCATCGGGGTTCTTGGAGAATTCCTGCAGAATGAACATATCCACGAAGGAGGCCATGTCCACGTAGGTCTCCATGCGCTTACGGTCACCGCTGAGAATGGCCTCGTTGCAGGTGATGATGTGATCCCGGATGGCGGCGGTCACCTCGGTGCTGTGGATCTCGCTCTTGATGCTCCAGGCGAAGGTCTCGTCCAGACCGGGGACGTAGAAGTAGGTCAGCCCCCGGACGGCTCCGGTATCGTAGGCACCGCGGAGGTCGTATTCCAGAAGGTAGCCCACCTCGTCGGGGTTGACACAGGCGCTCTCGTCGATGTCGACGCGGTCCGAAGCTACCTCGATCTTCTCCACGAGACTGTACATCCCGCGGAAGTCACCGTTTACGTAGACGTTGACCCAGGTACAGGCGGGAACGTAGGGAATGGTACCCAGCCGTCTTGCCAGATCCCAGACCAGATAATTGCGCAGGGCAGACACGTCGTACTTGCCCGAGATCAAGACCCAATCGCGGTCGGCGGTCTCGCCGATGCCCAGGAGATTGGTTTTGTTTGCCAGCTTAAGGCGGTAGGAATTCTTGGAGGCGTATTCGTCCTGGTCCGCCTTACCGTCAAAGGAGGAGTGACCCCGTCCGCGGATCTCGGTGCGCAGTGTGACGTTGTGGTGCGCGTAGGGGGCGCCTGTGACAGTTACGGTAGCGTCCTTGTAGGACCTGGCGGAGGTGATGGGCTTGCCGTCGTCGGTGACGATGGACAGGACGGGGAGGGGGGATTCCTCGGGATCAAAAATCTCACCTCGGTGAGGGGAGGTCTCGGTTCCCGACTCGTTATCGGGCGTGGTGGCTTCGGTGATGGAACCTTCGGTATCGCCGGGCTGCTGGGTCACCGGGGTACAGCTCCCCAGCAGAAGCAGCAGAGCCAGCACCGAGACGGCGGTATGCAGACCAACTCCGAAGCGATTCTTACGTATTTTCATATTGATTCCTTATGAGTGCGGTGTAGCAGGGTGTTCACTCTACAAGACGGGAAAATATCTGCCAAATAACACCCGATGTGGATAAGTTTACAGAAAATTCACAGCCTTCTCCCATGAGCGAGGGTATAGGCCAACCACCATTGTACCACAATTCCCCGCATAATGCAAGGGGTTTCCGAAATGTTTACGATTCTGTGATAAAATCCCCACAATACGAGGCGGGTTGAAGGGGCTCCTTCCTTGTTTTCGAAAGTTTTTCGCCGTATCCCTTGCAAATTACCGTGAAATATGGTATGATACAGAGAGAAAACCAACCGCAAGGAGGAATCCTGATGAACACCATGAAGCTCCCCGTCTCCGATCTCACCTACCTGTCCGTAGGCCTTCCCGACGAGGTCAAGATGTACCACTTCTCGGGGGATTTCGCCGGTGAGATCGCCGCCATCGACCGCTGGCTCACCCGCCCCGTCCCCGTGCCCGACTGCCTCCGCAAGCGTCTGGAGATCCAGCGCATCTTCGCGGTACAGCTCCTGGACGATTACCCCCTCACCCGTGCTGACGTGGTGGAGGGTATCCGTACCCGCTACCCCGCCGCAGACTCCACCGCCCTGAACACCTTCATCGCCTCGGGCAACGTGGACTACATCCTGAAAAACGGCGAGATGCGCTTCCAGCACCAGGCCATATCCAATATTTTCAAGACCCATACCCACGATCTGGAGAGAATGTATAACCCCGACTACGCCCCCGCCACCACCGCCGCTACCGAGGTCCCCGAGACCATCCGCATCATGCGGGAGAAGGGCTACCGTGCCTTCCGCTACGAGGTGGAGTATTGGATGAAGCTCTGCCCCCACGCCGAGAAGCCCGGGGAGACCCTGAAAATCTGGTTCCCCTACCCCGTAGCCTGCGAGAGTCAGCCCGAGGACGAGATCAAGCTCCTGTCCTCCTCCCACCCCGTCACGGTCACGGGCACCGTCCACCGCGCCGCCTACATGGAGGTCCCCTGCGAGGCGGATGCCACCTACTCGGTACGCTACTCCTTCGTCAACCGCGCGGGGTACACAGCTGTTGATCTTGATCGTACCACTTGTCCTCCCGCGGGCGAAGGCCTCACCCCCGAGGAGCTGGCCTACTATACGGGTGAGCAATACCCCCACATCCGCTTCACCCCCTTCATCAAGTCCCTCGCCGCCCAGATCGCGGGAGACGAGACCGACCCCCTCCGCCTGGCCCGCCGTGTCTACGACTACATCTGCGAGCACATCCGCTACTCCTACGTCCGCGACTACCTGCTCATTGAGAACATCCCCGAGTTCGTCCTTATGAACGGCTACGGCGACTGCGGCACCATGGGCCTGGCCTTCATCACCCTCTGCCGCGCCCTGGGCATCCCCGCCAAGTGGCAGTCGGGCTCGGCCTGCTACCCCGACTCCATCGGCAGTCACGATTGGGCCATGTTCCACATCGCCCCTTACGGTTGGCTCTACTGTGACCCCTCCTACGGCGAGGGCGCGGCCAGAGCGGGCAACGAGGTGCGCCGCGACCACTACTTCGCCAACCTCGACCCCTTCCGCCTGGTGGCCTCCAACCAGTTCCAGCAGCCCCTCACCCCCGACAAGGCCTTCTGCCGCATGGACCCCTACGACAACCAGAGCGGCGAAGCCGAGTACACCGACGAGAATATCTTCTTCGAGGACCGCGACTGCGGAAGACGGGTGGTCTTTGCCGAGGAGATCGAGTGACCTTATCTTCATAACAAACACAAAACATCTATGCAACTGACCTTCAAATTGGGGTTTATCGAACTGTTTGAAGGAAACCGGATGCCAATTTTTTAGTTGGACGGGCGACCACATAGGGTCGCCCCTACAGGTCAACCTATAGTAATGAAACACCCAAAAAATCGTTGGCAAACAAAGAAATACACTTGTAGGGGCGGCCCTATGTGCCCGCCCGTTAACATAGCGGTTTCCTCATACATATCGGGTTACAAACCTGCCGCTAAACCCAAATTTGATTGTTAACTGAATCATTACATTACGAATTACGAATTACGAATTGCGAATTGCGAATTCACGAAAGGAATCCCCATGATCAACCAGCCCACCGTCACCCCCATCCGCATCTCCATCACCTCGGAGCGCTACGAGGTAGCCGCCTCCCTCTTTGATTCGGTCTACGGCGATCTGGCCGAGCAGGCGGGGGGCAACGTCCCCCCCACTCCCATGACTCCCGCCGAGGAGCTGCTCATGGGCATCTTCTCGGACGACCTCGGCGACGGTAACGAAGAGTCCTACTTCGTCAAGCCCGCCGACCCCGCCGTCACCCGCGCCAAGGCCACGGGACAGGAGACCGACGCCATCGAGAAGATCGAGCTGTTCACCGAGGGACTCATGACCGTCACTCCCGATGCCGCCTTCACCGATACCCCCTCCTATACCATCGCCGTTACCTACGATGAAACCGAACTGACGGGTATGGCAGGCGCCCGCTCCACCGTCACCTACCGCACCGCCGACCGAGGCCTGGTCTCCATGATCCGCTCGGGCCCGGTCTCCACCGCCATGACCTTCAAGGCCCACCACCGCGCCATCTGCACCTACGAGACCCCCTATATGCCCTTCTCCATCGGCATCCACGCCCTGACCGTGGACAACCGCCTGGACACCGAGGGCATCCTCAAGCTGGACTACATCATCGAGATCAAGGGAGCCAGGGCCGAGCGGTGTGAGATGGAGATGAAGATCCAAGAGGATCCGAACGCGTGATACAGGAGCATGGCTCATGAATTATGACTTACTGTTGACGGCCATGATGGCAAGCCATCTGCGCGGAGTCCTCAGATCGGGGCGGGCGATCCCCTTCGCGCCGCCTCCGAGGTTTGATGGTTATCACCTTGTTTTCGAGTGCGCTCCCCATAGTTTCAAAAGCAAATTTCGATGTGCGCCCATTACTACGGTGGATGATTGGGTAAAATACGAGCTGACCTGCGGCTTGACCGACGCGACTTTGTGGCGGCCTCTTGCGGGGGAGGAGTATCACCTGTACGGCTTTGCCGGCTATGGCTCCAAGGCCATCATCTGCCGTTACAAAAACGGCGACGCGGCGGCCTTTGTACCGAAAAGCATACCGAATTCCGCGGAACAGACCTGGACACTGCGCTATACCGAGAATCACCTGGTATCCTACGATGTTCCCGGTGATGCTTATCACGACAATACCGCCGACTTCGGTGCCGTTCTGGAGGAGATCGCCTCCTTCGCGGAGGAGATCGATTTTCCGTGGTTCGCGGAACGCTACCGTGAAGCCCGCGCCATCCTGATGGGGGATCGTCCCTGTGATCCCGACCTCCCCCTTCCCCATATGAGTGAGGCGGGAAAGCGGCTTCTCAACGCCGCCAACGTGGCCGACCTGTTCGGCTGTATGGGCTCCTGGAACGATTCGCCGCTATACTATGCCCGCGAAAAGGGGCGAACCGAAGATTATGAACGACTCTCGGACTTTCTGTTTTCCGAACTCCGTATGGCGGTTCTGTACGCCGCCAATCACCCGTAAAGTATCTCCCCAAGGAGGATTTTTCCATGAGTGAAAAGACGTTCCCCAACATCATCGACGTCCCCGGCGGTCTGGAAAACCAGACCATGTGCTTCATGATAGACGACCGCATCACCCGCAAGAATTTCGTGGATCTCCGCCTGCTGGTGGACGATAAGACGGTGCTGAGGAACCCCCATAAGGGCTGGTTCTGGCACTTCATCGACAACGGCTACGGCCGCCCCTTCTACCGCGACGGCTACGAGGACGACCCCGTGTTGGATTTCCCCAGCCTCAACCACCTCTACCTCCGTTTCGACTGGGGCGACGTGGAAAAGGAGGAGGGGGTCTACGACTTCTCCTATCTCGATGAGATCATGGACAAATGGGGGGCCTACGGCTATACCTTCGCCCTCCGCGCCGTGACCTACGAGGGGGATCCCGCCCTCAATCATGCCACCCCCGCCTACGTTTTTGAAAAGGGCGCAAGATGCTACGAGCTGGAAAACGGCAAGATCCAGCCCGATTACGCCGATCCCATCTTCCTCCGCCACCTGGAGAGCTTTCTCGCCGCCCTCGGCGGAAAGTACAACGGCGATCCCCGCATTGAGCTCATCGACGTGGGCACCATCGGCACCTGGGGCGAGGGACACACCGTGGAGGGGGACGGCGTGATCTACCCCCTGGACGTGGTCAAGAAGCACTTCGACCTCCACTGCAAGTATTTCCCCGACACCTTCGTCCTCTGCAACGACGACCACATGGTGGGTCGCATCCCCAACGGCCAGGCCGAGGTCCAGGAGGTCCTGGACTACGCCGCCGCCCGCGGTATGGGGGTCCAGGACGATTCCATCTGCTGTGACTACTACTTCCAGATGAACGGCTACGATACCATGCGCGCCCCCTGGGCCTTCGATAAGCTGGCAGACAACTGCCCCAACGTCATCGAGATGGCCCACTACACCTACATCAAGCCCCAATTCGAGAGCTACTTCCGCGACGGCCTCACCGCCATGGAGGCCTTCAAGTCCGCCCACGCCACCTTCGCGGGCTTCCACGGCTACCCTCGCAAGTGGCTGGAGAACGAGTTCTACCTCACCGAGTACTGCGCCAACCGCCTGGGCTACTGGTACTTCATCACGGGCGCCTGCATCCCCGAGCTGACGGATACGGTCTACAACGTCATCACCCTGGACATGGAGAACCGAGGCTGGGCGAGAGCCTACTGGCCCTTCACCTTGAAGCTCCGCCTCAAGAATGAGGAGGGAAGCTACGAGATCCCCTTGGATGCAGACAACCGCGACTGGCTCCCCGACACCGCCTTCACCCTGGACCTCCGCGTGGATGCCCGAGGCGTGCCAGCGGGGGAGTACGAGGTGGCCGTGGGCCTCTTTGAGGGGGAGCGTCCCGTCAAGCTGGCCATCAAGGAGACCGCCCTCGACGAGGGCTACTACACCGTCGGGCGCACCGCCGTCCGAACCGTTTAAATGGGAAAGGAGCGTATGAATATGGAGAACAAGAGATACCCCAACCTCATGCCCGCCCCCACCCCCGACGGCTCCCAGACCATGTGCGGGATGTTTGACGACCTCTCCACCCGCAGGGACTTCATCGACCTCCGCCCCCTGATGGACGATAAGACCCCCCTGGAGAACCCCCACAAAGGCTGGTTCTGGCACTACATCGACAACGGCTACGGCCGC
>JAZNJA010000048.1:0-39488 GCA_045577755.1 Eubacteriales bacterium
AAAGACCCATGTATATCAAGGGTTGCGGTTACCGAAGCCTTCTCCTTGAGGAGAAGGTGTCGGCGAAGCCGACGGATGAGGTGGCCCCCTGAAACATACTGATCTGTTCCTTCAAACAGTTCGATAAACCCAAATTTGAAACATTATCCCCCCACCCAAACATTTCCCGAAAGGAGGAAACTTCCATGCTTATCTGGCTTCAAAACCATATTTTCACCATACTCATCTGCGCTGTTCTCATCGCCTTCTTCGGTTGGCTCCTGTACACCCTCATCCGCGACAAGAAGCAGGGGAAATCCTCCTGCTGCGGAGGATGCGCGGGATGCGCCATGGCGGGGCATTGTCACCCCAACACGGTCAAGCCCGCCGACACCCCCGAGAGCAAGCCCGAGGACACCGCTCCCTCCGCCGAGGAGGTGAGATCATGATCCGCATCACCGTAAAGGTTGACGGCATGATGTGCGGGATGTGCGAGGCTCACGTCAATGACGCTGTCCGTAAGCATCTCACCGTCAAAAAGGTGGCCTCCAACCACAAGAAAAAGGAGACCGTTATCCTCACCGAGCAGGATATTCCCGATATCCGTCTGGAGTCGGTCATCACCGAGAGCGGCTATACCTTCCTGGGTGCCACCCGCGAGGAGGACCGCCCCCGGGGGCTGAAGGCTCTGTTCAAAAGGTAATTCCCTTTCCACCCGATATCTCCTCTGAAAAGAGATATGCCATAATCCTTCCTGAAATCGCGCCCCCACAAACCCCGTCGGTTGGAAACTCCCAACGGGACAAATGAGCAAACCGCCAAGCCCTGTCGATCCGATGGGGCTTGGCGGTTTTTGATTCTGTTTCACATTTCCCCGCCCGCGGCGTGGGAAACGGTGCTTATCCTCGCTCTACCAGCTTATCCAGCTTGAGGGTGATCGCGCGCAGCAGGCCTTTGGTCCGCTTGGACAGGGCGGTGAAGCGGGAGACCGCGTCGTTGTTCTTGCTGTTGACCAGGGTACGCAGATTGTCCTGGAAGCCGGGGAGGACGTTGGTGTAGATGATGCCTGCGTCAATGTAGACGTTCTCGATGATGAGCTCCAGCATCTCGGAGGACTTGGAGTCCTGAGCGAGCTTGGTGCGCAGGGTGGTCTCGTAGTAGGCGGGCTTGACGACGCGGTAGCTGATCGAGGCCATGGCCTCCAGCGCGGCGCAAACCATGCTCAGCTCCTCACCCTGCACGGTGGCGGGGATGCAGAAAACCGTAAACTGGTCGTGCAGCAGAGTTCTGTAGCCATCCTGCGCCTCGTCGTACTTGGGCATGGGAACCACACCGTAGGTGTCCTTCATATTGCGCATAGGCTCCGACTCCAGCTTCATGATGTGAAGAGTCGCCATGGCGCAGTCACCCTCCGAGAACAGGTCGCGGATGTCGTCGTGCTCGGCGCCGTAGCCGTAGCTCTTGATGATGCGGCTGGCGCCGTCGGTGTTGTGGAACAACTGCAGCACCTTTTCGGAAACGCCGTGGATACGGTCGTTGTCCAGAACCAGCTCGTACATACCCTCTCCGTTCTTGCGGATGATATCCACCTTACAGGAGCTCCAGTAGGGGTCAATGCTGGCCATGGTACCGCTGGCAAAGCCGTAGATATCTCCGTCGTCCTGCTGACCGTTGCCGTTGTCCTGATGGAACAGAGGAACCAGCGCGATCTGCTTGTCCAGAGTCCAGGTACCGTTATCCACATACTCATACAGGTAGGGCTGGCTCGCGTTATCGAACATGGCCTGGTTGAAGCAGGTTACGAAGGCCATGCGATACAGGGTGATGAGGGCCTCACCCGTGGCGGCGAACTGGGTTCCGCCGTACTCAATGACCTCGTTCAAGCCCTGGGCCCAGTAGGGCTGATCCAGGTCCAGATACCCAGCATCCTCCCCGCGGAGGTTGACGTAATTGCCGTTCAGGGTAGAGGGCAGCGCCACGTAGCAGGCAGCCGCCAGCACACTGTATTCATTGGAACCCGCCTTGACGGCGTTATCCACCTTGGTAACCACCAGGTTCGGATCCGTGTTATTCTCCTCGATGCTGTTGATCTCAATTTTCAGGCGATCCTCCACGGCCTTGTTCCGCTCGTAGATCGCGTCGTTGACGGGCTCGTTGATGAGACCCTCCACCGCGATCTCTCCCGAGGTCCACCCTTCAAGGTAGCGGCTGATGAAGGTGATCTCCTGTCCGCCAAAGTCCAGGTCATCGGGCAGAGCATCCGACAGATCGGTCTCCGCCTCGGTTTCGGTGACTTGATTCGCGGTGGTCTCCTCGCGAGGAGGATCCTGGCTTTCACCGCAGGCGGTCATGGTCCCCGCCAGAAGCAGGGCGGCTAAAAGTGCCGAAAGGATGCGCTTGGCTTTCATCATACTGTCCTCCGAATTCATTTGATGATTCATTATAGCATAATCGCCATCGATTGTCAAGTGCGGAAAGCATTTCTCGCGGTTTTCTCCGCAACGCCGCGGCGGAAACGCGAAAAACCGCCGATCCTGTCCCCGGATGGGGGGAGTGGCGGTTTTTCGTATGTATTCGAGTGTGATCAGATCTCACTATACCCTCCCAGGAAAGCGAAGGTCTCGCAGCTCCGCTCCAGATCCGAAAGGAGATAGCGGATGCGCTCCTCGGCGGGGGAGGCCTCGAAGTCGAAGTAGAAGCGCATATCGAAGTCCCGACCCTCAATGGGGCGGTTCTCCAGCTTGGTGAGGTTGACCCCCTGGGCGGTGAACTTGGCCAGGGTGGCATACAGGGAGCCGGGCTCATGGGGCAGGGTCAGCATGAGGCTGATCTTGGTAGCCCCGGGGTAGACCCGGAGATCCTTGGTAATGCAGATGAAGCGGGTATCGTTGCGCCCCGCGTTCATGATGGTGTTGCCGTCTGCCAGCTGGGCCAGGCTGTAGAGGGAGGCGCAGGACTCCGAGGCAATGGCGGCCACGTCATCCCGACCCATGGCGGCCACGGTAGCGGCGGCCTCGGCGGTGTTGCGGCAGACGTGGGTCTTGATCTCGGGGTGGGCTTCCAGGAACCGGCGGCACTGACCCAGGGCCTGGCTGTGGGAGTAGACCTCTCGGATATCCTCCAGCTTGGTGCCGGGCTTACCCAGCAGGCGGTGGTCGATGCGGAGCTTGACACTGCGGACGATGGAGAAGTTGTACTTCTGCATGAGATCGTAGACCTCGTTGACGGTGCCGTAGGTACTGTTCTCGATGGGGAGGACGCCGAACTCGCACTCGCCCTTCTCCACCGCCTCGAAAACGTCACCGAAGGTGCCGTAGTAGCGGATGCGAGGGAGGCTGAAGAGGCGGTCGGCGGCGATCTGGCTGTAAGCGCCCTCCACGCCCTGGCAGGCTACCAAGCCTCCGTCGGGGAAGACGGCAGGGGTGGCGCTCATGGCTCGGCTGATGCGCTGAGAGACGTCCTCGGGATGGTCGGCGGCGTGGGCGGCGGCCAGGAGGCTGGACTGACGGGCCTTGGAGAGGTCCATCATGACCGTGAAAAAGATCTTGGCGTAGTAGCGGTATTCGGGACCCGCCAGGTCGGCCATGTCGGCCAGGATCTCCCGTTCTCTCGTGCGGTCGTAGACGGGGAGCCCGTGCTCTCTCTTGTAGTCCGCCACGTCGGCGGCCACGTCCATGCGGCGGCAGAACTTCTCCACCAGCTCGCGGTTCAGCGCGTCGATCTCGGCGCGGCTTTCTTTGATATCTCTTGCCATGGTCGGGCTCCTTTGGTATGGGGTTCAAATTTGGGTTTATCGTTCCGATAAACCCAATAATGAATGATGAATAATGAAGAATGAATAATTGTGGAAGGAAACCTTCGGTTTCCCGCGATTTTTATTTGAATGAATGGACAAATCCGAAGGATTTGCACCGAAATTATTCATTATTCATTTTTCATTATTCATTTGCAGTTTGTCGGTCGCAGACCCATAAACTGCAATTTCCCTTCCATCATAATAGCACCCAAAGCGGGATAAGTTGTGAATGCGATGTAAATTTTGCGCTCCCGGGGTCGAAAAATGGGGCGGGACTCTCTGAATTTTCTGTGAATTCAAAAAAATGACTTGATTATTTTTGAAAAATGTAGTATGATATGTAAGTATTTTTGCGCCCCGCCGCCATCGGTTGGGGGCTTTTCCCGAAAAAGGAGTTATTTCATGAAGAAGCGTTACCTGCTATCTGCGATCCTGGCCCTTTTGCTGGGGCTCGGGCTGACTGCTTTGGTTGCCTGCGACAGAAATCCGGACCACCCCTCCGCGGAGACCGGCACCGCCGCCGAGACCTGGCTCTGCGCCTGCGGCGTGGGCAGCGGCGGTAAGTTCTGCCCCGAGTGCGGATCCGCCAGACCCGAGACCGGGACCGCCGCGGCTGAGACCGATCCCGCCACCGAGCCTGAGTCCGAGCCGGCCGCCACCGATGCCGAGACCGAGCCCGACACCGACACCGAGACTCATCCCGCCGACACCGAGGCCGTGACCCATGCCCCCCGCTACGACTACTTTGACGCCGACGTCAGGGCTGACGTTACCCTGGATCCGTCGGTCTACACCGATATGCGGCTGACCCTGCCCGCCGACCTGGAGATCACCGACGAGGATATCAAGCGCTACATCGACTACGTCCTCTTCCAGTACCGAACCGCCGACAACGGTACCACACAGGTCACCGATAAGGCCATGAAGTGGGGCGATGATGCCTACATCTACTATAAGGGCATGATCGACGGCGTGGCCTTTGAGGGCGGCTCCAACTGGGACGATGCCTCTCCCTACACCCTGGGCCTGGGCTCCGGTGCCTTTATCCCCGGCTTCGAGGAGGGCCTGGTGGGGGTGATCCCCGCGGAGGCCACCAAGGAAAGCCCCGCCGAGGTCCACGTGACCTTCCCCGAGAACTATAACCCGGAGCTGGCGGGTAAGGACGCCGTTTTCTACGTGGCTGTGGTCTACGCCGTGCAGTACACCGTTCCCGCCTACAACCGCGAAACCGTGGAGACCACCCTGAAGTACGAGGCCAAGAAGGATTTCTACGCCTCCGACGCCGCCTACCTTGAGGAGTTTGAGGAGTACGTCCGGGAGTACCTGGAGAGCGATATCGCCGAGGACGTAGAGTATGAGAAGATGAACGCCCTCTGGAGCTACCTCACCGAGAAGGCCGCTTGTCAGAATCTCCCTCAGCTGGAGCTGGACTACTACCGCAACGCCTACATGGAGGAGATCGAGTACTACTACGACTACTACAAGAGCTATGGCGGCACCGCCTTCACCGAGCAGTACCCTGACCTCGATGCCTTCGCCAAGAGCTATATGGGCGTGGAGGCCGACGGCGACTGGAAGGAAGAGCTGGACAAGCTCTGCGAGGACATGGTCAAGAAGGACATGATCACCCATGCGATAGCCGAGCTGGAGGGTCTTGAGACCCTTACCGAGGAGGAATTCAATGCCGAGCTTCAGTACTGGGTGGATTACTACCAGGGATACATGACCAAGGATGAGATCCTCTCCAACATGGGCGAGGCCGTCATCCGCGAGGGCGCGCTTTCCGCTAAGGTGCAGAAGTGGCTGATTGAGCGGGCTGTCTTCACCTACGGCGCGTGATACGAATACATATACAGAACGAAGGAGAATCACAAGATGAACCGCAAACTGATCTGGATCCTGGCCATCCTGTCTCTCGCAAGCCTGCTGCTGCTGGCCTCCTGTAAGGGCGGCAAGGGTGAGGAGGGCACCGGCACCGGCACCGGCAGCGGCACCACCGCCGAGACCGAGGCCGCTACCGCTATCCCCCGCTACGATTACATCGAGGCTGAGGTCTCTCCCAACGTGGATATCGACCGTGCCGACTATACCAACCTGACCCTGACCGTGCCCAACTCCCTACGGATCGAGGAGGAGGACGTGCAGGCCTACATCCGGGGCATTCGCTTCCAGGCCCGTACCGCCGTGAACGGCACCGCCATGGTCAAGGATCAGCCTCTGAGCCTGGGCGACGACGCCTACATTTACTATAAGGGCTTCGTGGACGGCAAGGAGTTCGAGGGCGGCTCCAACTGGGACGACGAGTCCCCCTACAAGCTGGGCCTGGGCTCGGGGAACTTCATCCCCGGCTTTGAGGATGCCCTGGTGGGCGTGGTGCCCAACCAGACCTCCAAAACAAACCCCGTTGAGATCACCGTGACCTTCCCCGAGGATTACACCGAGGAGCTGGCCGGCAAGGAGGCCGTCTTCCGGATCTGCGTGGAGTACTCGGTCCGGTACACCATGCCCGAGTATACCAAGGATTTCGTGATCAACGACCTGGAGTACGAGACCCAGAACGAGTTCTACGCCAGCGATAAGGCGATCCTGTCCGAGTTCGAGAGATACGTGGAGAACTACCTGACGACCAGCATGGAGCAGGACCTGGAGAACGCCAAGATCGATTCCCTCTGGAATCACCTGACCGAAAAGGCCGAGTGCCGGAAGCTGGTGGCTGACGAGGTGTCCTACTACTTCGGCGCCTACAAGTCCGAGCTGGAGTACTACTACGAGAACTACAAGAGCTACGGCGGCGAGCAGTTCACCACCCTCTACCCCGACCTGGGCTCCTTCGCCCTGGTCTATTTCGGCCTGGACGCCGAGGCCGAGTGGGAGGCCGAGCTGACCCGTATGGCCGAGCTGATGGTGAAGAAGGACATGATCGCCCATGCCATCGGCGAGCGCGAGGGTCTGGAGACCGTCACCGAGGAAGAGTATAAGGCCCAGATCAAGTATTGGGTGGATTACTACTACGGCTACATGACCGAGGCCGAGATCATTCAGAATATGGGCGAGGTCTTCCTCAAGGAGTCGGCTTTCACCGAAAAATTGGACAAATGGCTCATGGAGCAGGTGACCTTTACCTACGAGGACGGTACTCCTCTTGTGAGCAATACCGAGAACGGGGCCGAAACCGAGACCTCTGAGGGTTAATCTGCACAAACTTTGGATTTGTCGGGGCAAAATCGAAAAAAATTTCAAAAAACCCTTGACAAATCAAAGCAATGCGGTTATAATATAACGGTAAATGTCGTGCGCTCTGCGACCTGTTCGCAGAATTTCTGTGCCTGTCAGACCGGCAGAAGACCGCCTCGACAGCAAATCTTGAAGGAGGTATCCCGAAATGCTCAGAACTTACCAGCCTAAGAAGCGCCAGAGAAAGAAGGAGCATGGCTTCAGAAAGAGAATGAAGACCTCTGACGGTCGCAACGTTCTCAAGAGAAGACGTGCCAAGGGCAGAAAGAGACTGACCTACTAATTTGGATTTGATCCATGATTTCGAAAAACCCGAGGAATGATCGGACACGAGCCTGTGCGAAAGTCTGTCTCTCCTCGGGATTTTTCGCGGATAGGGAAGTCACGCTCACCGTCGCGGCACAGCCTGCCCGCCGCGACTCCATCCTAATTCGCGGCCGCACGCCGCGGGGAAGGAACCCATCATGAAGCCATACGCAATCAAGGAGAACCACCTGTACAGAAAGACCTTTCAGCGCGGTAAGCACTGGTCGGGCAAGCTGGTATCGGTGTACGTTCTCAGAGATCTTGCGGCCAGAAAGCTGAAGAAGGCGCATCCACAAAAGCAGTATATCAATCGGATCGGTCTGTCTGTGCCCAAACGCGAGGGCGGCGCCGTTGAGCGCAACCGCGTCAAGCGCATCATCCGTGCGGGTCTGCAGGGCGTGGAGCGTAAGTACGCCATCCGCCGCGGATTTCTCATCGTCATAGCGGCTCGCCCCGGCATCGAGCGGGTCAAATCCCCCGCCGTTGAGTCCGAGCTGAAGTATATTCTCAAAAAGCTGGATATGCTGGAGTCGCTGCCCCCCAAGCCCGAGAGTCCCCTCCTCGGTGCCTCCAAGCCTAAGGAAACGCCATGAAGCGTATCGCCATGGCGCTGGTCCGCTTCTATCAGAAGCACCTGTCGGGACTCAAGCCCACCCCCACCTGTCGGTTCTATCCGACCTGCTCGGCCTACTCCCTGGAAGCCTTCGAGAAAAGAGGCTTTTTCGTGGGCCTGGCCCTCACCCTGTGGCGGATCCTCCGCTGCAGCCCCCTGTCCCCTGCGGGATACGATCCCGTGCCTCTGCAGGGCTTCAGGACCATGCCTCTGCGCTGGAGCAAATACGACAAGTACCGCGCTGAGCAAGAATCAAACGTCTCCGCTGACACTCCGAGCGATGCCGAGGAGCCTCGTGACTCCGAGGATAACGCCTGACCAACCCTCTGCCACCGAGACGTCCACCCACTGAACACAGCGGCCAGATTCCGAGGAGCCGCGCCCCGACTTCCTTTGCCGGGGTATCCAATCAGATCAAAGGAAACATCAGAATGAAAAGAAACGCGAGAATTACCAACAAGATCCTGACCCGCGTGGTCATGGGGCTTTTGCTGCTGGCCATGCTGGGCGGTGTCCTCACCTCCTGCGGCGCGAGAGGCGGCAGTAAGTACACCACCGTCACCAAGGGCTACGTCATCGCCGAGTCCATGCTCTCCGACAAAAACGGTCTCACCGCATCCCAGCTGGATAAGCTGGCCGACGAGATCGTGGCCTCCAAGAACGGCTTTGCCATCCGCGAGCAGCTGGTGGCCGCCCTGCGTGGCTTTGATATGTCCGACCCCGCCTTCAACGACGAAAGCGTCAAGGACGGCACCCTGGCCGCACAGCCCGACAAGGCCCCCCAGTTCGCCCTGAACGCCCTGAAGAACGGCGGTCTGGAGACCTTCGGCTACTATAAGGCCACCGGCGAGATCATCATGACCGCCGCCGACGTGGAGGCCCTGGTCAAGGTCTTCCAGACCAACGTGGACGTGGACGCCAAGCTGAACTGGCTGGACCAGATCCTCCACTGGATCGGTCTGGGCTTTGAGTGGCTCATCAACGTCCCCGGCTTCGGCAGCTTCATCCTGGGTACGGTCTACTTCGCCATCGCCCTGGAGATCGCCATGATCCCCCTGGGCATCCACCAGCAGAAGAACTCCCGCAAGCAGGCCAAGCTCCGCCCCCGCGAGATGGCCATCCGCAACAAGTACAAGGGCCGTAACGACCAGGCCACCCAGCAGAAGGTGAACCAGGAGATCCAGGAGCTCTACACCAAGGAGGGCTACTCCCCCATGGCGGGCTGCCTCCCCCTGCTCATCACCCTGCCCTTCCTTATGTTCCTCTACTACATCGTCATTGACCCCATGACCTATATGATGGGTGCCTCCGAGGGCTTGACCTCCGCCTTCCTGACCTTTGCCGACGCTCCCGCCGCCGCGGGCGGTCTGGGCCTGACCCTGACGTCCGACAGAGGTACCATCGAGGTGCTGTCCCTGATCCGCGAGAGCGGCATCAGCATCGACGGTCTGGCTGATTTCGCCTACCTGGCTAACGGTGCCGACTGCCTGTCCGCTCTGGACGGCATGGCCGAGCGCATCCCCGACTTCAACCTCTTCGGTCTGAACATGGGTCTGGCTCCCGGCTTCCAGACCCGCGACCAGCTGATCCTCCTGTTCATGCCCGTCCTGACCTTCGTGGTCTACTGGGGCAGCGGTAAGATCAGCCGTAAGTTCACCTTCCAGCCCATGCAGAATGACGCCCAGAAGGACCCCGCCCAGGGCTGCTCCAACAACATGATGAACATCATGATGCCCGCTATGTCGGCCTGGTTCACTTTCATGGTCCCCGCCGCCGTGGGTCTGTACTGGATCTTCAAGAGCATTATCAGCACCGTTAAGCAGTTCATCCTCTTCAAGGTCATGCCTCTGCCCACCTTCACCGAGGAGGACTACAAGGCCGCCGAGCGGGAGCTGTCGGGCAAGGATAAGAACAAGCCCGTGAAGCGGGACCCCAACGCCCCCAGAAACCCCAACGTCCGCTCCCTGCACCACATCGACGACGAGGATTACGAGACCCCCGCCGAGCGCGAGGCACGCCTGGCCGCCCGTAAGCGGGATTACGTGGAGCCCGATGAGGAGCCCGCAAAGGACACCTCCGCCAAGGGCCAGTTCGGTGACGGCGCCACCCTGAAGGAGGACGACCGCCCCGCCCGCAAGGACAAAAAGAACAAGAAGGAAAGCGACGACTGATCGCGCCCGGGCCGCGCTTACCCCCATGGGTGAGCGCCCCCCAACATAACTGAAAGGATAGAGTTTTACCGTCATGAAGAAGGAAATCGAGATCAGCGGCAAGACGCGGGAGGAGGCCATTGAGAAGGCCGTCATTGAGCTGGGCGCCCCCTCCGCCTCCGCTATTATGTATACCGTTATCAACGAGGGCCGCAAGGGCTTTCTGGGCTTTGGTGCCGTGGATTGCACCATCAAGGCCGTCTACCAGGTAGCCGACCCCGTGGAGGAGAAGCCTCGCCGCGAGCGCCGCGACAGAGGTGACCGCCGTGACCGCCGCGACAGCGACCGCGCTCCCAAGAAGCCCTTGGAGACTGTTGAGGAGGAGGCAGAGGAGATCGTGACTCCCACGACTCCCCCCGTGGAGAACATCGACCCCGCCACCGCCACCGAGAGCGAGCAGACCGCCTACCGCTTTATCTGCAAGCTGGTGGAGGATATGGCTCTGGAGGATGTGACCATCGCCATGCACCCCGGCAACAACGACGACATGGTCATCACCGTGGACGGCGAGAACGCCGGTGTCCTGATCGGTCACCACGGCGACACCCTGGACGCTCTCCAGTACCTGGCTAACCTGGCCGCCAACCGCAAGGAGGAGGGCGAGAAGAGAGAGTACGCCCGCATCACCGTGGACGTGGAGTCCTACCGCGCCAAGCGCGAGGAGGCCCTCCGCATCCTGGCCCGCAAGAAGGCCCGCCAGGTGCTGAAGTACAAGAAGAGCATCATGCTGGAGCCTATGAATCCCTATGAGCGTCGCATCATCCACTCCGAGATCCAGAAGATGGAGGGTGTCTCCACCAACTCCATCGGCGTGGAGAATAACCGTCGCATCGTCATCTTCCTGGAGGAGGAGGGTATGCCCACCGCCGGCATCAAGGCCAAGGGCAGCTCCGAGAAGAGCGGCTCCAAGTCCCGATCCAAGAAGAAGAGCCGCGGCAGCAAGACCGTGGATCCCCTGTCCTCCGAGGCCCTCACGGGTGTGACCCGCAAGCAGGGCGAGTCCATCTTTGGCGAGGAGGAGCACGATCCCTTCGATATCGACCTCTCCGCCGCCACCTACTCCGAGGATGAGGACGAGCTGGCTGAAGCCATCGAGGCTCCCGCGGAGGCCGCCGAGGTCACTTCCGACGAGGAGTAATTCCAAAACAGTAAAGGGAGGTATTTCACATGACGATATCCCCTTTCGATACCATCGCCGCCGTCAGCACCCCCTTCGGTAAGGGAGGCGTGGCCGTCATCCGCCTGTCGGGCGAGGAGGCCGTAGCCACCGTGTCGCGGGTGTTTTTCCCTGTGGGGGGTAAGGCCCTCACCGACTACCCCTACCGCACCGCCGTGTACGGTCTCATCCGTGACCCCGACAGCGGGGAGGTGCTGGACGACGGACTCTGCACCCTCTTCAGGGGTCCCCACTCCTTCACGGGAGAGGATACCGCCGAGATCAATTGCCACGGCGGCGTGCTGGTCACCCGCAACGTGTTGGAGGCCTGCCTCAGAGCGGGAGCCAGACAGGCTTTGGCGGGAGAATTCACCCGCCGCGCCTACGTGAACGGCAAGCTGGTCCTGGAGCGGGCCGAGGCCCTGGGCAACCTCCTGGACGCGGGCAACGACGAGCAGGTCAAGCTGGCGCGAGCCGGCATGAACGGACTGCTCACAAGCTCCGCTGAGGGAATCTACACCGACCTCATGGCGGTGCTGGCCAATATGGAGGCGGGCATGGACTTCCCCGAGGAGGATCTCACCGAGATGCCCTTTGAGGAGATCCAAACCGCTATCGTGAAGGCCGAGACTGCCGTCCGAGGCCTGGTGGACACCTACCGCACGGGTCGCGCTATTGCCGAGGGCATCCCCACCGTCATCTGCGGCCGCCCCAACGTGGGCAAGAGCGCCTTCTACAACCGCCTGCTGGGCCGCGAGGCCGCCATCGTCACCGAGATCGCGGGGACTACCCGTGATATCCTCACCGACACCGTCACGGTAGGCCGGGTCACCCTCCGCCTGTCGGATACGGCGGGACTGCGGGAGTCCAACGACCCCGTGGAGCGCATCGGCGTGGAGCGGGCGAGGAAGGCCCTGGACGAAGCCGAGCTGGTGCTGGCCCTGACCGACACCGAGGGCGCCGACCCCGAGACCGAGGCTCTGATCGAGTCGATCGCGAGGGAGGGAAGGACCGTCATCCGCATCTACACCAAGGGGGATCTTCACCCCGAAAGACCCATCCCCGCCGACGGCATCCCCACGGTCTGTCTTTCCTCGGTGACGGGGGAGGGCTTCGACCGCCTGACCGCCGCCGTGGAGACCGCCTTCATTGACGGGGATCTCCGCATGGGCGAGGAGGCCGTGGTCTTCAGCGCGCGGCAGGCCGCCGCCCTCCGAGAGACCGCCGCCTGCCTCAGGGCCGCCCGCGAGAATCTGAACGCGGGTCTTCCCTACGACGTCTGCGCCGACGACATCCGCGCCGCCATGGGCGAGCTGGGGATGCTCTGCGGGCGAGAGACCGGGGAAGAGGTCATTTCCGAGATCTTCTCCCGCTTTTGCGTGGGAAAGTGAGAATACGTACACGTATAGCGGGAACCGGGACGGGTTTCCGGTCGGGCAGAATGCCGGGCGGATGCCCCGTTCCGATTCCCGTATGCGGGTGCGAAATATTAGTTAGTCAAACAAACAAATATATCATCTCTCCAAAATGAGGGAGCGGACGGAGGAATCCGCCCGGGAAAGGAAGCATTATGGCAACCGAGCAAAAGATCACCGCAAAGAAGCATAAGCCCATCAACCGTCCCCGCATGGACCGCGTCAACCCCCGCGCCAGCGACGTGCTGGATCTTCTGGAGCAGGTCCGCGACCACGGCGACAAGATCGCCTACCGCTACTACGTGGGCAAGGAGATCAAGGATCTGACCTACGGCCAGTTCTACGTCATGGTCAACGAGTGCGCCGCCGCCTTTGACGCCATGGGCCTGAAGGGCCAGCGGGTCGCAGTCATCGGTGACACCTCTCCCCAGTGGATCTGCACCTACCTCGCCTCTCTGGCCGCCGGCTGCGTGGCCGTCCCCATGGACAAGGAACTGGATGTGAACGAGATCTGCAAGTTCCTGGACATCGTGGAGGCCAAGGCCATCGTGTACTCCAAGTCCTTCAACGAGAAGTTCGTGGACGCCATCCAGAATAATAAGACCGGGGTGCAGTACTTCATCCCCGTGACCCCCGCCTACGACAGCGCCTTTGACGCCAAGGTGATCACCTTCGAGCAGGTCCTGACCAACGGCCGCGAGCGCCTGGCCGGCGAGGGCTACAAGCTCCCCGCTGTGGAAAACCGCGAGGAGATGGCCGAGATGCTCTTCACCTCGGGCACCACCGGCACCAGCAAGTGCGTCATGCTCTCCCAGAAGAACATTTTCGCCGCCGTCAACGCCGCCTGCGAGACGGTCTGCTTCACCCCCGACGACGTGATCATGTCGGTCCTCCCCGTCCACCACACCTACGAGCTGATGTGCGTGCTGGCCGCCACCCTCTTTGGCATTGAGATCTGCATCAACGACTCCCTCCGCCACGTGCTGAAGAACCTCCAGGTCTTCAAGCCCACGGGTCTGGTGCTGGTCCCCCTGTTCCTCAACACCATGTACAAGAAGATCTGGAGCGAGGCCGAGAAGACCAAGAAGGACAAGATCCTGAAGACCGCTCTGGCTACCTCCAAGACCCTCCTCTCCATGGGCATCGATATGCGCCGCAAGCTCTTCAAGACCGTGCTGGATTCCTTCGGCGGCCGTCTGGACCACATCATCTGCGGCGGCGCCAAGCTCAACCCCGACCTGATCGCCGCCTTCGAGGATTTCGGCATCAGCGTGTTCGAGGGCTTCGGCATCACCGAGTGCTCCCCCCTGACCAACGTTACCCCCTACTACAACCGTAAGTACGGCTCCATCGGCCCCTCCGTCCCCTGCTGCCGCTGCCGCATCGCCGACGCACAGCCCGGTGAGCATGGCTATCCCGAGGGCGAGCTCCAGATCAAGGGCGACAACGTCATGATGGGCTACTACAACAACCCCGAGGCCAACGAGGCCGCCTTCACCGAGGACGGCTGGTTCCGCACCGGTGATATTGCCTACAAGGACGAGGACGGCTACGTCTACATCACAGGACGCATGAAGTCTGTCATCGTGCTGGAGAACGGCAAGAACGTCTTCCCCGAGGAGATCGAGGAGTACCTGGACGAGATCGAGGCCATTGCCGAGTGCGTGGTCATCGGCCGCAAGGCAAAGGACAGCGACGAGGTGATCCTGACCGTCGTGGCTTATCCCAACTACGAGAAGCTCCCCTCCGGCGTGTCCGAGGAGGTCATCCACGAGACCATCTACAAGCAGATCATGCAGATCAACCGCCGTCTCCCCAGCTTCAAGCAGATGAAGGCCCTGGAACTCCGTTCCACCGAGTTCGAGAAGACCACCTCCAAGAAGATCAAGAGACATCTGGTGAAGTAATTTTTCCGCAAAGGGGAAGGCTTTCTTTGGAAGGTCTTCTCCTTTCAAATTGGGGTTTATCGGGCTGTTAGTTTGTTCTGACCCTTGGGTGTTGCCCTCTCACCCGCCTTCGGCGGGAGCTCCCCCAGAGGGGGAGCCTTTCATGCCTCGCTTATGAGTTTTCCCTATCCGACAAGGCCTATAGGCTCCCCCTCTGGGGGAGCTCCGCGCAGCGGTGAGAGGGCAAATAACGCGGGCAAGGCACAAACAAACAGTTCGCCAACCCCAAATTCACCCCTTTCCAAGGAGCCTCCCATGAACCACCAACCCATCGGCTTATACCTGCACATCCCCTTCTGCCGCTCCAAATGCCCCTACTGCGATTTCTGCTCCTATCCCCACCCCTCCAATGAGCTGATGGAGGCCTACGCCCGCGAGCTGGCCCGGCGGATCCGCGAGGCAGGGAAGACCTACGGGGAGACGCTCCCCGCGTCGGTTTCCCACAGCGGAGAAGGGACGACATCCCGCCCCGTGGCCCTGGACACGGTCTACTTCGGCGGCGGTACCCCTACCCTGCTTCCTCCCTCCTGCATCCGCGAGCTGTTCGCCGCCATCCGCGAGACCTTTGATATCCTCCCCGACGCCGAGATCACGGTGGAGGGCAATCCCGCCGCCGCGGGTCGGGAGGCTCTGTCGGTGTGGCATGAGTGCGGAGTGAACCGTCTGAGCCTTGGCTCCCAGTCCGCCCGGGCCGACGAGCTGAAGGCCCTGGGACGGCTCCACCGCTGGGAGGACGTGGTGCAGACCGTCACCGACGCCCGCGCGGTGGGTATTGAGAACATCAATCTGGACTTCATGCTGGGCATCCCCCACCAGACCCCAAAATCTTTGACCGATACCCTGTCCCGCGCTCTTGCTCTGGAGCCTACCCACCTGTCCGCCTACACCCTCATGCTGGAGGAAGGAACTCCCTTTTACCGCCGAGGCCGCGCCGCCCTGGGGCTTCCCCAAGACGAGGAGGAGGCCGACGAGCAGGCCGTCACCCTCTGGGAGCAGGCGTGCTCTATCCTTCGTGAGGCAGGCTACGAGCACTACGAGATCTCCAACTTCGCAAAATCGGGCTGCCGTTCCCGCCACAACCTCCACACCTGGCAGTGCCACGACTATCTGGGGCTGGGTGTGGCCGCCCACTCCTGCATGAACGGGGTACGGTTCGGTCAGTCCCGCGATCTGGAGGGCTTCCTGCGCGGTGAGGATATCACCGAGTTCACCGAGGTCCTGACCTCCGCCGATCGGGAGACCGAGTTTGTCATGCTGGCGCTCCGCCTGTCCGACGGCATTGACGAGGGTGCGTTTCTCCGCCGATTCGGCCGCGATTTCTGGCATACCTACGGCGCGCTCTGCATACCCTATATCGAAATGGGCCTGATGGCCCGCGAGGGCGGGCGGGTATACCTGACCGAGCGGGGCTTCCCCGTGAGCAACGCCATTTTGTCCGACCTGCTCTGACACGACGGGAGATCAGGGGCTTTGGGTGGAATTTCTCCGAAAAGCGCCCGCGCCTCGCAAAAACATGGGAAAACCCCGTTGACAAGCGCGGGTTTTTCGTGTATAATAAGAACGTACCAAAGGAGCGGGACCATGATTCCGCGGAAAGGAAGATGCTACCATGGATGAGAAGGATTTTCAGAGCGAATACTATACCCTGACCGACGAAGAGGGCAACGAGCTTCAGTTTGAGGTCATCGGCTCGGCTGAGCTGAACGGCACCATGTACTACGCCATGATCCCCGTGGACGACCAGCCCGACGAGGAGGACGTCTACGAGTACGTCATTCTCAAGGCTGAGAAGGACGAGGACGGCGAGGACGTGCTGGTGACCATTGACGATGACGACGAGTTCGACGACGTGGCCGACTATTTCGACGATATGCTCTCCGACGAGGCCGATTACGACCTGAACAACGACGAGGAGTAATCGCCCGTCACACCCCGATTCAAAAAATTCCTGCGGGGTGCGTGATATACAGATATTGTGACCCACATCTGATTAAAGGAGATCGACTCACGAGGTGGTTTGCAGACCTCCCGCTCTACGCATCGGTTGACTTGTCCCGACGTACAGCGGACGCTGGGAGCAGTAAAGCCGCGGATAGATCACCGCCCTGGAAAAAACAGGGTTCCGAATGCTGTGTACACGGCCTTGCGGGGTTTTTAATTTGGAACGACGGTGAGCGTATGTCAGGTCTTGGCATATGCTCACTTTGCTTTTTGAACGATCCGCGCAACTTCATGAGGAGTGGGCGCACACACGGGGGCGCCCCTACCGCGACCGTTACGGTAGATATTCGTGTTTCAGACAGTCCGTAGGGGCGCACCTGCGTGTGCGCCCGCAGACCGAAGAGACCGTGGCATTTCATACGAAAAAAACAGAAAGGAAACTACATAATGGGCATCATCAAAGCGACAATGAGCGCCATTGGCGGCGGCCTTGCCGACCAGTGGCTGGAGGTTCTGGAGGCCGACAATATGGGGGACAATACCCTCTTTACCAAGGGCGTCAAGGTCCGGAAGAACGACAAGCGCAACAGCAACAAAAAGGGCACCGAGGACTACATCTCCAACGGGTCCGTGATCCACGTCTACCCCAACCAGTTCATGATGCTGGTGGACGGCGGTAAGATCGTGGACTTCACCGCCGAGGAGGGCTACTACAAGGTGGACAACGCCGCCGCTCCCTCCCTCTTTGCGGGTGGATTTGGGGCCTCCATCAAGGAGTCCTTTTCCCGCGTCAAGTTCGGCGGTGTCCCCTCCACCTCCCAGAAGGCCTACTTTATCAACCTCCAGGAGATCAAGGGCATCAAGTTCGGCACCCGCAACCCCATCAGCTACTTCGACAGCTTCTACAACGCCGAGCTGTTCCTCCGCGCCCACGGTATGTACTCCATTAAGATCACCGACCCCATCAAGTTCTACACCGAGGTGATCCCCAAGAACGCCGACCGAGTGGATATCTCCGCCATCAACGAGCAGTACCTCAACGAGTTTTTGGAGGCACTGGGCGCGGCCATCAACTCCATGTCCGCCGACGGCATCCGCGTCTCCTACGTGGTCTCCAAGTCCCGCGAGCTGTCCCGTTACATGCAGACCGAGCTGGACGCCGACTGGAAGGAGCTCCGCGGTATGGAGGTTCTGTCGGTGGGCCTGGGCGGCCTGTCCTACGACGAGAAGTCCCGCGAGATGATCGATATGCGCAACCAGGGTGCCATGCTGGGGGATGCCTCCATCCGCGAGGGCTACGTCCAGGGCGCGGTGGCCAGAGGCATGGAGGCCGCGGGCAGTAACGCGAACGGCGCGGCCCAGGCCTTCATGGGCATGGGTATGGGCATGAACGCGGGGGGCGGCTTTGTGGGCGCGGCCTCGGCCTCCAACCAGGCCCAAATGGAGCGTGATGCCGCCAAGGCACCCGCGGCGCCTGCGAACGGCTGGACCTGCTCCTGCGGTCAGGTCAATACCGGCAAGTTCTGCTCGGAGTGCGGTTCTCCCAAGCCCGCCCCCTCGGGCAGCTGGACCTGCGCCTGCGGAGCTGTCTGCACGGGCAAATTCTGCCCCGAGTGCGGCTCTCCCAGACCCGCCGCCGAGTGGTTCTGCACCGAGTGCGGGGCCAAGAATGAGGCTTCGGCCAAGTTCTGCTCGGAGTGTGGGAAGAGGAAGTAAAAATTGCAGTTTTTCGGTGTATATTAAAGGGTCATCCTGAGCGGAGCCGCTTGCGGCGGAGTCGAAGGATCTCCTTTGCCGACAAGAGATCCTTCGACTCCGGGCTACGCCCTCCGCTCAGCATGACCACATCAACAACTCACCGCCAAACCCAAATTTGAAGGCTGCCCAAATCGTTACAAACATCCATTAAGGAGACACACCATGAAAAAGACGTATAAATGGATCCCCATCGGCGGTCTGTCGCTGATTGGGTTAGTTGTTGCCTTGATCATCATGCAATACAACCGAAAGCTGACGGTCAGCATAGCCATCCTGTGCGGCTTGACTCTTTTGGTAGCCGTCATCAAGATCGCTCGCACCAAATGGCCGGTGAAGGACGCCAAAGCTCTGTGGGACGGGGAAGCGATCCGCTCGACGGTCGCGCCCACGGTGGCCTTTGCGGCGATTACGCTGGCCCTATCTTTCCTTTTGGATCTGATCCTTTCCTTCCTGTATTTTGTGAGTCCCATCCCCTTCCTGCCCGAGTATGAGGGGGTCGGGTATTATCAGAATCAGGAATACGCAGACTTCCGATGGGGAAAGGAAGCCGCCCGCCATTTGCCTGCTTATGAGGAGCTGGAGGGGGCAACCCACATTGAGTTTTCCTATCAAGACGAATTTTTGATGGAAACGCTGTATATACATACGTCCACCACGTTTACGCTGCGGGTCACCTATGATGCCGAGCGGTATGCTATACTGAAAGAAGAAGTGTGTCGGGACGGCGAGTATTTCGGCCAACCTTGGGATCCGAATGATTGGTTACTGAAGAAGGAAAAATTGCCGTTGGGAAACTATCTTTATTACATCGTGACCTATTCGGACGAGGATCAGACGCTGACGTATCAAGTCATCATTCTGGATAGCGATGACCATACGTGCCGTACGACCTTTCCCGGCGTGGGCGCATAAACATATCTTATACAAGAAAAGGGGACAACACCATGTCCACAAACAAAACCGTAGCCTACCAATGCCCCTGCTGCGGGGCAGGTCTTGGCTTTGACCCCGAAAAGCAGAAATTTGCCTGCGAGTTCTGTCTCTCCGAGTTTGACGAGGCAGAGCTGACGAACGCGGGCGCGGCCGAGGCCGCTGAAAAGCAACGCGCCGACGGTGAAGCCTTCTGCGAGCAGATGAACCTCTTCACCTGCCCCAACTGCGGTGCCGAGGTGGTGGCCGACGACAACACCGCCGCCGACTTCTGCTACTACTGCCACAATCCCGTGGTCCACGCGGGACGCCTGTCGGGTCAGCTGCAGCCACACAAGGTCATCCCCTTCCGCATCACCAAGGAGGAGGCCGAGAAGGCCTTCCTGGGCTGGTGCCAAAAGAAGTGGTTCCTGCCCCGTGACTTCAAGTCCCAAGCCCATGCGGCTCAGATCAAGGGGGTCTACTACCCCTTCTGGGTCACGGATGCCGACACCCAAGGGGCCACCGACTTCAAGGCCACCCGCGTCCATACCTGGCGGGCGGGGGACTACAAGTACACCAATACCAAGGTCTACAAGCTGGAACGGGCGGGGGATATCCACTTTGAGGATATCGTCACCTGCGCCCTGTCCGATGCCGACAAGAAGATGCTGGAGGGTGTCCTCCCCTACCCCTCCGAGGAGCTGACCGACTTCTCCATGCCCTACCTCTCGGGCTTCTTCGCCAAAAAGCGGGACATTGAAAGGGACTCTCTGTCCGAGGAGGTGCGGGGACGGATGCACGACTACACCGCCGCTCTGCTCCGCTCCACCGTAAGGGAGGCCTACTCCACGATCACCCCCGAGGAGATCCAAGTCGACATCAAGGAGAGCCACTGGGAATACGCTCTGCTCCCTGTCTGGATTTTGACCTACCCCCATAAGGACGGCAAGGTCTACACCTTCGCCATCAACGCCTCCACGGGAAAGATCTACGGGGAACTACCTGTCAGCCAAATCAAGCTGGCGGCCCTCATGGCGGCTGTGGCGGTGCCCGCGACGGCGTTACTCTCGCTGATCGGAGGTGCTTTGTTCTGATGAAAACCTCTGTGCTGAAAAAGAGTATCGCCCTTGCCCTGATCCTGCTCTGTCTGGCAGTCTGCCTGACTCTTTCCCTGTCCGCGGCGGAGAGCGAGCGGGTCTACGATCCCGCCAAGATGCTGAACGCCACCGAAGCCACGGATCTGGCCACCCTTCTGGACCGTCTCTCGGCTGAAAACGGTGTGGAAATGTATCTGGCCACCTACCTGGCCGACGGTCCCTACGACGACTTCTACGGCGACGACTACTGCCACCGCGTCAAGGACATCGAGGACACCGACGCCGTCCTGCTGGTGGTGACCTACGAGCGGCTCAACGATACCTACTACTACGATATGTACACCTATGGCGAGGCCAACTACGCCATAAACGAGAAGGAAGTCAACTACATACTGGATGATTCCGACGTCTACAACAACCTGAAAAACGGATACGTCTACGCCGGCTGTGAGGCCTTCTTCACCCTGTCGGCGCAGGCCTTTACGGGGCGCGTGGGCATGGCGTGGAGCGTCATCATCTTCCTCTCGGCGGCTATCTCCATCGGGATCGCCTTCGCCGTCCGCGGGGCGGTGGTAGCGTCCTACCGCAAGAAGCACGCCTCGGTGGACTACCCCCTGGACCGTTACGCCAAGCTGGAGCTGACCCATGAGTCGGATTCCTTCGTCCGCGAGTACACCACCCGCACCTACTCCCCCCGCAGCAGCGGAAGCAGCGGAGGCGGCAGCCGTCACGGAGGCGGCGGCGGACACCGCGGAGGGCGGTAATCAAAGAACGCGAAATCGCTTTGCATCGCAGATGGAGGCAATTCTACAGAACGCCCTGTTAAAACTCCTCATTTCCAACAAAAAAGTGACCTGTCCTGGGACGGGTCACTTTTTTTGTTTGGTTTGAGAGGACTTACTCCCCTGCGATCTCGTCGAAGCTGACGTCCTTGTAGCTGTCGGCGTCGGCGGGGACGGTGATGGGCTGTACGCCCTCGTAGGCGTACTTGGCGTTCATGGTCAGGGAGACGGTGTGAGTCTCGCCCTTGACCGTGACCGAGTAGGCAGCGGTCAGAGCCATGGACTCGTACTTGCCATCAGCCACGGTGATGACCAGGGACAGATCTCCCACGGCGGCCTCGGCACCCAGGGCGGTGAGGCTGTCCGAAAGCAGATCATTCATGGCGGTGAGGCCCTCGGTGGTGATGCCGGAGCAGGTGATCACCTGCTTGCCGTCCACGGTTTCCATGGTCAGGGACTCAAAGTTATCGGCGGTGACAGGCATTTCAGAGCTGTTCTCCTTCATGAACGCCTGGTAATCCTCGGCCGAGAGGGTGGCCTTGAGCTTGATGCTCTGGTTCAGGACGGTGGTGTTGGAATACAGCACGTCGTCCACTACGGTCATGGTCACGCCGGTGGTGAAGCCCATGACCTCGGTGGACATATTCATGTAGACATTCTTGCCGTCCACGGTGACGGGGACCTCCACCGAGAGGGCATCGAAAACCGCATTGAGGGTGGTGTTATCGCAGTCAAAGTCCATGGACATGGTGACGGTGTAGGGCTTCTCCTCCAGGACCTTTTCGGCCTTGGCTATGGCCGAGGCGGCGGTCAGGGTGTCGCAGGAGGCGAATGCGCAGACCAGCAGAGAGAGCAACAGGAGGATGGAAAGAATACGCTTCATAGTGATTCTCCTTTCATTTGGTGAATTGTGCGGTCGTGCCGCGTGTCACTATTATACTCCTTTCGGGTATGTTTGTCAAGAGCCGTACTCAAAAAGGGGTAGGAATCTTTTACCAAAACCATGTGGACGATACGAATACGGTGAGGAAAATGAATCCTATCGAAACTGCCGCGGAAACGGAATTCAGAATCATCAGCTTCTTGTCTTTTTGGATGCAGGAGAAAATGATGGAAAGAATTGCGGGGACGATGGGTACGGGAATGAAAAAGATAAATCCAAATCCCGCAAGATGCCATGGGCCCCAGAGCCCCAAAATATTAAACAGTAATGTGAGTATTCCTAACAACCACAGCATACCCGAAAGGATACAACTGATAATCGTAAGTGCTTTTGCCGCTTTTTTCATATTCCTTCTCCTTTCATCAATGGCTTTGCCTTTGTACTGCGAGAGGCATGAGGCAAAGCCCATATCCCTTCGCCGACTTTTCACAGAGGGATCCCGGTTGCAAGCAAATACGCCCCGCCCTACGGTGTCACCGCATGAGAACACAAATCGGCAGAGAACACAAGCTCTCTGCCGATTTTTCGTGTTCGTCATTTCTTCGCTGAAAACGCAGAGAAAATCGGATATTCTTTTCTTATGGCGTTCGGAAAGATCAGAACTTCAGATCCACGTCCACGGGCATACCGGTGCGGTCGGACTCGAAGGCGGCCTCCATGATCTTCATGTCCACCATCATCTGGTGATGGGTGACGCACTGCTCGCACTCGCCGTCAATGGCGCGGACCCAGTTGCGGTAGTAGTCATGAACGTCGGCGTGAGGCTGAGGGATGGACTTCTCGGAGATGGACTGCTCGTTTCTGGGAGCCATGGTCTTGGTGATGCCGGCGGCGGTGACCACGGGAACCACTTCCTTCTCGTTGTAGTTGTGGCACCAGACCACGCGGGCGGGCTGGCCCCAGTCGGGGATCAGAGCGGCGCCGTCGCGGCCGATCATGTAGAAGCGGGACAGGCCGATGAAGTTGGAGGTGCCCACCTCCACGTGGACAGACAGGTCGTCCTCAAAGTACATCTCCAGCTTGAAGCCGTCGTCCACCAGCTCGTTGGTGATGTGATCGCACTTGCACCAGATCTTCTTGAGGGCCTTGTCGGTGACGATGCCCATGATCTGGTCAATGAGGTGGATACCCCAGTCCAGGATCATGCCGCCGCCCTGGGCGGGATCCTGACGCCAGTCCCCGGGGATACCGCGGGAGCCGTGGCAACGGGACTCGATGTGGTGCACGGGGCCCAGCTCGCCGCTTTGGTAGATGTCCCGCATGACCAGAAACTCACCGTCCCAGCGGCGGTTCTGGTGGACCGTAAAGAGCTTGCCGGCGGCCTTGGAGGCGTCGATCATCTCCTGGAGATCGGCGGAGGACAGGGTAACGGGCTTCTCGCAGATGACGTGCTTGCCCGCGGCCAGGGCCTTGAGGGCCAGGGGCTTGTGCTGGTCGTTGGGGACGGCGATGGTGACGAAATCCACCGCGGGATCCCCCAGAAGCTCCTCCAGGGACGCGTAGGCATGGATGCCTCGGGACTCAGCCAGCTCGCACTGGGAGGGCTTGATATCGTAAATACCCATCAGGTTCACAACGTCGCTGTTGCGGAGGAACTCGCCGTGCCAGCCGCCCATACCGCCATAACCGATGATTGCCGCATTCTTCTTTGCCATGATGTGATTCCTTTCTCGTCTAGGAACAGATCCGTATTCCCGCAGAGGATTCCCTGCGGTCAGCCATATTATACAACATATTTTGGGAAATTGCAAGGTCTTTTGCGGATTTTATCATAAAAACTTTGCGGATCGGGGCGGCAGAGCCATTGTTTTCTTGACAAACGGGGCCGTCTGTGCTATAATCATGGTAGTCTTTTCCCAAAGGAGGGAATCTTATGAAGCGTTTTACCCGACTTTTCTGGCTGGCGGGGCTTCTGCCCCTGTGCCTGTGCCTGGCCCTGACCGCCTGTGACGGCGGCGAGGGAGACGTGACCACCCCCACGTTGGCGCCCACCGAAGCTCCCACCGAGCCCGCCACCGAGGCTCCTACCGATACCCCCACCGAGGAGCCGACTGACGTCCCCACGGATGTCCCCACCGACGCTCCCACCGAGGAGCCCACCGAAGAGCCGGCCGAGCCCGAGACCGAGGCTCCCGTCCTCATGCCCGCGGTGGATCTGGACAAGCTCGCCACCGATGACGCGGGCGCCTTCGTGACCCGTCCCACCAAGTGTGAGGTCGTCTTTGAGACCGACGAGACCGAGGGCAAGTTCCTCCGCATGACCACCAAGGGCGTCACTGCCGCGGGCACCGCCAAGCCCTACATCCTTCTGGAGCTGGAGGAGCTGGTGGCGGCCATGAACGGCATCCTGCCCAACACCACCGAGTACCCCCACGTGGTGCTGAAGGTCCGCGCCAACGACCTCTGGAGCCGTAGCCTGACCTATTTCGGCGGCCCCACCGTCCGCGAGGCCGCCAACTTTGAGGGCTTTGCCCGCACCGCCCGCGTGGCCGACAGCGGCGACTGGCAGTACGTCTACCTGGATCTGACTCCCTTCACCAAGGACTGGAAGGTCCTCTTCCTGAACTTTGAGAAGGCCGCGGGGCAGAACGGCGAGTCCATGGACCTGGCCGAGATCCACTTCTTCGCCACCGCCGAGGAGGCCGCCACCCTCTACCCCAACATGGCGGACACCTACCCCATCGTGGAGCAGACCATGGAGAACTACAAGCTCAAGGTCATGTCCTTCAACGTCCAGACCGAGAACGGCACCTCGGTGGACTTCGACCTCCGCGCCGAGCTGCTCCGCGACCTGATGGACGAGCTGCAGCCCGACTCCATCGGTATGCAGGAGGTGACCACGGGCTGGATCTACCGCATGGATACCTACTCCTTCAACCAGAGCTACGCGGGGGTGGGCGAGGGCCGTACTCCCGGCGGCGAGGCCAGCTCCATCTACTACCGCAAGGATAAGTTCGACCTGGTGGACTTTGGTACCTTCTGGCTCTCCGAGACTCCTGACGTGGCGGGCTCGTCTCTGCCCAACGCCAACTACCCCCGTATCTGCACCTGGGCCCGCCTCAAGGACAAGGCTACGGGCTTTGAGTATGTCCATATCAACACCCACCTGGACCACAACGGCAACAACAGCAGCACCGACGGCCGCGCCATCCGTACCGCGCAGGTGCGGGTGATCCTGGAGTTCATTCAGACCCTGCCCGACCTGCCCATGGTCTTTACGGGCGACTTCAACCAGGCCCCCACCTCCTCGGCGGGGAATACCTACGCCATGTTCAAGAACGTGCTGGGTCTCTCCACCTTCAAGAGCTCCACGGGCGAGGAGATCACGGGCTGCTTCGCCGATGCCCGCGCCGACGCCGCCGATACCGTCTCCACCGACGCCTGGGCCTCCATGACGGCTTACTGGCAGGAGGGCGGCTCCAAGTACGATCCCGCCCATAAGCCCATCGATTACGTTTTCTATACCACGGGTGACTTCACCGCCCAGGTCTACCGTAACATCCACTACCACCGCGACGGGGTCTACCTGTCGGATCACCTGCCCCAGTACTGCGAGCTGACCGTCAAGGTCCCCGCCGACGGGGAATAATACCACCGAGGAGAAACCACCATGAGAAACCTGAAGATCCTTCTGACCCTGGCGGTCACCCTGTCCTGCCTGCTTTCCTGCTTCGCGGGCCTGACTCTCTCTACCGCCGCCGAGGCCGAGTTTGAGATGGAGATCCCCTACGGTAGCCCCACCGTGGACGGCGTCATCGAGGAGGGCGAATACGAGGTGACCTATACCATGGACAAGACCACCGCCGCCGCTTGGGTGGGGGAGGTCGGTTCCTCCAAGGTGACCTGGCACCTGGCCTGGGACGAGGGCGGCCTCTACTATGCCGGCACCATCAACGACCGCACCCCCACCTGGCGGGGCGAGAACAGCCACTGGGTGGGCATCGACTGCCTGGAGCTGGCCATCAATCCCGGCTTGATCCTTTCGGGAGACAGAGCCGAGGGCGTCTTCTTCTCCTGCGGCTCCATGGAGAACGGCTCGGTGGTGGTCTACCGCCACAACTTTGCCGACGGCCTGGTCAGCGATCAGATCACGGGTGCCAACAAGGGGCACACCAAGAGATCCACCTCTTATACCATGGAGATCTATCTCCCCTGGTCTCTGGTGCAGATGGACGAGTATTGCACCGTGGGCGGTAAGGACGACATCCACCTGGACTCCACGGGCTGGAAGGCCGAGGCGGGTGCGAAGCTGGGCCTTCTCCCCTGCGCCATTGACTCCCTGGACGAGCACGGGAAGAACATCATTGCCTACAAATTCAACGGCACCGACTTCATTGCCAAGGATTTCATCGTGGCCACCCTGATGGCCCCCGCGGGGGAGACCGAGGCGCCTACCGAAGCGCCCACCGAGGCTCCGACCGAGACCGAGGCACCCGACGAGACCCCTGCCGTCACCGAAGCACCCGTTGAGACTGAGGCTCCCGCCATTACCGAGATCGCTACCGACCCCACCGTCTCCGAGCCCAAGGGGTGCGGTGCGGTGCTGCCCTTGCCGTTCCTGCTTATGGCGGCCGCGGCCATGCTTCTCGCGGGCGGTAAGCGGCGGGTCTGATTCCCCGTGGAGCTGTCCCCGGGGCTCACTTGATCTCGTCCTCCGCACGAAAATCCAAGCCACCTTGTATCCTTGCAGGGTGGCTTTTTCTTGCCAAAACGAATGATTTGTGCAATAATCAAAAAAACTTATGCCAAAAGCGACATATTGCCCCGACTTTGGTTGTCTGTATAAGTGAAACCACCCGAAAGGAGTGATCCCATGAACGATGAATCCATCATCTCCCTGTACTTCGCCCGTGACGAGCAGGCCATCGCCGAGACCGCCGCGGCGTACGGTGCCTACTGCCACAGGCTGTCTCTGCATATCCTGTGCGACGAGGGGGAGGCCGAGGAATGTGTCAACGATACCTACCTGAAGGTCTGGAGTTCCATTCCCCCCGACCGCCCCCGATCCCTGCGCGCCTATCTGGGGCGCATCGTCCGCAATCTGTCCCTCAACCGCTATAAGGCCATGCTCCGCCGCAAGCGCAACCGTGAGCTGGAGATCTGTATGCTGGAGCTGTCCGAGTGCGTCACCCTCCCCGACGACCGCCTGGACGACTTACCCGCCCTGCTGGAGAGCTTTCTGGACACCCTGCGGGAGGAGGAACGCCGCCTCTTCGTGGGGCGATACTGGCACGGCTATACCGCCGAAGCCTTGGCGGGTGCCTACGGGATCACCCCCAACGCCGCTGTCCTTCGCCTCCGCCGCACCCGCGAAAAGCTCCGCGCCTATCTCACCGAAAGGGGGTACAAGATATGAACGCTGAAAAGACCCGCGCTTTGCGCATTTATGAGAAAATGGGGGATATAGGGGATCGCTACATTCTGGATGCCGAGATCCCCGCGGCAGTCCTTCCGGTTCCGGCTCCCCGCTTCGGGGGGCTCCGCCGCTTTCTGAGCAGCGGCTGGGGCGCGGCCGCCGTCTCTCTGCTGGTAGCCCTGGCAGTCCTGACCGCCATCATCCGCGCGGGACAGAACACGCCTCCCGCCGTTACCGATGTTCCCACCGACACCGAGTCCGACACGCTCCCCGAGACCGATCAAGAAAGCGACACCGAGACCGAATCCGAAACCGAAACCGAGCCCGAGACCGAGCCCGAGACCGAGCCCGAGTCGATTCGTTATCTGGAATACGAGGAGTACGTACCCGTGGAGCCTGTACCGCCCACGCGATGGGGAACTGTCCATCGAGAGGGAGATTTCACGTATTGCAGTAACGGTGACGGAACCTGTACGGTGGTGGGCTGGTGGGCACCCAAGGATACGGCCGAGCTGGTGATCCCCACCCATTCGCCCCTGGGCGAGCCCGTGGTGCGTATCGGGGAATATTTCGCCATGGACTTCTACGATCTGACCTCCATCCGCATCCCCGCCACGGTGCGGGAATACGGGCGGTACGCATTTGAGGGTATGAATGATCGAGCGGACGAGCCGCCCACCCTGTCGGTTTACGGCGAGGGGGATGCTTACGTGCAGAACAACTGTCTGATCGACCCTGCTACCAAGACCCTGCTCCTCGGCTACGGCCCCATCCCCGATGACGGTAACGTGACCCGTCTGGGTGATTACTCCATGCACCGCGTCCCCGAGGGAGGTATCCCCGATTGCATCACCTACGTGGGCATGGGCGCGCTGGGGTACTCCTGGTCTCACCGGGGGACGTCCGAGTACGGGGACGGCATATACGTGGGGAGCACCGAGAATCCCTACATGATCCTTGTGTCAGCCAAGAAGGGGGTTACGTCCCTTACGGCACATCCCGACACCAAGATCCTGTACGGCTGCGGAGAGTTCCCGGGGGACTCCATAGGAGACTATTATGGTTTTTCAAGCCTGACCGAGCTGATCCTGCCCGAAGGACTTTTACAGATCAGCGGAACAGCCTTGATGTGGTCGCAGCTGTCCGTCCTGCATATCCCCTCCACTGTGACCCATATCGAGGAGGGCGCGCTGGCCTATACCGCGTTTGAGGCGGTCACGGTCTCTCCCCAAAATCCCGTGTACCGTGCTGACGGGAACTGCCTCATTGAGGTGCCCACGGGGACGCTGATCGGCACGGGAAAGACATTCACCCTTCCCCACGACGGGAGCATCCGCCGCATTGGATTCAGCGCGTTCCGTGATTATGCCGCCGACGGAGGGAGACTCCACCTGACCCTTCCCGACAGCGTGGAGGAGATCGGAAAAGAGGCCTTCCTGTATGCGGGCATCACGGTGACGAACCTGCCCGAGAACCTCCGTGTCCTGGAATACGATGCGAACCTGGACTATGAGTGGACGGGCAACGGGCCGCTCCCGCTTCCCGAGGGACTGATCTATATGGATTCGGGTGCCTTTTGCAGAAACGTGGCGGAAAGTGTCATTCTGCCCGAGGGGCTGACGGGCATGGGCTCGAGCGTTTACTCCCGCTTGGCGACCAAGGCCGCCGAGCTTCGATTCCCCAAGGGCATGACCCGTATCGGCACCTCGGCGGTCTGCATGGACAGCTCTGCCGTGACGAATATGTACGTCCACAGGGACGTGACCTATGTGGGGATCTCCCTCGTCCACGGCATGGAAACCTCCGTCCGCATCCACTACGACGGAACGGTAGCCGAATGGAACGCCATCCTTGCGGGGGATATGGATCTGGAATATTTCACCGGCGCGACCCTTACCGTGATCTGTACCGACGGCGAGATCTCCCTCAAATGACCTCAAAACACCCCTCTTTGGGGACTTTCCACAGGGAAGTCCCCTCTTTTTCATGAAATTTTCCGCTCCAAAATGAAAAAACTTTCGTTTACCCCCTTGTCAAATCCGCCGTTTTGGTGTATAATAGGATGTAACTGTATGCGGACAACCCTGCTTTCGGGTGGTTTGCTCGCAAAGAACAAGAAAAATAAACCTTTGGAGGTATTTTACAATGGTAGTAGCAGGCGATTTCAAGAACGGTCTGACCTTTGACATGGACGGCGTCGTCTATCAGGTCATCGAGTTCCAGCACGTTAAGCCCGGTAAGGGCGCCGCTTTCGTCCGCGCCAAGATCAAGAACTGCATCTCCGGCGGCGTGACCGAGCGCACCTTCAACCCCACCGACAAGTTCGAGAACGCGTACATCGAGCGTAAGGATATGCAGTATTCCTACGACGACGGCGATCTGTATCACTTCATGGACACCGAGACCTGGGAGGAGACCCTCATCGGTCACGATCAGGTCGGCGAGAACTTCCAGTTCGTCAAGGAAGAGATGATGTGCAAGATCATTTCCTACAAGGGCACCATCCTGGGCGTGGAGCCTCCCACGTTCGTGGAGCTGCAGGTCACCGCAACCGAGCCCGGTTTTGCCGGTAACACCGCCACCAACACCCTGAAGCCCGCCACCCTGGAGACCGGCGCTGTGGTCAAGGTTCCCCTGTTCATCAACGAGGGCGAGGTCCTGAAGATCGACACCCGTACCGGCGAGTACCTGTCCCGCGCTTAATTTCCCATAGCGCAACCGACTTCGCGGTCACGTTGGCCGCGGGTCGCACTTCCATTCTTTACGGAAAAGGAGACTTTTGTCATGTCTATGATGGAAAAGGCAATGTATCTGAAGGGCCTGTGCGACGGTCTGGAGCCCGATAAGACCACCAAGGAGGGCAAGCTCATCGCCGCCCTGCTGGATATGGTCACCGAGATGGCTGCCGAGATGGACGATATGCAGGCCGAGATCTGCGAGCTCAAGGACTACTGCGAGGAGCTGGACGAGGATCTGGGCGACGTTGAGGAGGTTCTCCTTGACCTCGATGACGAGGACGAGGATGACTTCGGCTTCGACGACGATGATGATGACGACGACGATTTCGAGTGCGACGGCGACTGCGCCGGCTGCGACTTCGACTGCGGCTTCGACGACCTGTCTGACGATGAGGACGACGACGATTTCTTCGGCGAGGATGAGGATGACGACGAGTACTTCGAGGTCATCTGCCCCGCTTGCGGCGATATCATCAACTTCGATTCCTCCATCGACCCCGAGAATCTCCGTTGCCCCAACTGCGGCGAGAAGTTCGAGTGCATTGTGGAGGAGGACGACCTCAAGGCCCTGGACGGTATCGAGGATACCGTGGAGAGCGCCGACGAGGAGTGATCCCATCAGAAAAACTCAAGAGGGAGCCGGACGGCTCCCTCTTTTTTTGCGCGGCGTTCAGTCTATGGACAGGGTCAGACGCTTTTGACCCATATGGAGGGGAAGCCCCTCGGGAATGGCGTCGGTATCCAGGTAGTAGGCGGTATCTCCTTCTCCCGAGAGGATGAGGGCTTTGGCGCTGTCCAGGGACAACCCGCCCCCATAAGGGGCCTTGCAGAGGGGACCGTGATTGCCGAAAATGACGTACGCGGCGCCGGATACCCATTCCGCCGCCGTATCGGCCAGGTCACTCTCAAAGACCGCTGAGCCGCAAAGAACCAGTCTCTCCCCCGAGGCAGAGCCGGCGGAGGCGGCGATGGAAAGGAGCAGAACGGGACGGGCCGACCGCTTCAGGGCGGTAGTCTCCAGGGTCAGGGTGCTCCCTCCGAAGACCCGCAGAGCCTGCCCCGTATGGTAGACCGTGACGGGAACACCGCAGCCTTCGGCGGTCTCCAGGCAGGCCAGCAGGAGGTAGTATTCCTCGCCGTCCGCGGGGGAGGGAAGCCACAGCTCCCGCACCTTCTCCCGCCGCAGGGTCTCGTAGAGCGTGCCGACGCTGCGGGAGTGGTAGTGGGTCAGCATGAGGACCGCCACCTCGGTGCCACCGCGAGCCTTCATCTCCCGTACGGCGGCGCTCATGGCGGTGCGGCTCCCGTCCGAAAGATCGCAAATCATGCCCCGATTGCCCGCGACCATGACCAGCATATCATCCCTGGAGGAGGGCTGGAGATAGGTCACGTCCAGCTGATTCCGGGTCAGAAGGGCGTGTCCGCCCAGCACCGCTCCGATGGCCAACCATCCCGCCAACAGGGGGAGCAGGACCGCCCCACGGCGGCGGGGCGGAAGGGAGAGAGCCAACAGGACTGCGGTAGCTACGGTCACGCAGACCGCGATGGGCAGGATCGCGGGATGGCGGAGAGAGACCACGGCGTAGGAGGGCGCCCCGAAGCAGGAGGCCAGGTCCGCCATGACCTCGCTGAGCTGTCCCACCAGCCCTCCCACCGTCGCCCCGATGCCTGTCCCGCCTGTGAGCAGGGCTACGGGACTTCCCACCAGGAGAAGGGCGCAAAACGGGGTGAGGATCAGGGTGGTCAAGGGGGACAGGATCCCCATTTCTCCGATAACGGCCGCCACGGGGATCAGGGTAAAGCTCATGGCCACCACACCCACCGCAAGCCCTGTGACGGCCTTAAGAAGCCACCGTGCCGCGGCGCGGACAAAACGAGCCCCGAGGGATCCTTTGGCGGTCTTGGACAGGGCGAGGGCACCGTTGATCAGCGGCATGACCGTCAAGAGCCCGAAGGTGGCGAGAAAGGACATCCAGAAGCCCGCGTCGGCCACGGTGTGGGGAGCCAGCAGAAGGATGCCGCTCCCCGCCAGACCCAGGGAGGTCAGAGCGTCGGTGCGGGCTGAGAAGAGATGGGCGGCGTAGGTCGTCCCCAGCATGATCACGGCGCGGGTAGCTGAGGGGGGAAAGCCCAGGAGAAGCAGATATCCCGCCGATAAAGCCATGAGCAGCACCGCCCGTCCCTTCCGAGGCACCCGAATCAGCCGCAAAAGTCCCTCAATCATGCCAAAGAGCAGCGTCATATGAAGACCGCTGATGGCCAGGAGATGGGACACCCCCGCGCGGGCAAAATCCCGCTTGATCTCGGGGCGAAGGTACTGCTTATCCCCCAGCAGAAGAGCGGAGGGGATGCCCCCGCCTGCTTCCCCCGTGAGAAGCGCCAGCCGGGCGGACAGGCCTCGGCGCAGCCCTCCCGAGCGGACGAGGAGATCCAAGGTCTCCTCGGCGGTGACCGTGACCCCCTCCTCGCTCTCGGAGAGAAGCCCCAGGCAATACCCGTCCCCGATCAGGGCGGTGGCGGAGTAGCCCTCTCCCGCCGCCTCACGCAGGGTCTGAGCAGTGACGGTCAGGGAGACCTCCTGGCCGGGGGTCAGGTCCGACACGTAACGGCAGGTCAGCAGGGCGTTGCCGTGGATGGACGTGCCGTTCAGGGAGGTGAGCTTCAGGGTGTAGGAGGTGCTGTAGCCCCCGGAGCCCCGACAGTCGGCGATCACGCCGACGGCGGTGACCTCCTGCCCGTACAGAGTGGAGACAAGGGCGACACGGGGACCTGTCTGGAAGACCAGAAGAGATTGGAGCAACGCCACGGCGGCCACAGCGGCAGCCACCGCCGCCACCTTGGCGCGGAGCGGGAAGAAAAGCCACCCGCGGAGTCCGCCAACGCCTCCCGATCCCCTTGCGCCCAGGACCGCTATCACGGTACAGGCCGCCGAGACGGCGAGCATAAGCAGGATCGCCACGAGCTTGGCTTTTTCGGACAGGGCAAAGCCCAGAGCCGCCCCGCCCATAAGAGCGGTGCAGACCGTAAGCAACGGACGGTTGTGCCAGACGCGCATGACGTTTCTCCTTTCATTGGGATGTGGCGGACAAATCGGGAGCCCCCGTTTCCCGACGGGGAGATGCTCCCCGCGCAAAGCGGGGGAGCCCCACAAGCCGTGAGACACCCCCGCGGGTCTATGGATACGTATCCTCGAAAAAGCCCCGGTCGGCTCACGGGGTACAGCCAAGGGAGTCAGTTGGATGAGGCGGGCGGCACCCCGTGGGGGTCAGCTTCTCTCCTTTTTGCGGAGAAACAGAGCCGCGCCGGCCAGGACAATCAGAGCGGACAGGGCGACCGCCGAGCCACAGCCCTTTTTCTCGGAGGTTGCGGTCTCGCTGTCGGTGCCCGCGGGCAGGGAGTCGGGCTCGGTGGCGGGGGGCTCGTCGGGCTGTGCCGTGGTTTCGGCAGGCTCGTCGGCGGTATCGTCGGGGGCCTCAGTGACGGGATCCGACCCGGCGGGCTCGGTGACGGGCTCGGTCTCGGGAGGCTCGGTCTCCAGCTCCTTGCCCACCAGAGCCAGGAGCTTCTTCGCGTAATCTCTCGCCTGAGTCTGGGTCAGGAGGGGGTTCTCCAGAGCCGCGGCGGCGTCCTTGAACTCCTTGGCGGTCTCGTCGCCGCCCTCGGTCTTGAAGGCGTCGATGGCCTCCTGCAGGACGGTCTTGTCGCAGACGGGCTTACCATAAGCCTCGATCTCGCCCAGCTGGAGGAGGTAACCGTCGTTACCGCCGCCGCGGAGCTTGGTGCCCGTGACACGGACGAAGCGGGCGTTCACGGGGGTGTCCAGCAGGATCTCGTACTTCTCGCCCGAGTTCTTATCGGGCTCGCCTTTGACGTTCTTGACCTCAGTCCAGTTGAGGCCGTCCTCGGAGAGGGCTACGTTGAAGTCCTCGGGGAATACGCCGTTGTCCTCCAGGATGATCTTCTCCACGGCGAAGAGATCACCGAAGGAGATACCCACGTACTCGGTGGCGTTGGGGGAGCGGTTGAGACCTACGTTGGAGGTCCAGCCGTTGCCGCTCTTGCCGTCGTTGATATAGGAGATATCCCAGCCCCATACCTGGTAGTGGGCGGGGGTGGTGGAGGAGTAGAAGGTCTGCTTGCCCTTGGCGATGTTCTCGCCCTCCTTGTAGGTGATGACGGTGCCGTCATCCTTCAGGAGGGTGAAGGTCTCGGGGGCGGGGACGGTGCCGTCGTCATGGTAGATTTCAATCTCGTTGAGGGCCATGAAGCGGGTGCCCGAGGCGGGATCCACCAGATCCACGCGGATGTAGCGGGCCTCCTGCTCGCCGATATCCACCTTCATACCCTTGGTGGTCTTGATCTCGATATCCGAAAGGGTCTTGACCTCCTTGTAGGTCTTGCCGTCGGCCGAGACCGAGATCTTGATGGTCTCGGGGAAGGCCGAGCCGTAGTCGAAGATGGAGCCGGCGGGGTAGAGGTCCACGCGGTTGAACTTCAGGGTACGGCCCAGATCAATGTCCACGTAGGAAGCCTTGCGGTTCTCTGTCTTCCAGCCGTTGCCCAGACCCTCGGAGATGCGCTGACCGTCCTGGAGGCAGGAGATGTACCAGCCGTCGGAGCCTGCGGACCAGGGGGCGGTGATCATGGCGTCGATGGCCAGGTTGGTGGTGGCGGAGGGCTGGCCCTCGGGGGCATCGTAATGGTCGAAGCCCTCGGGCAGAGCGATGAACATGGCGTCACCGGCGGGGAGGGTGATGGTCAGCTTCTGACCGTCCAGCTTCAGGGCCTTCAGGGAGCCGTCCACACGGCTGACCTCAGAGACGGAGGTGATGGCCTTGTCGAAGGTCAGCTCGATCTCCTGCTTGGCGCCGTAGTTGTTGTTGACCACCATGAGGTAGTTGCGGCCCGTCTCCTTGTGGCGGAGGAAGGAGAGGATGGCCGAGTCCTTTTTGTCGGCCTGGACGAAGAAGTCGGCGGGGACGGAGGGCTGGCCGTAGGTGTCGGGGCCGTTGAAGTAGACCTCCAGCGCGTCGCACTTGACCAGGGTCTCACCGATGGCGAGGATCTCGTGGTTGATGGTCTTGATCGTCTCGTAGTGCTTGTTGGGGGTGCCGTCGGGGGCGATGATACCGTCCTTGAAGGGCTCGGAGCGGTTGACGGGGGTGAACCAGGTGAAGAAGGAGAGCTGCTTGTAGCCGAAGGCCAGGGAGGCGTACATCTGGTAGCGGATCTCGCTGTCGGTGGGACGGCGGAAGGCCACCTCCTGGCAGACGGTCTGGATGTAGAGGCCCGTCTTGACGTCATTCTTCAAGCCCACCTCGTAGCAGGAGCGGACGTTCTTGAAGAAGCCCGCGCGGTCCATGGCGCCCGCCTGGAGGGGGAAGGGGTAGCGGTCGAACATGAGGTAGTCCAGAGGGTAGCCCGCCGAGGCGGTCAGTCTGGCCCAGTCGTTCATCTGGGCCTTGTAGATCTCCTCCGAGCCGTAGGAGCCGCTGGGGAGGAAATTGAGGTGCATGTAGGCGTCGGGAGCGGCCTTCTTGAGGTTGATATAGGCATCCAGATAGGCGTTGGGGTTGAAGGGCTCGTCCAGGATGTAGAAGCCGTAGGCCGAGGGGACGTTCTTGTAGCGGGCCACGGCGGCGGCGATCTGGGCCTCGGACTTATTCAGCAGGGAGCCGCCGAAATTACCGTCGGAGACGGTCATGCCGATGCCGTACTTGGCGCACAGCTCCAGCATCTTCCGCTGGTTCTCCACGGTGGCGAGGGTCTCCTCGCCCGCGCCCATGACCCAGTTGACCCCCGCGTCAGCCAGGAGCTTGTACTGCTCGTCGGTGATGTACTCGGGCGTGGGGGGCCAGAAGATGGAGATCATGATGTTCTCGTCGAAGGAGTGCTTGGTCTGTACCACCTCGACCGAGCAGGTGACGGTCTTGTTCAGGGTAGCGCAGGTGGCGGTGACGGTGGTCTTGCCCAACTTCTTGGCAGTGATCGTACCGTCAGCGGACACGGTGGCTACCGAGGTGTCAGCGCTCTTGAAGGTGACAGGGAAGGTGTCCTTGGTGCCGACAAAGACGGGAGAGAGCTTGTCGGTCTCGCCCACGAACAGCTCCAGCATGGTGCGGTCCAGGGTCACGTCGGCGGTGGCGGCACCGAAGACGGCGATCTCACCCAGCTGGGCCAGAGCGCCGTCGGGACCGGTAGCGGGGTTGCGCTCAATGATGTGAAGCTGGACGAACTTGGCCTTCTTGGCGGTAAAGCTGTAGGACTTGGGGGAGCTTTGGTTGATGGGCATACCCGCGTCCTCGGCCACCTTCTCATAGGTCTTGCCGTCGGAGGAGACCAGGATCTCGTACTTGGCGGGGAACTGGCCATGGGGGAAGAGGGTCACGGCGCAGACCTCGGAGGGGGTGACCAGCTCCAGGGTGACGGTGACGGGCTTGGTGTGGTCCATCTCTCGGTCGTAGGGCTGGCAGGACCAACCGCCGTTACCGATCTGACCGTCGGTCAGGTTGATCTTGGTCCAGGTCTCGGAGGGCATCTCGTAGCTGTTCTCGGAGCCTGCCCGCTGGTTGGTACAGGCCGAGACCGAGACCTTGGCGTCCTTGGAGACCAGGACGGTGCCGCTCGGCGCGTACTTGTCCACGCTCTCGGCGGCGAAGGCCGAGAGGATGGCGGAGTATCCCACGGCGGTGGCGGTGCTCAGGGCCATGAGGATGGCGAGGGCAAGCGCCAGAGCGCGGCGGGGGGCGTACTTCTTGGTTTTCATATCATATCCTCCTTTGAAAGGGTATGGTGTTGTGACTATTATACAACATATATAGCAATTAGTCAATATTTTTTCAGCAAAACTTGTTGACATTTTCCTCATTCTATGGTACTATGGTCATGCGGGGAAGATCTCCCCGACTCTGAACGCAAGTGAGGATATGTACATGGCAGAACTGTATCTCGATAAAGAAGCCAAGCTCTGGCGGGCCGACAAGGTAGACTTCGGTACGGGCAGCATCAGCGTCCGCATCCGCTTCGCCCATTCGGGTAACACCACCCTGGGCTACGTCAAGGCCGACGGCAAGGACATTGGCGTCATCGCCTTCACCAGCTACGACAACGAGGACACCGAGGCGCGGTGCGAGATCGACCCCACCGAGGGGGTCCACGACGTGACCATCGCCCTGCGCGGCAGTGCCAAGCTCCTGTCCTTTGAGGCATCAAGCGAGCCTGTCTACGCGGGCATCACCTACGAGCCTATCCCCGAGAAGGCCACCCTGGATCTGGGCTACGACACCTGGGAAGCTACGGATATGCTGGGCCGCAAGGTGGCGTCGGTGGAGGACGTGGGTAAAAAGAAGGACAAGCAGGTGGGCATCTTCTACTGGACCTGGCACGAGGGCCACGCCGATCTCCGTCCCGTGGACGTGGTGGAGGTGCTGGACAAATACCCCGCCGCCGAGTACCGCAAGGATCACCCCGCCTGGGGAGAGCGTCCCTTCCAGCCCTACTGGCACGAGCCTTTTTACGGCTTCTACCGCGACTCCGACCCCTACGTCATCCGCCATCACGCCGCCCTCCTGTCTGCGGCAGGCGTAGACTTTTTGCTCTTTGACTGCACCAACGGCGCCCTGACCTGGCGCTCCGCCTACGAGCCTCTCTTCAAGGGCCTGCGCGAGGCCAAGGCCGACGGCATCAAGGTCCCCAAGGTGGCCTTCATGCTCAACTTCGGCCCCCAGGAGACCACCGAGCGGATGCTCCGCTCCCTGTACCAGAACGTCTACAAGCCCGGCCTGTATTCCGACCTGTGGTATATGCTGGACGGCAAGCCCATGGTCATGGGTTACCCCGACGCCCTCCCCGCCGAGGGTACCTGCGAGGCCGACACCCGCATTCTGAACGAGATCCGCGAGTTCTTCACCTTCCGTCCCGGTCAGCCCGGCTACGGCTGCGGGCCTTGGAACAACAGCCAATGGGGCTGGCTGGAGGTCTATCCCCAGCACAAGTACGTCACCCGCCCCGACGGAAGCTGTGAGATGGTCACCGTAGGCGTGGGACAGAACGCCAACAAGGACCGCATCTGCACCCACTTCAACGATGTGAAGACCTTCGGCCGCAGCTACACGGGTCAGCACGGTCACGATCTTCTGACCCCCGACTCCTATAAGTACGGCTACAACGTCCAGGAGCAGTGGGAGCGCGCCCTGGATCTGGATCCCGATATCGTCTTCGTCACGGGCTGGAACGAGTGGATCATGGGCCAGTGGCACGAGCCTTGGCTGAGTGATAACGAGTCCACCCAGCTGGCCATGGTGGATCAGTACGACCGCGAGCACAGCCGCGACATCGAGATGGACAAGGACGGCTACCTGGACACCTACTACCTCCAGCTGGCCCACAACGTCCGCCGCTTCAAGGGCGCGGCTCCCCGCCAGACGACCTCCCCCGCGGGCATTGTTGACCTCAAGTCGGGCAACAAGGCATGGAGCGCCGTGACCCCCGTTTACCGCAACCCCAAGGGTACCACCATCCACCGCGACTGGGACGGCTTTGGTGACTACCACTACGTCAATACCTCGGGCCGCAACGATATCGTGGAGGCCCGCGTCTCCCGCGACGACGAGAACGTCTACTTCCGTGTCAAGTGCGCCGACGCCATCACCCCCCGCGAGGGCGACGGCTGGATGACCCTGTTCATCGACACCGACCGCTCCAAGGCCACCGGCTGGGAGGGCTACGATTTCGTCATCAACCGCAAGATGGGCAAGAAGAACCAGGCCTCTGTCGAGAAGTACGTCCGCACCCTGGAGGAGGGGAGCTTCACCTGGGAGCAGATCGGCACCGCTACCTTCCGCGTCTCGGGCGATACCCTGACCATCGCCGTCCCCCGCGCTTTGGTGGGTCTGGAGGGCAAGCTGAACTTTGAGTTCAAGTGGAGCGACAATATGCAGGAGGCTACCGTTATGGACTTCTATGCCAACGGCGATGCGGCGCCGATTGGGCGGTTTAATTATCTGTATAAGGAATAATCCTATCCATACCTTTTCCCCGCTCGGGTCTTCCGGGCGGGGATTTGTTTTTGAGCAAAGGGAAATTCGGGGATCGGGTGGATTTCAAATTTGGGTTTAGCGAACTGTTTGAAGGGAAGGGCACGGCAATTTTCTCGTTAGCCCTCTCACCCGCTTCGCGGGAGCTCCCCCAGAGGGGGGAGCCTTTGGAAAACGCTTGTCGGGAAAGGGTTTCTCTTGTAAAATGGCACGAAAGGCTCCCCCTCTGGGGGAGCTCCCGCCGCAGGCGGGTGAGAGGGCAACACGCAAG
>JAZNJA010000049.1:0-2046 GCA_045577755.1 Eubacteriales bacterium
CCAAGGGGGGAGCCTAAGAACGGCTGAAAAACTCTTATGGGATAACAAATTTTAGCGGGGCTTGCACGAAAGGCCCCCCCTCGGGGGGAGCTCCCGCCGCAGGCGGGTGAGAGTGCAACACCCATGGGTCAGCACGAACCAATAATTCGCTAAACCCCAATTTGAATCTTCACCGAAAAACAATAAAACCACCCTGCCGTTCTGACAGAGTGGTTTTATATGTGGGCGAGTTAAGATCAGTCGATCTGCTCCTTGACCTTGGAAGCCTTACCGACGCGGTCACGCAGGTAGTACAGCTTGGCGCGGCGCACCTTACCGACGCGCACGACCTTGATGCCGGCCACGTTGGGGGAGTGCAGGGGGAAGGTCTTCTCCACGCCGCAACCGTAGGAAATACGGCGGACGGTGAAGGTCTCGGAGATGCCGCCGCCGTGCTTGGCGATAACGGTACCCTCGAAGATCTGGATTCTCTCGCGGTTGCCCTCTTTGATCTTGTTCTCGACACGAACGGTGTCACCGATCTCGAAGGAGGGGACAGACTCCTTCAGCTGCTCATTGGTAAAAGCCTTAATCAGATCCATGATGATTTAGCCTCCTTAAATCCGGGGTGTTCATGCAGAGCTGCGCAGCGGACCACCCGTGTAATACGCGGTGCTATTCACACACACGCAGATTATTATACCATACTTCCCCTTCAAATGCAAGAGTTTTTTGAAAATTTGTTTTGTTTTTTTGCACAAAGTTGAAGTTGACAGGCGGGGGTGTTTGTGGTATAATTTGGGTATACGGTGTGTTGCCACGAAGAAGAGGGCTCGGCCCGAGGTCATCTTGGGGCGGGGGAAAGGACCATCTCAAACGCCGAAGTTCCTTTCCCCTGCCCCCGATGAGGTCTGTTGAAACGGGTCGGGGGCTGTTGCCCCCCCCTGGCTCCTTGGCCGGCGACACCCCGATGAGCATTGAGGAGAAAGATCATGACCAACCTTGAAAAGATGCACGCGACCATGCTGTACGATCCCGCTGATGGGGACATTATGACCGAGCAGACGGCCTGTCTGGATCGGCTGTACGATTTCAACCACACCCGCCCCACCGAAATGGACAAGCGGCAGGCACTCATGAAGGAGATGTTCGCCGAGATCGGGGAGGGGTGCTACGTCGAGCCGCCCTTCCGCGCCAATTGGGGCGGGAGACACGTGCATCTCGGGAAGTTCGTCTACGCCAATTTCGGGCTGACCATGGTGGACGATACCCATATCTACGTGGGGGACTACACCCTGTTCGGCCCCAACGTGGTGGTGGCCACGGCGGGGCATCCCATTGATCCCGAGCTTCGCGCCAGGGGGTTGCAGTACAACGCTGCGGTCCACATCGGCAAGAACTGCTGGATCGGCGCGGGGGCGCTGATCATGCCCGGGGTGACCATCGGGGACAATACCGTCATTGGGGCGGGGAGTGTGGTGACCCGTGATATTCCCGCGGGAGTGGTCGCTGTGGGGAATCCTTGTCGGGTGATGAGGGAGATCACCGAGCGGGATCGGGAGGTTTACTTTAAGGGAAGGAAGGTACAGGACTGTGGCTTCTGATCGGTTCTGCTGTGCTATGATGGAGCGCAACGCCGCCCTTGAAACGGACGCTCTGCCCGAGGATAAGACGGTTTTCTACTCCAAGCGATTTGACGAGTACATGGTCCCCCACAAGGACGGAATTTCAGGTATTTGCATCGCGTATTGCCCGTGGTGCGGCCAAAAGCTACCCGTAAGCAAGCGGGAGAGATGGTTTGAAGAATTGGACGGGATGGGGATCGAGTTTTCGCTGTTGGATACCGAGCAGGTTCCGCCCGACTATCTGGATGATACGTGGTGGAGGCGTTCCGATAAAGCCGAATAGGATTCCGTTTGTGCCGACCTGTGGGGACAGAGAGATCTTCCCTTTGGGTCGGCCTTTTTGGGGGATGGTATGCAAAAAACAAATTGGGGTTTAGCGGTGTATATTAAAGGGTCATCCTGAGCGGAGCCGCTTGCGGCGGAGTCGAAGGATCTCCTTTGC
>JAZNJA010000050.1:0-11597 GCA_045577755.1 Eubacteriales bacterium
TCCCTGTCTCTTCGGGGACAAGCTGTATCTTGTACCGAAGGCCTTGTGCGGTGAGGCTGACCCCAAGGCGCCTGGCATGGGGCTTCGCGTGCTTCGCGCGGGGCTTTGCGTAGGGACGGTCGTGGGATCGGACAAGGGGCGCGGGCGATTTGAGCCCGACCATGCTCTGGCACTCTGCGCGGGGGCGGGGATCCGCACCCTTGCGGTGGACTACGACTCCGCGGTGGCCTATCTGCGGGGTGAGACCCTTCCCTGCGGTCTGCGGGGGTGGCATACCGTAAGCTACGGCGGGCTGGCCCTGGGATGGGGGAAGGCCTCGGACGGGGTGATGAAGAATCACTATCCCAAGGGGTTGCGGTGGAGTTGATATGGCTATGGAATTACTGTTTTCGATCCCCCTGGAAGAATGTGAGCAGCCCAACGCGGGGCAGGCTATGGACTACGGCGGGGTGTTCGGCGCGGTGGACGGCGGATTCTGCTACTGCCGAAAGGACTACGGGCAAGGCACAGGATACCTTCTTCGTGAATACAGGTTCACCCCGTCGGGGCTGACCGAGACCGCATCCTATCCCATTCCCGACAGAATCGAGATGGGCTCCCACCGTCTGGAGCCGGGGTACCGCTGGGCGCATCTGCCCGACAGCCCCCGTGGGGTGGTGGCCCTGGGGAGCGCGTGGGGCTTTGATCCCGTCCGCCGCAAGGTGATAACGCTGACCCCCGAGGAGAGCGCGGCATACGTGTCTCTGCGGCATCTGGATATACCCTATTTCCATGAGGAAAGCGACTTTTCCTTCCCTCCCTATACGATCTCCCACAAGGGGAGCTTCGGCTATGTCTGCACCCGCGGCGGCGAGGCCGTCTGGAGCTTCCGCGCCCAAGGCTACCTGTACACCGACATGGTGCTCTACGGCGATACCGTGATCTTCGGTACGGCGGGAGCGGGCGGTCACTTCGTGGGGCTTCGGCTGGCCGACGGAGTGCCCGTGTTCGATATCAACACCAAGGGAACCGACCGCTACGTAACGGTGGGTGACCGCTTCTACACCTACGCGGGGGGCAAGAAGGGACTTCTTTCCGTGGGGCTTGACGGCTCCTCGGAGACCCTGCCCCTGACGGGTCACACCGTCAGCTCCTGTCCCCTGTGGACCGACGGGAAGACTCTGCTCTGTACGTCCTTTGGCATGAAGGGCGGGCGGTATACGACAGTTTATCTGAATGGGGCGGGGTTTTAGTGCGTTGAATTGCAGTTTATCGAACAGAAGTCCGATAAACTGCTAATGAATAATGAATAATGAAGTCGCCGCAAGCGGCTAATGAATAATTTCGGTTGAAATCCTTCGGATTTCTCCATTATTTGATAAAAATGCGGGAAACCGAAGGTTTCCATCCACAATTATTCATTATTCATCATTCATTATTCATTATTGGGTTTATCGGAACGATAAACCCAAATATGAATCCCCATCCACACATATCATTTCCTGAAAGGACAACACCATGAAAACCACACCAAACCCCGCTTCCCGCGCTGTAACGGGCAAGCTGATCTTGTTCTCAGCCCTGGGCGCTTACTTCGCCGTGCTCTTTGCGGGGGGGCTCATCAACGGCGGTAAGACCTCGGTCATTGACCCCGACTTCATCGCCTACCTCCATCCTCTCTACTACGCCCTGGCCTGGCTGGCGGTGGCGGCGGGGCTTGTGCTGTACGGCTCGGTCTCCAAGGCCCTGGTCTACCGCTTCACCTGGCTGTCGGCCTTCGCCTACGCTCTGTGGGTGTCGGTGTCGGGGGGCAGTACCTACCTGGCCGTGGCCGCCTGCGGTCTGGTTTCCCTCATGACCGCCGTTTGCGCCCGCGCTCTGGAGGAGGAGGGGGTCAGTACCGCAAAGAGAGGCCGAAAGCCCCCCTTTGTCCTGTCCCCTCTGGGCGGTCGGCTCGCCGCCGCTGCCTTGGCGGCTCTGGCCGGGGGCGGGACCCTGTTTCTGCTCCTGTCCTCCTACCTCTGCTACGTGACCTCCCCCTCGGTCTCCACCGGGGTCTATATCCAGATGATGGAATCCCTCCGAAGCGGTTTTTCCTTTGATACCACGCTGGAGTTCGGAGAGGCCGTCTCCCATCTGGCCGCCCATATCTCCCCCATCTTCTTCGTCTACCTTCCCTTCTACGCCCTGATCCCCTCCCCTGTGACCCTCATGGTGCTCCAGGTTCTGGCGGTCTATTCGGCGGTGATCCCCCTGTGGAAGATCTGCCGCGGGAAGGGACTGAGCCCCGCCCTGTCGGCTCTGGTTTGCGGTCTTCTTTGCCTGTATCCCGCCGTGTGGGGCGGCACCGCGGGGGCGCTTCATGAGTACGCTCTGCTCCTGCCCCTTCTTCTGTGGCTTCTGTGGTCCTTTGAGGCCCGCAAAGGGGTACTCCCCTGGGTGCTCTCCGCTCTGGTCCTCTGCGTGCGGGAGACCTGCGCCGTCCACCTCTTCGCCGTGGCGCTGTACCGCCTGGTCACTGTCTCCAAGAAAACCGACGGCGAGGAGCTAAGCCTCCGCCGTGAGCGCTTCCGCGCCCTCCTTCTCATGGGGATCTCAGCGGTCTGGCTCATCACCTGTCTGACGGTGCTGACCCATGCGGGCAAGGGTACCCTCATCACCCGTTTCCAGAACGTAACGGGGGAGTACGGCAGCTTCTTTGACTCCCTCATCCGTGAATTCGTCTACAATCCCGCCCTCATCTTCTACGAGATGCTGAGCGAGGACAAGCTGAAGTACCTTCTGACCCTTCTGCTCCCCCTGGGCCTCCTCCCCGTTCTGTCCAAGCGCAAGGCGGGCCTGGTCTTCCTCATTCCCACGGTACTTCTCAATCTGGTATCGGATTTCCCCTTCCATTTCTCCCTCGATTATCCCTATTCCTTCGCCGTGGCCGCCTTCGCCCTCTACCTGACCGCCGATACCCTGGCTCACCTCGTGTCCTCCGCGGACAAGGCGCGCCTGACTAAGCGGCTGACAGTACTGGCGGTGTGCTTTACCCTCATCGTGGGGGGCTTCCGTCTGGCGGGGTACGGGCTGTTCACCGAGTACGCCTTCGACGGGCGGGACGAGGTGGCTTCCATGACCGAGCTTCTGGAGGCCGTGGAGGACGGCGCGCCCGTCAGCGCGTCGGGGCGGCTGGTCCCCTCTCTGGCGGCGCGGGAGGAGGTCTACTATCTCCACCAGGGACAGCTGACCGAGTATGTGGTCATCGACCTGCGGGAGGAATGGGCCACCGAGGCGGACGCGAAGTTTGATGAAAAGTACTACACCGACAAGGGCTACACCGTGGTGAAGCGGTGCGCGGACGTTGGGGTGGTGTTGAAGAAAGGCAATTAACATATCTCTCGGTTCCCCTCGACATCGGTCGGGGGGAATTTCTTGTGAAAAATTAAAAATAGATATTGACAAAAGAAAAAAATGTGGTACAATATAGACAGACGGATTTGTGTACTTTGTACAAAACTTATTTTCTTAACGAAATGAGAGCGTTTCTGCGACCGGCTCGTTTGATATTTAAGCTCCAAGCCGTCCTTTGCGATCTTATAACACGGAGGTCCCCCATATGGAACGGATCAAGCTACCCGAGGATATTCGAAAACACGTTCGTAAGATCAGCATGCTCCGACTGCTGAGATTCCTGCTGCTCGAGACCTTTTCATTTCTTTTGATCTTTTTTCTCCACGAGAGGATACTGGAGGAATTTCACATCATCGCTTATACATTTTTTCTGGTCGTCACAGCCCTCGCGCCCGTTTTGATGACCGAATTGCCGCAAAAGCTTCTGGACAGGTCATGGCGCGGAACTGTCAAGGCCATACATATCAAAGAAAAGTCGGCAGTATATTTGTTCAATTCCTGCTCCAAACCTTATAAAAAGCTTGTCATCATCCTGACCGTTGAGACCGACAAAGGCAGGACGATCCAAGTGAAAGCGAAGGAGTACGGGATCGGGCGTTCTCAGGGCTTTGCCGATCCGAACGAAAGAAGTGTCCAGCTTCACATGAACGATTTCCGCGAGGGCGATGCCGTCTACCATTTCTACGGGCTTTCCGAGCTGTTCGTGATCGGCGGGAACCGCCCCATGAACGTAAACTGTGTTGTCTGCGGCTCGGAGAATCCCAAAAGCGCGGATGCGTGCCACTCTTGCGGTCATACCCTTCTACACACACTTCTCGAAGATCCCACATCATCAAGCGAAGGAGATCCGTCATGAAAAAGGGCTTCATGTTTTTCCTGAACCTACATAATTACATCAAGATCGCCCGCATCTGTCTCATTCCCGCTGTCTTTTTCCTATTCTTCGCGCGGGGCGCTCTCCTCATGGGGGTCGCGGCGGCGATCGTGGGTGTACTTCTGATCGTCAGCATCATCCGCGCCCCCTCGGACGAGGAGGTACTCAAGCATATCGGTCAAGATCGGGATGAATTTCAAAAACAGTTCATCAGCGAGGCTGAGATCAAGGGATATCGCTCCATGGAGGTCATTCACGGCTTCGGGCAGGGCAAGGGCCTGCGGCTCAAAAGGAGGGTGAACGGTGAGTATATCTATTCTCACATCGTAAATATCGGCGTTGCCAGAAAGGGAGCGGAGATCCTTTTGTCTATCGGGGAACAGGATCTCCTAAAAAAGGACGAAGGCACCCGTGAACAATTCACCCTACCGGTCACAGAACTCCAATATGTCTATGAGTCTATCCCGAATGAAGGTACAGCGGTATTGGAGCTGGTACTGCGCCCGACCAACACCCATATAGCCATCCTGGCGGAGCAGGATTATCATTTCAGAGCGATCCTGGATATACTGAAGCCATAAGACCACTTATGAACAAGGACAGAGCTCATTTCTGTCCTTTGTTTTTTCTCTTGACCTAACGGAAATAATGTGGTATAATAGGAGCATCAAATCTGAAGGAGTCCGTTATGAAATTACAAGATCTGCAATACGGCGAATGGCGCAAGATCTACCTCCCCGAGGCCTCCTGCGCCTTTGACGGGGACTACTGCTTCCATATCCGCCGTGGGGATGCCTCGCGGCTGATGATCTACCTCTGCGGCGGCGGCGTTTCCTGGGATCGGGACAGCGCCAAGTGGCCCTCTACCCCCGAGACCGCCGAGAAGTACGGCCACGTGGGGCTGTACACGGTCTGCGCCGACACCCGGCCCGAGGTCATGTCCATCCGGACCGGCGCCGAGAGCGGCTTCCACTCCACCACCGAGGAGAATCCCCTGTGCGGCTGGAGCGAGATCATGATCCCCTACGCCACGGGGGATTTCCACACGGGCGCGGGAGACCTGACCTTCACCGCCGCCGACGGGAGCGAGCGGATACTGCACCATCACGGCTACCTGAACCTGCAAAAGATCCTGAAGATCGTCCGCGAGCTGTTCCCCTCGGTGGAGCGTCTGCTCATCTGCGGGGAGAGCGCGGGGGCCTTCGGCACGGCGGCCCTGGCGGGGGACATCATGGATGCCTTCCCCGAGTGCGACGACGTGACCATCCTGGCGGATTCCGCTCTCATGTCCTACGATTGGTCGGACTCCGCCCGCGAGATCTGGCAGAGCCCGCCCCACATCGCGGATGCCGTCCAAACCGAGAACATGGTCACCGACTGGTTCCGCGCGGTCTACGCCAAATACGGGGACAAGCCCCGCTACCTGTTCTCCTGCGGCTGCCGTGACCACATCCTCATCATGTTCCGTATCTACGCCGAGACGGGGATCTTCACCATCGACCCCGAGCATTGCGAGGAGTTCCGAGGGAACCTGGCAGCCATGTGTCGGGATCTGAAGGAGATGAACCCCAAATTCTCCTTCTATATCCACGATTTTATGGCCGACGAGCTGGCTCCCGGGGTGTTGCATTGCAGCTTTGCCAATGGGTTCTATACCAACGGACGGATCGACGGGGTATCCCCCAAGGAGTGGCTGGAGGATGCCATGAACGGTAAGCTCTATGACGTGGGCATGGGGCTTTTGGAGGGTAAGTAAGTTTCAATTGCAATTAGAAAAAGTGAAGGATCGCTTTTGGCGGCGGTCCTTCACTTTTTTATGGGGGCAAATTTGGGTTTATCGAACTGTTTGACGGATGGGAAATGCATTTTAGGGGTAACGGGCGACCACATAGGGTCGCCCCTACAAACCGCCTTATAATAATTTAAAACCCGAAAAGTTATTGTCAAACAAAGAAATACGCCTGTAGGGGCGGCCCTGCGTGGCCGCCCGCCAGCATAGCGGTTTCATTTTACTTATCGGATGTCAAACACACCGCTAAACCCCAATTTACTTCACAAACTCCCTCGCAACCTTACCCAGTCTCGCCACACCCTCCACAATCTGCTGATCGCTGGGGGTGGAATAATTCAGACGGAAGGACATAGACCCCTCGGTCACGTCGCAGTTGAAGGTGGCACCGGGGACGATCATGAGCTTTTCGGCCATGCAGGCCTTCAGGAAGGCGGAGGCATCCACTCCATCGGGGAGGGTTACCCAGATGAACAGACCGCCCTCGGGACGGGTGAACCTCACGGCGGCGGGCAGCTCCTTCTCGAGGCAGTCCAGCATGAGACGGCACTTGCGGCCGTAGACCTCGCGGATCATGGCGATGTGGGCGTCCAGATCGCACTCGGTCATGAACTTGTAGCAGAGCATCTGGAAGAACTGGTTGGTGTGGACGTCCTCGGACTGCTTGGCCACCACCATCTTGGCGGCTACCTCCTCGGGGGCTACCACAAATCCCACGCGCATACCTGCCGACAGGATCTTGGAGAAGGAGGAGCAGTAGATGACCAGACCCTCGGTGTCAAAGCTCTTGATGGTGGGGATCTCGGTGCCGGCGAAGCGCAGCTCGCCGTAGGGGTTGTCCTCCAGGATCATGAGTCCGTACTTCTTGCAGACCTCGTAGATAGCCTTGCGCTTCTCCAGAGAGGTGGTGATGCCCGCAGGATTCTGGAAGGTGGGGATGATGTAGAGGAGCTTGGCGTTGGGGGTGGCCTTGATGGTCTCCTCCAGGGCCTCCACGTTCATGCCATCCTCTTCAATCGGCACACCCACGGTGTTGTAGCCGCAGGAGCGGAAGGCGTTTAAGCCCCCGATGAAGGTGGGGTTCTCGCAGATGACGGTGTCGCCCTCGTTGCAGAATACCTTGGCGGCAAGCTCAATGCCCTGATTGCCGCCCGAGACGATGATGGTGGTATCGTTGAAGCCGTCGCCCTCGGCAACAGACTTACCGATGCCCCAGACCGTCTTCTGCCTCTCGGCAACGGCGCGGCGGAGAGGCTCGTAGCCGTCGGTGGCGCCGTACTGGAGGGCGGTAGTGGAGTCATTTTCAAAAATATCGGCGGCGAAGCGGGCCAGCTCCGCCACGGGGAAGGTCTCGGGCGCGGGATTGCCTGCAGCCAGAGTAATGGTATCAGCATCCTTGGGGGCCTTCAGGATTTCACGGATCGCCGAGGGCTTGAGGCTGTCGATCTTGTTGGAGAACTCGTAGATCATAATGGAGATTCCTTTCGTGGGAGGGGATTACTTTGAAAGTATATTGTAGCACAAAACCGGGTGTTTTGCAAGGGGTTTGGAAGAAAAAACAACCGTACCGGGGAGAAAACTGCCCCATTTTCCCCTTGCCTTCAGCCCGGGTGACGTAATTCTCCCAAAAGCGGCGGCAGACTCTCGCCGCCCTCTGGCCATTCCCTATAAAATATGAAGAATTATGAAGAATCCCGTCCCTTTCTTGACCCGTGGTCCGCAAAGTGATATAATGTCCGTGAAAACCGAAAGTGAGGACGACACTGTGGATTTCTCTCATTTCTGCTATAGCTCGGACAATATCCCAAAGGGCCTGGGCTTCTCCCATTTTTCCCCCCTGCATATCTTTTGGCTGGTCCTGGGGGTGTCGCTGGCCGTATTCTGCAGCCTCCTCTACCGCCGCCTGGGGAACAAGGGAAGGATGCGTATGCGCTGGATCCTCACAGCCCTGGTGGTGGGCGACGAGATCTGGAAGATCGCCTGGCTCTCGGCGCTGGGGCTCTTCACCCATTCCTATCTCCCCTTCCACCTCTGCAGCGTCAACATATTCCTCATCCTGTTCTTTACCGTTAAGCCCACAAGAACGGTAGGCAACTTCCTCTACGGCATCTGCCTCCCCGCGGCGGTGGCGGCTCTGCTGTTCCCCACCTGGACCAAGCTGCCGTTCTGGAACTTCATGCACCTCCACAGCTTCTCGGTGCATATTCTGCTCATGGTCATTCCCATCATGCTGACCGTGGGAGGGGAGATCAGGCCCGACCTGAGAGCCCTGCCCCGATGCCTCCTCCTCCTGGCAGCCCTGGCCCTGGTGGCAAAGGGGGCTAATCTCCTCTGGAGCACCAATTTCATGTTTCTGGAGTCCGCCTCCAAGGGCAATCCCCTCTATTTCTTCGAGGAAAAATTCGGCAATCATCTCATAGGCCTTCCCGTGCTGGCTACGGCGGTACTGGCGGTTATGTACCTGCCTCCCACGCTGTACCGCCGGATCCGCGGTAAAAGAAGCGCTCCCGCAGCGTAAGCCAAGACCACGCTCCCCCGTCCTCCGTCCCTTCCACAGTCACGGGGCGGGGAAGCCCTGCGGCGCGCTCACCTCCATACAACGAAAAAATGCAAGATGGCGCTCAAAATATTGCAAAAACACCTTGACAAAGTCGGGGGATTGTGCTATAATACTCCCATCTGGTGAAACCATCGATGAAGAAGAGTAGCACGCATAAAGCCGATGACAGAGAGCCGCTGAGGGTGGAATGGCGGTACGGTCCCCGTGTGAATGGACTTCGGAGGGCAGGACGAACCCCGCGCGGCGGGCGTAGTGCCTGACGGGAGCCGCACCCGTTATCCCGCGGAGCATATGTAGGTATGCGGTGAGAGGAGCGCTCCTTGCGAGCATCAATTTGGGTGGTACCGCGGATTCGTCTGAATTCGTCCCGAAACAAAGATCCATCTTTGTTCGGGGCTTTTTGTTTGGTCCCAAAGGAGGCCGTATGTACCGATTCCCCATCAGACACAGGCGATGGTGACCCCCATCCCCCCTGTAGCGTCCCTCGATCGCACCCATTTGAATCCAACCCACACAAGAAAAGGAGAATATACCCATGAGCGCAAGCGAAATGAAGAAAGAAATCCCCTATAAGATCTATATCAGCGAGGAGGATATGCCCAAGGCCTGGTACAATCTCCGCGCCGACATGAAGAATAAGCCCGCCCCTCTGCTCAACGCCGAGACCCACAAGCCCATGACCTACGACGATCTCCGCCCCGTCTTCTGCGACGAGCTCATCAAGCAGGAGCTGGACGATACCACCCCTTACGTGGAGATCCCCGAGGAGATCCGCTCCTTCTACAAGATGTACCGACCCGCCCCCCTGGTCCGCGCCTACTGCCTGGAGGAGAAGCTCAAGACCCCCGCCAAGATCTACTACAAGTTCGAGGGCAACAACACCTCGGGCTCCCATAAGCTCAATTCCGCCATCGCCCAGGCCTACTACGCCAAGAAGCAGGGCCTGGACGGCGTCACCACCGAGACGGGCGCGGGCCAGTGGGGTACCGCCCTGTCCATGGCCTGCGCGTACCTGGGTCTGGACTGCCGTGTCTACATGGTCAAGGTCAGCTACGAGCAGAAGCCCTTCCGCCGCGAGGTCATGCGTACCTACGGCGCCCAGGTGACCCCCTCTCCCTCCACCACCACCGAGGTGGGCCGCAAGATCCTGGAGAAGCACCCCGGCACCGGCGGATCCCTGGGCTGCGCTATCTCCGAGGCCGTGGAGGCCGCGGGAACCCTCGGTAACTACCGATACGTCCTGGGAAGCGTTTTGAATCAGGTCATGCTCCACCAGTCTGTCATCGGTCTGGAGACCAAGATCGCCATGGATCAGTACGGCATCAAGCCCGACATCATCATCGGCTGCGCGGGCGGCGGCTCCAACCTGGGCGGTCTCATCGCCCCCTTCATGGGTGAGAAGCTCCGCGGAGAGGCCGACTACCGCTTCATCGCCGTGGAGCCCGCCTCCTGCCCCAGCTTTACCCGGGGTAAGTTCGCCTACGACTACTGCGATACCGGCATGATCTGCCCCCTGGTCAAGATGAAGACCCTGGGCAGCGGCTTCATCCCCGCCCCCAACCACTCGGGCGGTCTGCGCTACCACGGCATGAACCCCATCCTGTCCCAGCTCTACGCCGACGGACTCATGGAGGCTACCACGGTCAAGCAGACCGAGGTCTTTGAGGCCGCCGAGTACTTTGCGAGAGTGGAGGGAATCCTCCCCGCTCCCGAGTCCAGCCACGCCATCCGCGTCGCCATGGACGAGGCCATCAAGTGCCGCGAGACGGGTGAGGAGAAGACCATCCTCTTCGGCCTGACGGGCACCGGCTACTTCGATATGGTGGCCTACGAGAAATTCAACAACGGCCAGATGACCGACTACGTCCCCACCGACGACGACCTGGCCATCGGCTTCGCGGGCCTGCCCGAGGTCGATTTCTGATCACATAGTTACCGTCCCCGCTCTCCCCAAGGAGGGCGGGGAAGCAACCTTCCCCGAAAAGATCGGAGGATTTCATCGCAGGAATCCACCGAAAGATTCCCCGAAAATTCTTGAAATTATTTTCGCAAAACCTATTGACAATTTGACCCCTTTGTGCTATAATATCGTCGTTGCGGAAGCGTAGCTCAGCTGGTTAGAGCGCACGGTTCACATCCGTGAGGTCGCGGGTTCGAGCCCCTCCGTTTCCACCAAAGAGAAAAGCCTGTGCAAAGCACAGGCTTTTCTTTATGGTAGATACGTGTGGGAGAGAGAAACGCGTACGAGCTGCAAGATAACCGATAGATCAAAAATCTGTAGTGACCGAAGGGAACGGAAGGCAGATTGCGATGCCGAACTATGCTCGGTACAATGCCGAACAGATAAATTCCCCGAAAGGAGATCACCATGAAAAAGACCCTCACCGTCAATACTGTCATTTTCTTTCTCCTATACACCGTATCTCTGGCCGCCGCCTGCTTTGAGGCGGGCCTTGCATACCCCGCCACCGACGGCATTGGTATGATCTGGCTGTTCCCCCTCGTCTACCAGGTATTGTTCCTCCGATCCCTTCGCTCGGCCTTCAAGGGCACCATGACACCGGCCGCCTGCCTGGGACGGGGCATCTTCACCCTTGGCTTCATCGTGGTCTTCTGGGGCCTCTCCATCCTGCTCCGCATCGGCGGCGCACCCTATCAGCCCCGCGAGATCGTCTATCCCGCCGTCCTGTTCGTTGGCTCCGCCGCCGTGTTCGCTCTCTGCTTGGGGGAATACGTGAAGGCAAGAAGGATCAAAAGATAAGATTGTAACGCGTTTTTGCAATAGTTGACTGTCACAGCACTCACCTCGGTGGGTGCTTTTTTGTGGTTTAAGCATTCATTGATAGGCGGTAATTCAAATTTGGGTTTGGCGGGCTGTTTTTTGGGGCTGTCATCCTGAGCGGAGGGCGTAGCCCGGAGTCGAAGAATCTCTTGTCGGCAAAGGAGATCCTTCGACTCCGCCGCAAGCGGCTCCGCTCAGAATGACAGCCCAAAAGTGG
>JAZNJA010000051.1:0-26768 GCA_045577755.1 Eubacteriales bacterium
CCTGCGGGCGGAGCCCCCTCGGGGAGGGGGCCTTGGGGCGCGGGTAAGAATCGCTTGTCGGGTAACGAATTTCCGCGGGTCTGGGCAAAAGGCTCCCTCTCCGAGGGGGCTCCCGCGAAGCGGGTGGGGGAGTCATCACGAGAAGTGAGGCACTCTTTTCCGTCAGACCGACAAACCCAAATTTGAAATACCGGCGAAATCATTGTTCTATGAAATACGAAACCCCTGCCCCGGTGTGGCCTTACTTTTTTGTATGTTCGGGGAACGAAGGGATGCGGCGCGTCATTTTTGCCGTGTTGTTTCCATCATATTGATCTCGGCGGTCACGTCGGGGAGGATGTGGGCGTGGGCTTTGACTCGCTCGGATCGTTTTTTTTCGGGGCGGGAGATGAGGAAGACGGCCTGCTCGGCGGGAACATAGAGGCGGGTGCGGGTATAGATCTCACCGCGGTAGCGGACGTAGTGGGTACCCAGGCGGGCGGTGCGGCCCGTATGGGGATCCCAGCGATCGAAGAAGTGGATACCGCGGATGTAGACGGTGTCTCCGTAGTCCCGGTCGGTGGTGTTGGCGAAGAAGTAGATATCCAGATCCCCTCTCTGCTTATGGACCCGGGAGATCATACCGCCTCCGGGGACGAAATCACCAAGGCCCAGGCGGAGAAACTCGTTATGAGGATTGTTGAAGGCGCCTATGCATTCGAAGCGGGGCATTTCGGGCATATACATATCCAGGGGCACGTGAAAGGACTGGAGGACGTTGTTGAGCATGACGCAGTCGGTGAGCTCGGTGCCGTCGGCCGCGGTGCGGTGGGGCGGGATATAGTATGCTTCGCCTCCGTTCTCCCCCGCATGGTAGAAGGACTCCTTGATGATGGCGGGGTTCAGGGCATCGTCTCCGAAGATATGGCGGGAGATGGCTCGCACCTCCCGATCCCGAGGGGTGCCGTACTCGAACATGAAGGTGAAATCGTTGGGGTCTCTCTCCTCGTCGCTTACGTGGTATTCAAAGGCCAGCTTGGGCAGAGTGCCTGTGGCGATGACCTTGCCTCCCTCATCGAAGAACTTTTTGACCAGGCGCATATTTTCCAGGCTGACCATGTCGGCGCCGGGGAGGATCAGGACGCGGAATTTCTGGGTCTGGAAAGGATTTTTCAGGTAGAGGATCCCGTTTTCGGTGGTGCAGGCGTCGTTGATCGTCTCGGGGTGGAGGAGGGTGATATCCTGTCCCACGTAGGTGGAGACGGTGTTCAGCACCGTCATGTAGTTACAGGAAAAGGGGGTGTTGGGGTATTCAAAGCCGTTTTCGTGGCGGGCTTCGTAGAGGTAGACCTTATCGTGGAGGGCGTAGATGGGGTAGATCATGGCGATGTCGTTGACACGGCTGCCGCCCCGTAACAGGGCCTGGGACCGTGCCACGAAGGCCGAGAAGGTGGACTTGCCCTCGCGGCCCAGGAGGTCCATGCGGAGCTTGTCCAGGACGCGGCGATGGGTTGCGCCTGAGATGAGGTTGCTGTTCCAGTGGGCGATGAGGAAATTGGCACCGTGACCGAAGGCATTCATGGCATCCTTGTAGACGATATTCGTGGTGAGCTTGTTGTAGTCCCGGAACAGCTCACACGCCACGTATTTACTGCCGAAATTGTCAGCGGCTGAGGCGGCCAGATGGGTGGAATTCATGCCGTACAGGTAGGCTTTCTCCTGCACCGCGCAGGGGGAGTAGACACTGTTGGCCAGGGTGTCTCCCGCCAACCAGGAGCAGGCGGGAAGCTTGGGCTCGGCGTTGGAGGTGATGAGGTGGAGGCCGCGGCGGTCCGCGACAGCCTTGAGGGCGGCCAGAAGTCCTGTGCGGAGCATTTCGGCGCGGCAGGCCATGAACAGGGCCTTGATATGGGGGTCACGCTCCCCGATGAAGTGGTACAGGGCCGGATAGTAGGGGGCGGGATCAAAGCCGAAGCGCTGCTCGAAGACCTCGTTGAAGTGCTCGTCCCAATTACGGCGGTTGGGGGCATGGAAGCAGATATCCGACACCACCAGGTGGGTCACGGTGCTGCCCACCGCCTGCTGTACCCTCTCTGTCAAATGGGCGAAGAGGGATTTGAGAAAATCCATACAATGCTCAAAGGACAGGACATTACAGGTATGGATGGGGGGCTCACCGTACTGGGGCTCGTCGGTACAGATGTATTCCTCCACCGTCCAGTTGCCGTCGGGGACGGTGTAGGAGATACAGCCGTCCTTGATATGGGGGCGTAGGTCGATCATGTCGGCATGCTCGTCGTCATAGGCCATGACCGACATGGAGGTGCCCTTACGGAGCTGGAGGTAGAGCTTCTCACGGGGGTCGCAGAAGTACTGGCGGCGGATCAGGGTACGGGTACGGGTATGGGCCAGAAACTCGGCGGCGGGGGAGAGATAGAAGGATTGCTCCACGATGGGCTCCAGGTGGAGTCCGATCTTCATGCCGCGCTTGGCGGCAATGGCGGTCAGCAGATCGTAGAACTCGACGATCTGCTCCAGCAGCCCTCCCGAGGGTGTCAGGTCCTGCGGCAGGCGGGGGATGATGCAGCCGATCCCGTTCTGGGCGCACAGGCCTACGTAGCGCTCTACCTCCTCCCTGGGGGGCGGGAAGGCGGTCATGTCGTAGAACAGGAACAGGCGGTGCTTGCCCTTGACCGAGCGGAAGGCGGATTTGGCACGGCTATACTTGGGGGGGCGTTGGTTCATAATGACACCTCACAACCTAAGATATTCGATGGGGCTTGAAGGAATTGGGAAATATGGGTTGCAAACGGGCGGGGATTGTGGTATAATAGCGGTAGATCCGGGGCTTGAATGCCGCAAAGGAGGACTGAATATGCCGGACATACGTTTGTTGACCGATATGGGGGCCGCTTTTGACTTTTACCACACCTACAGTGTGGCTTTGCCCGACGGGGGCAGGGAAACCGATGGGTACCCTCCCGCGCTGGGGCTGATGCCCGTTCCGCGGGGGACGGTCGAATACTGGTTCGGCGGTGAGGACCGCATCACCTTCGGCGCTTACGAGGGGGAACGACTGGTGGGCCTGGTCTCGGGCTGTGTGTCCGCGGCGCGGAAGGCGGGGTACCTGTCCTATATCTGTGTGGCGCCCGACCGCCGTCGCCGTGGGATCGCCACAGCCCTTTGCGACCGACTGGAGGAAGCACTGGCGGCTGACCCTGTGGTGGAGAAGCTGGAGGCGGTGTTCTACAACCCCGTACAGCTTCCGTGGTACATTCCCCACGGGAACGGGGACTATCACCCCTGTTTGCCCGGTGTAGACAAGTCCTCGGGGCTGTATCTCTTCCTGAAGAATCGGAATTGGCGGGATTTCGCCACCCAGAACTGCTACTACCGCCGCATGGCGGACTATGTGGACAAGCCCGGCATCGCGGCCACCCGTGAGCGGCTGCTCTCGGAGGGAATCGAGCTGACGCTGTACGATCCCGCGAAGCACCACGGTCTCCCCGAGTTGTTTGACAATATCAACAACCCCGGCTGGAAGGCCCACGTGCTGGCGCGGCTGGATCTCCCCATTGTGGTGGCGGTGGATCGCAACGCCGACGGCTTGGTGGTGGGCTATACGGGACCTCTGTCGGTGGTGGGCACCCCCGGGCGGGGGAACTTCTGCGGCATCGGGGTCCGCACCGAGTACCGCGGGCGGGGCATCGGCAAGCCCGTGTTCTGCGAGATGTGCGCCCGTCACCGTGACGGCGGGGCGGATTTCATGTCCCTCTACACGGGGGAGGACAATCCCGCGCGGAATATCTATGAGTCGGCGGGATTCCGCATCGTGCGGAGCTTTTCGGATATGCGGAAGGTATTGAAGAAATAAGGTACGGAGAACGAGGGGCTCTGCCCCTGACCCCCGGGCAAGAACCTTTTTGAAAAAAGGTTCTTGACGATCTCCAAAAACTTTTAAAAATGAGTTAGGAGCATGGATATATGAGAAGAATACTCATCAGCGGCGGTTCCCGCGGTATCGGCCGCGCCATCGTGGAGGCTTTTGCGAGAAACGGAGACCGCGTGGCGTTCATCTACCGCACCCGTGACGAGGAGGCCGCCAAGGTAGCCGAGGCTTGCGGCGCGGTGGCCATCAAGGCGGACGTGAGCGATCCCGATGAAGTACGCCGCGCCATCGCCGAGGCCGAGGCCGCTCTGGGCGGGTCTATCGACGTGTTGGTCAACAACGCCGCAGTCTCCTGGATCGGGCAGATGCAGGACATGACCGACGAAGAGTGGCGCAGGGTGCTGGACACCAACCTGTCGGGGGCGTTCTATCTGTCCCGCGGGGTGGTGAGTAGCATGGTGCGGAACCATTACGGGCGCATTATCAACATCGGCTCCATGTGGGGCAAGGTGGGGGCGTCCTGCGAGGTGGCGTACTCGGCCACCAAGGCTGGCTTGCGCGGTCTGACCATGGCCATGGCCAAGGAGTTCGGGCCCTCGGGCATCACCGTCAACTGCGTGGAGCCGGGCTTTATCGCCACCGAGATGAACGCCGCCATTGATGAAGGATCCAAGCAGGCACTCTGCGACGAGACCCCCCTGGGGCGCATGGGTACGCCTGCCGAGGTGGCCGCCGCCGTGGTGTTTCTGGCTTCGGATGCCGCCGGGTTTATTACGGGGCAGGTTATTGGCGTGGACGGCGGGCTGGCGGTGTGAGCGGGATCCTGTTCTGAAATGCTTTCAAGGAGGATACTATGGAAAAAGCAACGAAAAAAGCGAAAGCATGGATCATTATCCTGATCTGTGCCGTGGCGGCGGTCTTGGTGGCCGTTCCCTTCGTGCGAGCCCGTTTTTACTGGGGCGACGAGCCTGTTTTCATGGGGAATCCCGGAATGCAACAGCTGATCTATCACGGCAGCGACATTGTGATGCTGCCCGAGAAGCGGGAGAACATACATACCACGTTGGCTTATGCTACGTACAATGGGAACACCTATGTGGGAGACCAACGTATGGGTTGGTATTTTGACGATGATAAGATGCAATACGCCGGACAAATACACCGGAGACTCATCCTGCATTTGTATCAAAACTACGACGTTTACGTGTCCGCAAATGTTGTGACCGAAGACGGGACTCCCATCTTTTTGTCTTGCGGAGGTGGTGATACGCCGCCATTTTTCTATGTATTGGAGGGCTACGAGGCACCCGATATCATGACCTCGGAGCTGAGGATCGAGTTGGAGGACAAGGGAAACAAATGGAGCCTTCCCGATACCGTGACGCTTGGAGATATCGTCGATCTCCAAGGCAGGGTCCCCTATAGCGATGACATGCAGGTGATCTGCTCAATGACCTTGATCTCGGCAGAATACGATTTTATGTGTGATTGGTTCAGCGTGTGTCTGTGGGGAGAGCAGTATTATTTTTACTATGGGCCGGATATGCTTTACCCCATCACTTCGGAGGATCTGATCGAATACTTAAGTCGCATAGAGAAACAGCAGACCGTTTGATTTCAGCCGCACCTTCGGGTGCGTCTGTTTTTGAGTTCGTAGGAGTTTTGAAAGTCCCCTGACCGTGGGTATGGTCGGGGGAGCTTTTTGCTTTGGGGGAAGGATCAGTCCGTGGCGGGTTCCCGGGCTTCCAATTCGATGTGGATACCCAAGTCCATTTCAGTTGCACCACCGGCACGATATATGTAATCCTTATCCCAGTTTTTTTCTTCAATAATGTAGAAAGACATAACGCCTACGTTATTCCCATCAAATTCATCTTGGACACATTCCTTGATGGCGATATAATACGTACCTTCGGTAGTTTCAAGGGTGAAGCAAGGTTGAATATTCTTGTGGGTTTTTCCGTTGTCTTTTTCAATGTTGGCACCGACACCGGCCTTCTCGGCGGAGGTATGGGAGACGGTATCGCCCTTGATGAAGTCGATCAGCTTCTCGGCCTCCTCGTGGATGTTCTCCTGCTCGCTTTGCGCGGCGGGGGAGAACAGGCTCACGATGCGGGAGGCGTCGTTTTCCTCGATGGCTTGAAGGATCTGCCCGAAGGTCTCGTCGGCGATCGTGTTGTCGTCCGCCAACACGGATCCGCTTCTTGCTCCGCAAGCCGTGGCGGTCAGCAGGCAGAAAACGGCAAGGATGAGCGCGAGGGTCTGTTTCAACGTCTTCATGCGGTCGATACCTCCTTATGCTTTTGTGGGGCGGGGGTGATCCACAAGCTCGATCTTGGACTTGCGGTAGTAGATCAGATCGAATAAGACGAAGTACACCAGATACAGGAGAGCGGGGGTCGTACCGACCGTCAGATTCCCGAAGGTGACGGGGCTGTCGGGGAATCGGCCGCTCTCCGCCACGTAGGTACCGACCATACAGTATGCCAGCAGCAGGCAAAGGGTCGCGCCGTCCAGTACGTGCATGGCGATGAGCTTTTTGCGGGTGGCGGGCTTCATGAGGAAGTAGTACAAAGTGAGGATGGCCGACCAGCCGAGGCCGATACAGGAGCAGATCACGTCAAAGCTCCGCATATGGGGGTAGAATTCGTAGTCGTACCGCCCGTGGCCTCCGCAGAGGATGCCGATGCAGACGACGGACCATACGATGGCAAAGGCGAACAGGTCGATGCCGATGCGGCGGGCGCGGTCGTTCTTGTCGCGTTTTTCCTCCTCCACCGAGGGGACGTACTTTTGGAACAGCTTCATAGTAAAACTCCTTTCAAGATCGGTCTCCGTAGGCCAATTATAGCATACTTCAACACGAAAGATCGAAAAGAGGGATGATCGGTCGTGATCTGGGACGATCGGTCTCTCTTTACTATATAAGACACGAAAAATTCCAAAGTATTACAGAAAACGGCGAAAATATTTGAAAATAATTTTGACGGTGCGGGGGCGTTCATATTTGGGGTTGTCGGGATGTTTGACGGTAGAGATCGGCGTGTTTTTTAGCAACGGGCGACCACATAGGGTCGCCCCTACACACCAACTCCAAATATCTTGATACTCCGAAGAAATATGCTTGTAGGGGCGGCCCTGTGTGGCCGCCCGCCAGCAAAGCGGTTTCCTCATACGTATTGAGTTTCATATACCCCGATAAACTGCAATTTCCCTTACTTCAACGTCCTGATAAACGCCTCTATCCGCTCCAGGGCCTGGTTGATGTGCTTGACCGAATAGGCGTAGGAGATCCGCGCGAAGCCCTCGCCCGCTGCGCCGAAGGCGACACCGGGGACGATGGCGCACCTGTGCTCGTAGAGGAGCCTTTCGCAGAACTCCTCGCTGGAAAGTCCGAACTTACCGATGTTGGGGTAGATGTAGAAGGCGCCCTCGGGCTCGAAGGACTCCACGCCGATGTCATGCAGGCCGTTGTAGATGAGGCGGCGGCGGCGGTTGTACTCGGCGGTCATGGCGGCCACGTCCTCGTCGCAGTCCCGCAGGGCGGTGATGGCGGCCAGCTGGGCGGTGGTGGGGGCGCACATGATGGCGTACTGGTGGATCTTGAGCATTTGCTTGGCCAGAGGGGCGGGGGCGCAGATGTAGCCCAGGCGCCAGCCCGTCATGGCGTAGGCCTTGGAAAATCCGCTGACCACCACGGTTCTCTCCCACATCTCGGGGAGGGAAGCGATGGATACGTGGCGGCGGCCGTAGGTCAGCTCGGCGTAGATCTCGTCGGAGAGGACGACGATCTGCTTTTCGCGCAGGATCTTGGCGATCTTTTCCAGATCCTCGGCGTCCATGATGGCGCCCGTGGGGTTGTTGGGGTAGGCCAGCACCAGCATTTTGGTCTTGTCGGTGATGGCGGATTCCAGAAGCTCGGGGGTGAGCTTGAATTTATCCTCGTTGCGGGTCTCCACGATCACGGGAACAGCCCCCGTCATCTTGCAGAGAGGCTCGTAGCAGACGAAGCAGGGGGTGGGGATGATGACCTCGTCCCCGGGCTGGAGGATGGTACGCATGGCCACGTCGATGGCCTCGCTGCCGCCTACGGTGACCACGACCTCCTTTGCGGGATCGTAGTGAAGGTCAAAGCGGCGGTTCATGTAGTTGGAGATCTCCTTACGCAGCTCCAGAGTGCCTGCGTTGGAGGTATAGTAGGTCTTGCCCGATTCCAGGGATTCGATGCCTGCCTCGCGGATCTTCCACGGGGTGACGAAGTCGGGCTGTCCCACGGTCAGGGCGGTGACATCGGTCATGCTGTCCAGGATATCGAAGAACTTTCGGATACCCGAGGCGGGCATTTCCACCACCGAGCGGGGGAGGATGCGGTCGTAATCGAGATGTGCCATCAGATGAAATTCCCTCTCTCGTCGACCTCGGGGGCGCCGTAGATCACGCCCTTGTCCTTGTATTTACGGAGCACGAAGTGGGTGGCGGTGGACAGCACCGACTCGATGGGCGCCAGCTTCTGGGCCACGAAGTAGGCTACCTCCTTCATGGTGCGGCCCTCGATGATGAGGCAGAGATCGTAACCGCCCGACATGAGGTAGACGCTCTGGACCTCGGGGTAGTTGTAGATCTTCTCGGCGATGCGGTCAAAGCCGCGGTCGCGCTGGGGGGTCATCTTGACCTCGATCATGGCGGTGACGTACTCGCGGTCGGTCTTGTCCCAGTCGATCATGGTCTTGTAGCCCAGGATGATGCCGTCAGCCTCGTACTGCTTGATGAGCTTCTTGATATCGCCCTCCTCCTTGTCCAGCATCACGGCCAGCTGGGCGGGGGTCAGGGTGGCGTTGTCTTCCAATACTTTGAGTAAGGTGTCCATGGTTGGTTCCTTTCTTTGGGGGATGTATTGTGGGGAAGTGGCAGGGGGCGGCGCCTTCGACGCCCCGTTATAGCATATATCGAATCATTTCGGGGGGCAGGCCGTCGAGGGCGCCGGCCCCTACGATTGTGAATGTGTAGCCGTCTGCTACCCCCGGATGAGGGTTGACAGGATCGGTACGGATTTACTTCTTGATCTTCTCCAAAATATTCTGATACGTCAGCCCATACCGCTCGGCGATGTCTCTGGCGTAGGACTTACCGTCGGGCTTGGCGCGGACGATGCGGAAGGAGCGCTTGCCCTCCTCGATGCCTGCGACCAGGGTGTCGATCTTGACGCCGCCGTTTTTGGCGGATTCCTCGTTGATGCGGTCGATCTCCTGGGCCAGCTCGTGGAGGTGGGTGGAGAAGAGACAGCGGCAGCCCGCTTGGGCCAGGCCTGCCAGCACCTCGGCGGCGATGTAGGAGGCCTCGAAGGAGCCTGTGGAGGACAGGGACTCGTCCAGGAGGACCAGGGAATGGGCGGTGACCGCGTCGAAGATCTCACCCAGACGGGCGCACTCCTCGCCCAGGCGGCCCTTGTCGATGGTGTCGTCGGCGCCTGTGGGGAAGTGGGTGAAGATGCCGTCGGCGGGGCTGATCTCGCAGACCTTTGCGGGGAGGTACATACCCAGCTGGAGCATGGCCTGGCAGAGGCCGATGGCGCAGGTGATGACCGACTTACCGCCGCGGTTGGGGCCCGTGAGGACGTAGATCATGGCGTTCTCGTCCGACTCGTCGAAGTAGATGTCGTTGGGGACGATCTCCTCGCCGTCGCGGAGCTTGAGGGCCACGGCGGGGTTGTACAGCTCAGTGGCGCGGAAGATGTTCTCCTCCATGGGCCGCAGGGTGGGGGCGCAGAGGGGACAGCCCTTGTTCAGAAGCTGCTGCTGGAGTTGGGTGCCCTTCACCACGAACTCGATCTCGGGCATGAGTCCCAGGAGGAAGTCGGTGTTCTCCAGCACGTAGGTCTGGACGATCTTCTTCCAGGAGCGGAGAGAGGACTTGTAGACCTCCCCGATGGCGGAGTTGAAGGCCAGGGACAGGGCGGTCTTCTGGTTGTCGGTCTGCTTCTTGCCAAAGGGGACCAGGGAGGCGATGCAGGTGTACTCGTCGTCCTTGAAGCTGAGGCGGAGGATCTTCTCCAGCACCTCGCCCGACTTGAAGGGCTGGGCGTTGATGGAGAGGACGCCCGCCTGGGCGGGGCGGAGCTGGGCGTCGAGATTGACGCCGATGGTGACGCTCTTGATCTCGCGGACCCGGCGGGTCAGCTCGGTGAGCTTCTGGTTCAGCTCGCGGTAGTAGTCGGACTCGGCCAGATCCATGACGCAGTCGCAGAGCCGCTTGAAGGCGGTACCGCGGAGGTTGGATCTCACCTCGGTCATGCCCTTGTGGAGGATATCCACGCAGGTGATGTACAGCTCGATCTCGGTCATGCTGGAGAGGTAGGAGGCGGTATCGTCCTCACTGCTGTCGCTCTCCAGACGGCGGAGCTCGGTGATGTCCTGGAGGACGGGGACCAGGCGGTGGAGGGTGTCCAGCAGGGAAGGATTATTCAGAAGATCCGAGAAGGTCTGGTTGCGGTAGGCGATGACCGCGGGATCCGTGGTGAAATGCTCGGCGGCGGGGGTGCTCTTGGGGTTGAAGAACTCCAGCATACCCAGCTCCTGGAGGGTGTACATATCGATATCGGGGACGTTCACGCCCGCCAGATGGTCGTTCTGCGTCTTGCCGTCGGGGTAGAGGAGGGAGAAGTTTTCGAGTTTCATGAAGAATATTCCTTTCGATCGAGATACAAGATACGAGATACAAGATACAAGATACGAGCGGGTCACCCCTTTGTATCTTGTATCTGCCGGGCTCTGCTCGGCTGTATCTTGTATCTTACCGGATGCTTTGCAGGACTCTTTGCCCGTTTTGTATAGTCAGCACCTCGTGGAAACCAACCGTCTCCAGGATGGCGTAGCCCTTGCGGATGGCCTTGCCCAGGTTCTCGGGGGCGTGGGCGTCGGAGCCGATGGTGACGAGCTTTCCGCCGCAGTCCTTGTAGAGCTTCAGAAGCTCCATGGTGGGTAAGGAGATGCCCAGGCCCTTCCAGAGGGTGGAGACGTTGATCTCCAGGGCGACGTCGCGGTCAATGACGGTGCGGTAGAGGTGCGTGAGCTTATCGTAGTAGGGCTTGAAGTCCAGCTTCTTGCCGCCCAGGGTGACGTAGCGGTGCATATAGGTGATGTGGGCCAGGGTGGTGACGCCGGGGAACTGCGCCACCTCGATGGTCTCGTCCAGGGCACGGTCGAAGAGCTTTTTGATCTGGTTGTCGCTCATGTGGCCGAAATTCATGTAGCAGAAGTCGGGGACGTTTTTGAGGTTATGGAGAGAGCCGATGACGAACTCGTAGGGGTGGGCCTCCAGGGCGGCCTTGGCCTCGGCGGGGTACTGGGGGGCGTTGCCCAGCTCGATACCGCAGAGGACGTGCAGGCGTCCCTTGTATTTCTCCTTGACCTCCATCATGGAGGCGAAGGCGGCGTCGGCGTCGTAGGGGAAATCGTACAGGCCCTCTACCTCGGCGTTGACGTCGAAGTGGTCGGTGAAGGCGATGTGGTGAAGTCCGATCTCCAGGGCGCGGCGGCACATGGCATCGTGGGTGGAGGAGGGATCTCCGTCAAAGGAGAAGCGGGTGTGGGTGTGGTAGTCGCAAAGAAACATGATGTACCTCTTTTGGGTGTCAGTCCTCGCCGTCGCGGGTCTCCTCGTCGATGGCGGCGGTACTGCTTGCTTTGAAGTTGTAGAGCGGGGTGAGGATATCCTTCACCTCGGCGGTGGGGGCAATGGCGGTCTCGATCTCGGCCATGCGGCGGTAGGCCATGGGGGATTCGTCCAGGGTGGATTCGCTGACCGAGGTGGAGTAGATGCCCGCCATCTCTCGTCGGTAATCCTCCATGGACAGTTTCTCCTTGGCCTCGGAGCGCTTCATGACCCGCCCCGAGCCGTGGGGGGCGGTGCAGTTCCAGTCGGGGTTGCCCAGCCCCTCGCAGAGGAGACTGCCGTCCTTCATGTTGATGGGGATGAGGAGCCGCTCACCCTTCCGAGCCGATACCGCCCCCTTGCGGAGGACGCGGGCCTTGGTGTCCACGTAGTTGTGGATGGTTTCAAAGGAATCGCTTGGGGTGATGCCCAATCGCTCCAGGATGACCTCCCCCATGCGGCGGCGGCTCTCGGAGGCGTAGGTCACGGCAATATCCATGTCGCGGAGGTAGTTCTCCAGCAGGTACCCCGACAGGAAGCAATCCTCGGGGCGCACCGTGGTCTTGATATCGGCGGGCTTCAGCCGCTTGCGTCGGACCTCGCCTTCGTCCATACCGAGGGCGGCGAAGAAGGCGGCGGCTTGGTGGTAGAGCGCCACGTCCCGTCCCAGACGGCGGCTGCCCGAGTGGATGACCAGGTAGAGGGAGCCGTCCAGCCCCTGCTCCAGCTCGATGAAGTGGTTTCCTCCGCCTAAGGTGCCGAAGGAGCGGGAGACCAGGTGGTGGGAGATGCTCTCATAGCAAGAAAGATCCTCCAGGGGGACACGGTGTACCGCGCTGTTGGGGGAAGGGAAGATAGCCGCGCCCGAGGGAACGCAGGAGCGGATGGCCTCGTCCAGGCGGGGAAGCTCCACCGAGGGGGCGTCCAGGCGGTAGACCTGCATCCCGCAGCCAATGTCGCCTCCCACATAAGCGGGGTTGACGCGGTCCCCCACGGTCATGGAGGTGCCCACGGTACAGCCCTCGGCGGCGTGCATATCCGGCATCATGCGGATGCGGCAGTCCTTCAGCTCCTCGCGGTTGCACATACGGAGCACCTGGGCGTAGGCCTCGCCGTCCACCGCGGCGGCGTATACGGCGGCCTTATTGAATTTTCCGATGATCTCGAACACGGCGGACTCCTTTCCGGCGGTAGAAACAAATATACATCTTAATTATAGCACACTTTCCTTCATTTGTACAGTAGTCCGCGGAAAATTCCGCGGAAAATAATCCTCCGTCGGGCGAAAAAACTGAAAAAACAGGGCGGTATCCCCCGTGAACTTGGGAAAATACGGGGCAAAACCTTGACAGAACGGGGTGAGTCATGTATAATAAGGACAGAACCGCGAGGAGGTGAGGACGTGACCCCACAGCAAGACCGCGGGGAACGTGTTTTCCCTCTGGCGGATACCCACAAGCGCTACAACACCTACGATGCCTGGCTGAAAGCCACCTTTGGCGGCAAGTGCGCCAAGATCCCTCTGGACGCGGGGTTCACCTGCCCCAATATGGACGGGAAATGCGGCGTGGGCGGGTGCATCTACTGTTCGGGGCGGGGAAGCGGAGATTTTGCCGAGTCGCCCGCCGTGCCTCTGCGGGAGCAGTACGACCGCCAGCGGGAGCTCCTCGCCCAAAAGTGGCCCACCGAGCGGTGCATTCCCTACTTCCAGGCGCGAACCAATACATACGCCCCCGCGGAGGTACTGCGCCCCCTCTTTGAGGAGGTCTTGACCTATCCGGCTGTGGTGGGGCTGAACATCGCCACCCGCGCCGACTGTCTCCCCGAGGAGACGGTTTCCCTTCTGCGCGAGCTGTCCGAGCGGACGGTGCTGACGGTGGAGCTGGGGCTGCAAACGGCCCACGACAGAACTGCCTCCGCCATCAACCGAGGCCACACCTACGCCGATTTTCTGGAGGGCTACACTCGTCTGCGAAAGGGCGCGCCCAAGGCACTGACCTGTGTTCATCTTATCTTCGGCCTTCCCGACGAGAGCGAGGAGGATATGCTGGAGACGGTGCGCCGCGTGGCGGAGCTTCGCCCTCATCAGGTCAAGATCCATTTGCTCCACGTCCTGCGGGGGACTGTCCTGGGCGAGCTGTACGGGGTGGGGAAGTATACCCCTATGGAGAAGGATGACTACGTGGAGACCGTGGTCAAGGCCCTGGAGCTGCTGCCCCCCGATACTGTCGTCGCCCGTCTCACGGGGGACGGCGCGGCGGAGGATCTGCTGGCACCTATGTGGAGCCGCCGCAAAAGAGAGGTGTTGAACGCCATTGACAAGAGGCTGGCCGCTGGGGATACATGGCAGGGAAGGAAATGTCAACGAAGGATTTAGAATGTAACGAACTGTTTGGCAAAAGGATCAAAGGCCCATGGGGCTTTGCATAGAACGAAACACACTACACATAAGCAAGAAAGGAAACACGGTTATGACACGAGCATTACAGAGAGCCTCCTGGATCTGGAGACGGGGAGAGGTCGGACAGGACGAGTTCTGCGACTTTCTGACCACCGTGGCCATCCCCGACATGGGGAAGCGCTACTTCCTCCACATCGCCTCGGATTCCAACTATACGGTTTGGATGAACGGCGAGCTCTGCGCCTTCGGGCAGTACGCCGATTATCCCGACTACAAGGTCTACGACAGGGTGGAGATCACCGATTCTGTGCGGGCGGGGTTTAACCGTATGGTTGCCGTCGTGTGGTACTACGGCATCGATTCCCAGACTTATCGGAAGGGTGAGGCGGGGCTGATCTTTGAGATCGTGGACGAGGAGGGGGCTCTGATCACCAAGTCCGACGACATGGTGCTGTCCCGCAAGTCCCGGGACTATATCTCCGGAAGGTGCGATCTGATCTCGGGGCAGCTGGGGCCTACCTACCACTACGACGTGAAGGGCTACGACGGCTTCATTGAGAACGGCATGGACGGCTTTGAGAAGAGCCACGTCAACACGTCCATCTCTAAGGTCTTCCATCTCCGTCCCAACCAAAAGCTGACTCTGGAGCCTCGCGTCAAGGGGATGATCTGCCGTACGGGGTGCTTCCGGTACACGACCGACAGCCCCAAGGCCTCGGTGAATATGCAGTACGCCGCCATCTCGGGGCGTTACCCCCATGAAATGATGAAGTCGGGGGATATGTACTTCGGATCTCCCGTGAAATTCGTGGCGAACTCCGAGGAGTATGGCGGTGTCTTCTTCATTGTGGACCTCAAGGAGGAGACCGCGGGCTTCCTGGATATCGACCTGGAGGTCCCCGCCGACTGCCGTCTGGACGTGGGCTTCGGCGAGCATCTGAAGGACGGCGTCTGCCGTACCTCGGTCCGCGGCTTCTTCTGTGAGATCGAGCTGAAGGCGGGGCGCAACACCTGGCTACACACCTTCCGCCGCTTCGGCTGCCGCTACCTCCAGTTCTTCGTCCACTCCTCCGAGGTGACGGTCCACTACGCGGGTCTGCGTCCCACCCTGTACCCCCTGAAGCACAAGGAGTACAAGAGCGGCAACCTGCTCCGCGAGACCATCTATAAGGTCTGCCAGAACACCCTACAGCAGTGTCTCCACGAGCATTACGAGGACTGCCCCTGGCGTGAGCAGGCTCTCTACACCATGGATTCCCGCAACCAGATGCTCTGCGGCTACTACGCATTCGGGGAGACCGAGGCCGCCCGCGCTGCTCTGGAGCTGATCTCCTACGGCGTCCGCCCCGACGGTCTGCTCATGCTCTGCTACCCCGCGGGCCTGGACTTCCCCATCCCCGCCTTCTCCTGTATGTACTTCGTGCAGATGGACGAGTACATCCGCTATTCGGGTGACGTCACCCTGGCCGCCGCGGTCTTCGACAAGCTGGAGACCATCATGGGGACCTTCCACAAGAAGCTCCAGCCCGAGGGGGTCATCGAGAACTTCTACGGCAAGGCTCCCAGCGGGAAGAACGATTACTGGAACTTCTACGAGTGGTCCGCCACCATGAACGGCCACTTCGCCGAGACCGAGCGTCGGTTGGAGTGTCCCCTCAACTGCTTCTACTCCCTGGCCATGCAGTCCCTGGCCAACGTCTGCGACGCCTTGGGCAAGACCGAGTACGCCATGGAGCTGCGCGCCCGCGTCAAGTCCCTCAACGCCGCCATCGCCGAGGTCTTCTACAACCCCGAGACGAGGCTCTTTGAGTCCTTCGACTGCATCCACCGCGGCTGGTACACCGTCCTGACCCAGTCCCTGGCCATGCTCTGCGGGGCCGCCGAGGGTGTGGATACCACGGTCATGCTCCAGGCCATGGCCACCAATGGTAAGACCGAGGTGGGGATCGACCTGGTGCCCAACACCCTGTCCATGAACGCCTTCCGCTTCGACGCTCTTCTGGCGGTGGATAAGGAAAGGTACGCCCCCATCATCCTGGCTGAGCTGGACCGCGACTACCTGTATATGCTCCGCGAGGGTGCCACCACCTTCTGGGAGACCATCATCGGCGCCGACGACTTCGCCGACGCGGGCTCCCTCTGCCACGGCTGGTCGGCTCTCCCCGTGTACTACTACGAGATCCTGGATCCCAACGGTAACTAACGGGACTTTGTGCCTATGATTTGGCCTTTTTGACCAAAAATCGAACTTTCTTCCTGTAAGAAGTGACAATTTACAAATTGAGTCAAATGTGTTATAATATACACGATCGGACGGTAATCCCGTCCGAACACGATCGCCGTGAAATTGGCAAATTTGAAAGGAGAAACACTATGACCAAGCGTATCATTGCTATGCTGCTCTGCGCTCTGATGATTCTGTCCATGATCCCTGTCATGGCCATCAGCACCTCTGCCGCAGGCGAGGGTATGTGGAATACCCACCGTTTCGCAAGCGAGTACGACGACCCCGACGAGGAGCCCGATCCCAACGAGGAGCCCTCCGTCTACAAGCCTGAGGCCGGCTACACCTACACCTCCGAGGGCTTCAGCATCGTTCCTGCTGACTACACCGACACTACCCCCTCCATGTCTGTTATCACCACGGATAAGCAGAGTGCGAAGGACGGTATCTACCTCCAGTTCCGTATCGACGATTACTCCTACGACGGCGGTACCGGCGCAGACCAGTGGATCTGCCTGTCCCTGACCACCGGCGAGAGAGTCGCTCCCGGCTCCGCCAACTACGGCGGCGGCTGGCTGACCCTGATCCGCGGTATCGGTAACGGTAACTCCACCACCCTGCCTCACCTGACCGATCCCGCTACCGAGGACTTCGGCGGTACCTTCAACAACATCGGTTCCATCGCCGCCCCCGTCCCCATGGACGATGAGGGCCGCGAGATCTACACCTTCGAGGTGACTCACAACGGTACTGAGTACGAGATGAAGGTCAACGGCGTTGTCCAGCCCGGCGGCACCCAGACCTCCGCTCTGCTGGATAAGCTGGACGAGAACGGCGAGTTCTACGTCGGTATCAACATCCAGGCCGGTGTCAAGAACGGTACTGCCGCTCTGACCATCCTGAAGTACGGTACCTCCGAGGCTGACGCTACCACCCCTGTGGGTAGCGACGAGAAGGAGCCCGAGGAGAACCAGATGACCATCGCTCCCATCGAGGATCCCTCCACCGTCGAGGCCAACAAGCCCGCTATCCTGTGGACCCCCGAGACCATCAACATCAAGGGCGGTAACAACTGCACCTTCACCGTTCTGGGTGACAACACCTGGCGCGTGAACGCTACCGATACCGCTGTGTTCATGAACTTCAGCCCCAAGAGAAAGTGGTCCTACGCCGGTGAGGACTTCCCCGTGTTCGGTATCATGTTCCGTAACATCTGGACCGAGGGCGGTACCCTGTGGTACGCCGCAGGCGAGGTTATGGGCGCTAAGGACGGCTGTAACTTCCCCGTGTCCATCTACGACGGTGAGTTCTACGGTGAGGACGAGGAGTACGTCTTCGTTCCTTGGGATCTGACCGACCTGTGGGAGGGCCGCATCAATACCATCCGTCTGGACTTCGCTATTGCTGACGAGGCCAACCGCGAGTTCGACATCTGCTTCGCCGGTATGTTCCGTTCTGAGGACGAGGCTTATGCCTACGCCGAGGAGTATCTGAGATCTACCACCGACGTGGATCCCGACGCCACCAAGGAGGAGACTGAGGCTCCCACCGAGGCTCCCACCGAGGCTCCCGTGACCAACGCTCCCGAGACCAACGCTCCCGAGCAGGGCGGTGACGCCACCCAGGCTCCCGAGAACGACGAGACTGAGGCCCCCAAGGAGGGCTGCGGCTCCGTCATCGGCTTCGGCGCTGTCGCTATCCTGGCTGCCGCCGCTGCCGCTGTGGCACTGAAGAAGAAGGACTAATTGTAGTCTGACCCTTCATTCATAAGCTACTTACCCCCTCCGCGTATGCGGAGGGGGTTCTTTCGTCTTGTTGTACAAAAGGAGCCGAGTTTTTTTGTGAAAGTGACGATTGCACGGGGAAGAGAAATATGCTATAATAGTGGTAGAAAGAATTGCTTCCAACCATTTCCGAAAGGAGACTGTACAGATATGAAGAAACGGATATGCTGCGCCCTTTTGTGCGCCGTCATGCTGGCGGGTCTGATCCCTGCCGCGGCCCTGACCGCCTCGGCCGCTACCGTGGAAGGGGACTGGACCACCTACCGCTTTGCAAGTGAATACTGCGACGATACCTGCGATCACGAGAGTGGGGAGTGCTACTACCGTCCCGAAGCGGGCTACAAGTACACCGCCGAGGGCTTTACCGTGATCCCCGCTGACTATACCGACTTCACGCCCCGCCTGTCGGTCATGTCCAAGGACGCGCGCCCCCTCAAGGAGGGCATTTACCTCAAATTCCGTGTGGACGATTACTCCTACGACGGCGGCCGGGACGCCGACCAATGGATCGCTCTGACCCTGACCACCGAATATAAGGCGGAGCCCGGCTCCCCGGACTACGGCGGCGGCTGGATGACCCTGATCCGCGGCAAGGGCGACGGGGTCTTCTCCATATCTCCCTGTCTGACCGACCCCAAGACCGAAGAGTCTCTCGGTAGCTTTACCAACGTGGGTACGGGCGGCGGCACCGCGCCGAGGGATAACCAAGGCCGGGAGATCTATACCCTGGAGGTCACCTGGGACGGCTCTGCCTACGAGATGAAGCTCAACGGTGTCCCTCTGCCCGGCAGTGCCGAGACCACCAAGCTTCTGGAGAAGCTGGACCCCGCGGGGGAGTTCTTCGTGGGCATCCAGATGCACTCCACGGTCAAGGACGGCACCGCCGCGCTGACCATCCTGGAATACGGCACCAACGCGGGAAACGCCACCACCCCCGTGGGGGACGATTCCAAAATGGCCGAGGAGAACTGCTCTTGGGGCAACGTGGATATCCTGGAGCCCTCCGCGGTCCCCGACGGTATGCCCGCCATCCGGTGGAGCCCCGACACCGTGACCATGAAGGACGGGCACAACAGTAAACTCACGGTGCAGGGAGACAACACCTGGCACGTGGAGGCTACCGATCTCAATTCCTTCATGTATTTCACCCCCAAGCGCCATTGGTCCTATAACGCCGAGGACTTCCCTGTATTCGGCGTCCTGCTCCGTAATTTCTGGAGCGGCGGCGGGACCCTGTGGTACTGTGCGGGGGATATCGTGATGCCCGAAAAGGGCTGTACCGTCTCCTACCTCGTCTACGACGGAGAGTTTTACGGGGAGAATGAGGAGTACGTCTTTATCCCCATCGATCTTTCCGATCTGTGGACGGGGCGCATCAACAACATCCGCTTGGACTTCGTGATCGGCGACGAGAATGCCCGGGAATTCGATATTTGCTTCGCGGGGATGTTCCGCAACAAGGACGAGGCCTATGCCTACGCCCACGATTGGCTGGACTACGACTACCCGTTGCCCGACGGGACCTCCGCGTATCCCGGCCAGGACTGCCCCGGTGCTCCCACTGAGCCGCCCACCGAGTCTCCCTACGAGCCCGCGGAGACCGAGCTTCCCCTCGTCTGGGACACCATCCCCGAGGAGGTCATTACCGAGGTGGTCAGCATGGTGGAGGACGCTCCGGACACCGAAGAGGGCGAGACGGTAGACAGGGAAGCGGCTGTGGAGGAGATCCTGGCTAAGTACGGCTGTACCGGCTCGGTGAGCTTCCTTACGGTGTTGATCCCTCTGCTGGCGGTCTGCGCGCTGAAAAAGAAAGAATGAAACCAACTCCCCTCTGTGCTACGGAGGGGAGTTTTTCGGTGATTACGAGGGGGTTACACGGGTGTAACGGCGGGACAACGAAAAAATTCCACAGTTTATTTACAAATTAGTGTGTATTTTCTTCTGATTGGCGGTTGCGTTCTCGGACGGTTTGTGATATAATGATATGGCTAAAACCATGCCCGAGGCATGGAAAATTTTGAAAGGAGTTTTTTCACTATGAAAAAGCTGATTGCGCTTGTCATCGCCGTGATCATGGTCGTCTCCATGGTTCCCGTGATGGCTCTCTCTACCTCTGCTGCAGCTGACGGTGAGTGGAACGTTCTCCGTAACCCCGCTACCTACGACGCTGAGGCTGAGGGTGAGATCGTTATTCCCGCTCCCGGTTACCAGTACACCAACGAGGGTCTCATGACCATCGCTCCCGACTGGTCCAACTACACCCCCTTCTTCACTGTCCAGACCAAGGATGCCAAGTCCCTGAAGGACGGCTTCTTCATGGAAGTCCGTATCGACGACTATCCTTACGGCGGTGAGGACGGCTCCGCTGACCACTGGATCTCCTTCAACATCTCTGACAGAGAGAACGTGGCTCCCGGCAGCGTTGACTTCGGTGAGAACTGGCTGTGCCTGATCCGCGGCGCCGGTGCAGGTGCCGCTGAGGTCCAGAGCTTCATCACCAATCTGACCACCGAGGAGACCCCCGGCTCCTTCCCCATCCAGGGTACCACCTCCATCACCGCTCCCATGGACGATGACGGCCGCGAGACCTACACCTTTGAGGTCTCCCACGACGGCACCAAGTACGATCTGAAGGTCAACGGCGTGACCGTTGGCGGTATTGACGCCGTCAGCGCCAAGCTGGACAGCATGAACGAGAACGGTGAGCTCTACGTCGGTGTCACCATGCACTGCGGTATCAAGGACGCTACCACCTCCATCACCATCACCAAGGCCGGTACCTCCGCCGCTGACGCTACCACTCCCGTGGGCGACGATTCCGCTGAGCCCGAGGACAACAGGCTGGTCTTCGGCGATCTGATCGACCCCAAAACCATTCCCGAGAACACCCCCGCTCTGCTGTGGGATGCTACCAAGCAGTCCTTCAAGAACGATCCTCAGGGCGTTGACCTGAAGCTCACCGCTCAGGGTGACGACTCCTATCACCTGGAGGCTGTGGGCGGCGCTCCCTACTTCCAGTGGAGCATCAAGTCCGAGCTGACCGTCAACCAGTCCGACTTCCCTGTCTTCGCTATGCTGATGAAGGACTTCTGGGGTACCGACGGCGGTATCTACTACTGCTCCGGCGAGATCATGTCCTGCCGCGACGACTACAAGACCTCTTGGTCCATCTACGATGACGGTTGCCAGTTCTACGGCGAGGACGAGGAGTACGTTCTGGTCGTGGTCGATCTGGCTGATCTGGAGCTCATCGACGAGTCCAACGCCGGCCGTATCCACAACATCCGTCCCTTCTTCGCCGTGACCGACACCACCGATCTGGAGGCTTGCCAGTGGGATATCAACTTCATGGGCTACTTCCGCTCCGTCGAGGAGGCCCAGAACTACACCGCTGCCCGCCTGAACATGGATCCCGCTACCGAGGAGCCCACCGAGGAGCCCACCGAGGCCCCCGAGACTGACGTTCCCGAGACCAACGCTCCCGAGACCAACGCTCCCGAGCAGGGCGGCGACGCTACCCAGGCTCCCGAGAACAACGAGACCGAGGCCCCCAAGGAGGGTTGCGGTTCCGTTATCGGCTTCGGCGCTATCGCCATTCTGGCTGCCGCTGCCGCCGCTGTGGCTCTGAAGAAGGACTGATCCTGTCCGTTCATAAGAACCCCGCTTGATCCGAGCGGCTCACGGTTTTCCGTGGGCCGCTCTTCTTTTGATCAGTTGCTTGATGGGCGTAACTTTCGGCTCTTTTTTTCGTGGGCTTGCGCTTTTCGCCTCTTATGGGCGTATTCGCGGCGGTGTCTGACTATGTGTTCACAAAATAGCCTTGCATAGTTCATATTTGTTGGGTATAATAATACTGAATCCGACAAAACCAATGCGGAACCGACACAATACGACTCATAGGAGACCTCATATGAAACACAAGAGAATCATCGCGCTGGTATGTATGCTGGCGCTGCTGGGCACCGCTCTGGCGGCGATGCTGCCCGCGGGAGCCGAGAGCGTTCCCGGAGGACTGTGGAACGTCTACAACCTGACACAGGCGGACAACGGCTTCCCCGTGTACGGCACCCCTCCTGACTATACTTACATCACCAACGGTCTGCGCATGGAGACCGATAAGCTTCTGGCCTACACCGTACAGTCCCAGACCCCTTATCAGCTGGAGGAGGGCGTGTACTTCTCTCTGGAGGTGGAGGATTCCACCAAGACCGACACCATCATGTTCCACGTGTGGGATCAGTCGGGGGTGCTGTTGGGCAACTACCATTCCGGTTCGGGCTGGTACGGTCTGGTCTCTCTCGGCGTTGACGGCGGCCAGATCCTGAGCATGAATATGCAGGCCTCCTCCGACGGCAAGGAGGGATCGGTCAACGTGGTGGGCATCGGCATGACCCGCCCGCTGAAGGGAAGCGGCGGTAGCTACAAGTACACCCTTTCGGTGATCGACGGTGTCTTCTACATCAATAACACGCCCGTGCCCGGCATGGACAAGATCAGCCAGCATCTGGCTACTCTGGACGGGGGCAAGGGCTTCTACATCGGCGCGACGGTTATGAGCGTGGAGGGGGACGTAGCTCCTACCGCCACTCTGGTCGCCTTTGGTACCGATCGAGCCAACGCCTTCCGCCCCAAGGCTCCCGCGGTGGACCCCGAGGAGACCGATCCTACTCCTGACGTTACCGAGCCCGAGCCCGAGACGGTGCCTACGCCCGAGGAGACCCGCCCCCCTGTGGAGGAGACCGAGCCTCCCGTGGATGAGACGGTGCCCCTGCCCGATGAGACCCAGCCTCCCGTGGACGAGACCCGGCCCGAAACGGCTCCCGCTGTCGGCACCGAAAAGCCCGATGACGGCGGAAGCCAGGAGAAGCCCGCGGAGACCTACCCCACCTGGGACGTGGAGACCGAGCGTGTCATTGACAACGAGGACGTCAACAATCTGAAGGATGCTCTGGGCAATATGTCCCTCACCGGTGATTGCTCCTCGGTGCTGGGCGGCGCGGCGCTGCCTCTGCTGGCTTTGGTGGGCGCTGTGGCCTTTGCCATGCGCAAAAAAGAGGATTGATCCCCTCTGAGTGCCGTTTACCATCCTGATTTGATACGGAAAGGAGACCGAAGAGTCTCCTTTCTCTTTTTTTGCAATTTGTGATATATTTTTTTCTAAAATACCTTGACAGGCGAGGTATCTTGTGATATAATAGAGCCGTAATCGGGAAATCTCCTCGAAAATGGGGGGAGGACCGATGGTCGGGGAGCCGAAAGCCGGGCCCGGTCGTTACGGAACCCAAATGAGCCCTGAACCGAGGAAGCGGGATGGGGGGAGAGGGGGAGGACGAAACGGGGAACCGAGGGAGGCGATCCGAGCCGAATTATGAAAACCGAGAAAGGGAGGTGTTTCCGTGTCAATTACCGCAGATCTGATTCGAGGTCACACGGATGCCATCATTCTGGCCGCCCTTACCCAGGGGGACAGCTACGGATACCGCATCAACCGCGCCATGTTCGACTTGACCGACGGGCGCTATGAGCTGAAGGAGGCGACTCTGTATACCGCCTTCCGTCGGCTGGAGGAGTCGGGCTATATCCGCTCCTACTGGGGTGACGAGGCTACGGGCGCTCGCCGCCGTTACTACGCCATCACAGGCGAGGGCCGTTCCGCCTACCGCGCTATGATGCGGGAATGGCAGGAGGCCAGCGATCTTCTGGAGAAGCTGATGCGCTTCGGAGAAGAGGACACCATGAGCGACGCGGGCGACGCGGAGCAAATCTGAGAAAGGAGCAGGATCATTATGAAGGAAAGACTGAAGGAACATATTCAGGTCCTGTTTGCGGACGCGGAGAGACGCTCACCCGCGAATCAGCGGCTGGCGGAGCTCAAGGAGGAGCTTCTGCAGAATACAATGGAAAAATACGAGCATCTGTTGGCTATGGGGAAAAGCCCCGAGGCGGCTTACGTCAGCGCCATTGACGGCATCGGGGATATCTCGGCGCTTCTGGACGACGTGGCCGGCGTGAAGGCGGCTTCTGAGCCCGGGACCACCGCCGCGGTAACGCCCGCCTCCGACGGGGACACGTCGGATGAGAACGGGGATGAAGCCGAGGAAGAGGATGAGAATGAGGACGATAGCCGTCCGCCCCGCTCGCCCTGGTACAAGCTGGTCAGCGGCATCATCTGGACGGTGGTGCTGTGCGCGTATTTTGCTATCAGCTTCACGACCCACGCCTGGGGCGTGACTTGGCTTTTGTTCATCATGGGCATCGCCGCGGACAACGTGGCCGAAGGCATTTTCGATCTGAGGAGGTAAGCCATGAACACGAATATGAATGAGAAGCGCCCTGTCAACAAGAGGGCTGTGGTCAAGATCGTCATCTGGTCGGTGGTGTTCTGCCTGTTGGCGCTGCTCCTTTTGGGGGGCGTTACGGGAATCGTTACAGACATCAACGTGTTCGGCCTGCCCGGGATCCACCTGGATCTGGGAGGCTTTACCTATGAGGACGCCGACGAGTACAGCGTGGGCAACGCTTCTGTCAAGGGTTCTGTCACGGATCTGGAAATTGTTTGGCTGTCGGGTGACATTACCGTTATCCCCTCCGACACCGATGAGATCAAGATCACCGAGGACTACAGCGGTGACGATGATGATCTCCGTCTGCGCTGGCTTTTGAAGGACGGCAAGCTGACTGTTCAGTTCCGCAAGCCCGTCATCTTCGGTAAGGCCCATGCTGTCAGCAAGAATCTCACCGTAGCCATTCCTGCCGCTGTGCTGGAGGCTATGGGGGAGGTGGAGATCACCACCGTGTCGGGGGACGTGACCTTTACGGGCAACGCCGACGAGCTGACCCTGGACGCGGTGGAGGGTGACCTCACCGTTAAGGGCGATATCGGGGAGCTGGAGGTCAACGCCGTGAAGGGGAAGCTGACCTTTACGGGCGGTGTCCGTTCCGCCGAAATGAGCTGCGTGGATACCACCGTCATCATGCATCTGGATATGGCTACCGAGCTGACCTTCGATCAGGTGGACGGCGACGTGGAGCTATACCTGTCGGAGGAGATCACGGGCTTTGCCGCCGAGGTGGAATCACTGGGCGGCGGCATCCGCGTCGAGGACTTTACCGATCTGATCGCCACGGGGGATCACGATACCCGCTGGGGCGACGGAAGCCTCCGCATTCAGGTCGACGGCGTCAACGCGAAACTAACGGTTAAAAAAGCAATGGAAAATTAAAAATATGATGGAAAACAATCAAAACAGTACGGAACGGGGCTTGACCGTATGCTTTACGGGCCACCGCAGCATTGACTATGAGGATGCCCTTCGCTTGCCTGCTCTGCTGGACAGGGTGCTGACCGATCTGATCGGTCGGGGCGCCACCACCTTCCGCGCGGGCGGTGCCATCGGCTTCGATACGGTGGCGGCCCTCAAGGTGTTGGAGATGAAGGAACGGTATCCCCATATCCAACTGGAGCTGATCCTGCCCTGCCGCAATCAGACCGAGTACTGGGAGGGAACGGCGGTGCGAACCTATCAATATATATTGAAGCGAGCTGACAGCCACCTGTTCCTGTTCGATACCTACTTCGACGGCTGTATGCTGGAGCGGGATCGCAGGCTGGTGGAGGGATCCGACGTCTGCGTCGCCTTCTGCAAGCGGAGCCGCGGCGGTACCGCCTATACCTTCACCCATGCTCTGCGGGCAGGGCTGGAGGTCATCAACCTGCACGATCTGATGTGACTTTATGATAGGAGGAAACAACCATGAATCATTCTAAGTTCATGACCGCCATGCGGGACGAGGTGCTCCGCCAGGGCGGCGAGCACATCTACTACTCTGTGGTTACCCTTGAGCGGCCCGCTGAGGGCGAGGGGCTCTACCACATGGAGAAGGTGGATTTCCAACCCGGCAATCCCGGCCACGATTGCTATTCCACGGCCAAGGCCATTACATCCATCGCGGTGGGGATCCTGTATGATCGGGGGCTTCTGAAGCCTACCGACAAGCTCAGCAAGTTCCTTTCTTCCTATATAATTGAAGGAACCGACCCCAAATGGGGGGATCTGACTCTCCATCAGCTCATGCGCCACCGTACGGGCGCCGGGAGTGGGGTGGATTTCGATTGCACCAACGCTCACCTATGGAATGATCCCGAGTGGCTGCACACCCTCTTCGCCGAGCCCATCGTGGGAGAGCCTGAGGAGCGTTTCGTATATTCCGACGGCAACTACTACATTGTAGGCCGCATCGTGGAGGAGATCACCGGCATGGATCTGGAGCTGTTCATGCAGAAGGAGGTCTTCGTGCCCCTGGGATGCCACGTCAACGCCTGGAGCCGCGACGTGAACGGTCACACCGTGGGCGGTACGGGACTCTACTTCCGTACCGAGGACCTGGCCAAGATCGGCTGGCTCTGGGCCAACGAGGGTATGTGGGGGGATCGCCGCATCTACTCCAAGGAGTGGTCGGATCTCTTTGTGAACTACCAGAAGGATCAAGTGGCTGACTACGGCTACGGTATCTGCCGCATCACCGACGGTGTCATCGCGGGCGGCGGTATGTACGGCCAGGGCGTTTGCGCCGACCTGAACCGCAAGCGGGTGGTGGCCTTCCATTGCTTCGATCCCCACGGAAAAACGGCGGGGCTGAACGGCTTTTGCGCCGGTTTGAAGGACTGAATCACTGATATATGGGCAAGTTGCACAAGCGGCTTGCCCGATATTTGTGCATGGTTGCCTAAAGCTCCAAAGTGAGAAAACTTGTCAAAAAAGGGTTGACAAAAGGGGGTCGAAGTGCTATAATATGCAAGCTGTGAAACAGCCGGGCTGTCAACGAGCGGGCGACCGCGAG
>JAZNJA010000052.1:0-12638 GCA_045577755.1 Eubacteriales bacterium
GGACATATCGAGTCCCGAAGGGACATATCGAGTCCCGAAGGGACATATCGAGTCCCGAAGGGACATATCGAGTCCCGAAGGGACATATCGAGTCCCGAAGGGACATATCGAGTCCCGAAGGGACATATCGACCTTTCTCTATCGTCGATATGCCCCCTGACGGGGGCTCGATATACCTGCGGTTCGATATGTCACTTACGCGACTCGATATACCCCCTTCGGGTGCGAGGAGAACGGGCATCCAAGTTTCATTCCACTTCAAAGGAACCCACCATGTTTGAAAAGCTCATTCCCATCGCCGCCAAATACGAGGACATTGAGTTCCGTCTGTCCCTTCCCGAGACGGCGGCCGATCCCTCGGTGTACACGGCACTCATCAAGGAATATCACAATCTGACTCCCCTGGTGGAGGCTTACCGTCTCTACCGCGGTCTGGAGGATGCTCGCGCCGAGGCTCTGGAGCTGGCGGATATCGGGGATGACCCCGAACTGCGGGCTCTGGCCGAGGACGAGGCCGAAATGCTCAAGGGCAAGCTGGCCGAGGCCGCCGAGGAATTACAGCGGTTACTCATCCCCAAGGACCCCGAGGACGATTGCTCGGTCATCATGGAGCTTCGCGCAGGGACGGGAGGCGAGGAGGCCGCGCTGTTCGCCGCCGATCTCCTCCGTATGTACACCATGTACGCCCAGAGCGTAGGCTTCAAGGTCACGATCACCTCGGCCACCGAGACCGAGCTGCGAGGATTTCGCGAGGTGACGGTGCTCATCGAGGGCAAGGGGGCCTACTCCCGCTTCAAGTTTGAGTCGGGTGTCCACCGCGTCCAGCGTGTCCCCGCCACCGAGTCCCAGGGGCGCATCCAGACCTCCGCCGCTACGGTGGCGGTACTTCCCGAGGTCAAGGACGTGGAGATCGAGATCAAGGATTCCGACTTGATCTACGAGTCCTGCAAGTCCAGCGGCGCGGGCGGTCAGCACATCAACAAGACCGAGTCGGCGGTACGGCTGACCCACAAGCCTACGGGGATCGTCATCGAGTGCCAGCAGGAGCGGTCCCAGTTCCAGAACAAGGACAAGGCGCTGGAGATGCTGAAGGCCAAGCTCTACCACATCAAGAAGACCGAGCAGGACGAGGCCCGCGCCTCCGCCCGTAAATCCCAGGTAGGTTCGGGAGACCGAAGCGAGAAGATCCGCACCTACAACTACCCCCAGAGCCGTGTCACCGACCACCGCATCAGCCTGTCTATCTTTGACCTGGACGGGTTCATGAACGGTGGTATCGGGGCTATGATCGAGGCTCTGACCGCCGCGGATACGGCGGAAAAGCTCAAAGAACAGGATACAGAATGACTATGCAGACAAAAGTCATCCGGATAACAGACCCCGGGGCATCCGCCGCCGAGCTGGGAGAAGCCGCCCGCGTCCTCCGCGAGGGGGGACTGGTGGTGTTCCCCACCGAGACGGTGTACGGCTTGGGCGGTAACGGCCTTTCCAAAGCATCGGCCGAGAAGATCTACGCCGCCAAGGGCCGTCCCTCCAACAATCCACTCATTATTCATATTCATGAGCCCGCCGAGGCGGATCGGTACGCCCATACGGGGGATCTCTACAACCGTCTGGCGGCGGCCTTCATGCCGGGGCCTCTGACGGTGATCCTTCCCAAGCGGGATTGCGTTCCCTACGCCACCACGGGGGGCTTGGATACTGTGGCGGTGCGCTGTCCCGACCATCCCATCGCCCATGCTCTTCTGAAAGAGTGCGGGGACTTCCCCGTGGCCGCTCCCTCGGCCAACCTGTCGGGCAAGCCCTCCCCCACCGTGGCCGAGCACGTCATTGCTGATCTGTCGGGCCGCGTGGACATGATCATCGACGGCGGGGAGAGCGACATCGGGCTGGAGTCCACCATCGTGAGTATTGGCCACGACCATGAGGGGGAGTATCTGACCCTACTCCGTCCCGGGGCCATCACCGCCGACGCCCTGACCTGCGTGTGTGAGCGGGTGGTCATCGCCCCCGCCGTGCTGGAGCAGCTGAAGGAGGGTGAACGTCCCCTGTCCCCCGGCATGATGTACAAGCATTACGCCCCCTCCACCCCGCTGGTGCTCTTGGACGGCACCCCCGAGGACGTGCTGGCGTTTTTGCAAAGGGAGCAGGCGGACAAGTCCTGCGCCATCCTCTGCTACTTTGAGGAGATGCCCCACCTCACAAACGAAAATCTCTTCCCCGTAGGCGGAAGAGATGACCTTGTCACCCAGGCCCACTGTCTCTTCTCCCTCCTCCGCGAGGCCGACAAGGTAGAGGCCTCGGTCATGTACGCTCATCTGCCCCCCCTGGACGGGCTGGGGCTGGCTCTGTACAACCGCATGATCCGCGCGGCGGCGCACACCATTCAGAAGATATAGAAAGGTCGCAGACTTTCTATTTGCGGTCAATTCGTAATTCGTAATTCGCAATTCGTAATTCGTAATGCGCAACAAATTGTGATCTTACGATAAGCAAGGTGTATCCGATCCCTTGATCGTATTTCCCATTGGAGGACAATGAGTTTTACGGTCTGACAACTTCATTGGAATACCATTGAATTGGCTTTCGCTTCGGCGAAAGGCTTCCGCAATTACGAATTACGCATTACGAATTGCGAATTTGGTCGCAGATCGCCCCTATTTACCGAACACGCCCTTTAACATAGAAAATTACTGAATAGGATATAGATATTTATGGCAAAGAAAAAGAAGACACCCGTGATCGAGGAGCTGCCACCCGCTCCCATCCGATACCAGCCCATCACCGAGACCCTGGAGACGAACTATATGCCCTACGTCATGACGGTCATCGTCTCCCGCGCCATCCCCGAGATCGACGGCTTCAAGCCCTCCCACAGAAAGCTCCTCTACACCATGTACAAGATGGGACTCATGAACGGCCCCCGCATGAAGTCCGCCAACATCGCGGGCCGTACCATGGCCATCCATCCCCACGGCGACGCGGGCATCTACGAGACCATGGTGCGTCTGACCCGCGACTACGAGGCCCTGCTCCACCCCTTCGTGGACTCCAAGGGCGCCTTCGGTAAGCAGTATTCCTCCAACATGAAGGCCTCGGCTCCCCGTTACACCGAGGCAAGACTGGAGCCCTTCTGCGCCGAGATCTTCAAGGGCATCGACAAGGATGCCGTGGACATGGTGGAGAACTACGACGGCACTACCACCGAGCCTGTTCTCCTCCCCACCACCTTTCCCAACGTCTTGGTGACTCCCAACATGGGTATCGCCGTGGGTATGGCCTCCAACATCTGCCCCTTTAACCTGGCCGAGATCTGCGACGGTACCATCGCCTTGCTCAAAAAGCCCAACATCTCCACCGACCGTCTCATGGAGCTGATCAAGGGCCCCGATTTCCCCGGCGGCGGACTCATGCTCTACGATGCCGCCCAGATGCGGCAGATCTTTGAGACGGGCGTGGGCCCCGTGCGCCTCCGCGCCCGCTATCGCTACGACAAGGACGCCAACTGCATCGACATTCTCCAGATTCCCTACTCTACGACCATTGAGCAGATCATTGACAAGATCGCAGACATGGTCAAATCCGGCTCCCTCAAGGAGATCACGGATTTCCGCGACGAGATCGACATCTCGGGCTTCAAGCTGACCCTGGATCTCCGCCGAGGGGTGGATCCCGACAAGCTCATGACCAAGCTCTTCAAGGTGACTCCCCTGGAGGATGCCTTCAAGTGCAATTTCAACATCCTCATCGACTCGGTGCCGAGGCAGATGGGTATCGCCGAGATCCTCAGAGAGTGGATCGTCTTCCGTATGGGCTGTGTCCGCCGCGAGCTGACCTTCGATCTGAACAAGAAGAAGGAGAAGCTCCACCTGCTGGAGGCTCTGGCCAAGGTGCTTCTGGATATTGATCTTGCCATCCACATCATCCGCAAGACCGAGAAGGAGTCCGAGGTCATCCCCGCCCTGATGGAGGGCTTTGACATCGACGAGGTCCAGGCTAACTACATCGCCGAGATCAAGCTCCGCGCCCTCAACCGCGAGTACATCCTCAACCGCATCGCCGAGATGGAGAACCTTCGCCGTGAGATCGCCGAGCTGGAGGCCATTCTGGCCGATGATCTCAAGATCAAGGCCTACATCGCCACTCAGCTGACTGAGATCAAGAAGAAGTACGGCAAGCCCCGTGTGACCCAGATCATGGACGCGGGGGAGGTCAAGGTCTACGACCCCGAGGAATCCGTGGAGAACTTCCCCGTCAAGCTCCTGCTCACCGAGGAGGGCTACTTCAAGAAGATCGCCGTCACCCCCAGAACCCAGTTCTCGGTGGAGGATCAGAAGATGAAGGACGGCGACGCCGTCAAGACGGTGCTGGACGCCGAGAACCGGGACGAGCTGGTGTTCTTCACCGACAAGTGCCAGGTCTACCGCGCCGCAGTGGACGATTTCGACTGCATCAAAGCTGCGACCATGGGTGACTACCTCAATACCAAGCTGAAGATGGACGAGGGAGAGAAGCCCATTTACATGGAGGTCCGCCGCGAGTATCCCGAGGGCGAGAACTATATCTTCGTCTTTGAGAACGGCAAGGCCGTCCGCGTACCGGTCACCGCCTACGTTACCAAGGGCACCCGACGCAAGCTGACGGGCGCCTACTCTGACTCCTCCCCCATCGTAGCGGTCTTCACCGACACCGACAAGAAGCCCATTGATATTCTCATGATCTCCTCCCTGGACCGCGCCATTCTGGTGAAGTCCGCCCTGATCCCCGTCAAGACCACCCGTACCTCGGGCGGTGTCCAGATCATGACCCTCAAGAAGGGATATCTGGCCAGGGCCATTTCGGACTTCGGAGACAGCTACCAGAACGTCAAATCCTACCGCAAGCTGAAGGTGCCCGCCTCGGGGACTCTGCTTGAGGAGAAGAACGTTGAGATCCAGCAGATCCGCATGGATACCGACTAAATCATCAAACGGGGACGGGAGGCCTTCCTTCCGTCCTTGGTTTTTCGGGGTATCCGTGAAGCGGATTTTGCATATACTATTGGAAATTGGGGTTTATCTGTGAGTTTGTAACCCGATGGACACGAGGAAACCGCTATGCTGGCGGGCGGCCACACAGGGCCGCCCCTACAAGCAAATTTCTTGGTGTATCAAGATGTTTGGGGTTGATATGTAGGGGCGACCCTATGTGGTCGCCCGCTAACGAAAAACACACCACCGCTCTTCCGTCAGACCGATAAACCCAAATTTAAATCACAAAGAAGAAAAGGACTCCCAACCATGACCATCCAAATCCCCGCCGATTACGACGGCCGTATCCTGCGCTCCTACCTCAAGCTGACCCTGGGGCTTTCTACGGCTGTCCTGGCGAAGCTCAAGAACCACGAGCGGGGGATATTGGTCAACGGTCAACGGGTGACGGTGCGGTACATCCTCCGCGAGGGGGATATCCTGGAGTTGTTCGACCGCGACACCGCCGAGAGCGCCACCGAGACCGTCATCCCCTGTGAGCATCCCCTGGATATCCTCTACGAGGACGATTTCGTCATCGCTCTGAATAAGCCCGCCCACATGCCCACCCATCCCTCCCACGGGCATCTGACCGACACTCTGGGCAACGCCCTGGCCTTCCGCTACGCCGAGGCTTCCGAGCCCTTCGTCTTCCGTCCTTTGGGGCGGTTGGACCGCAACACCAGCGGGGTAGTGGTAGCGGGGAAGACCCGAACCGCCTCGGGATGCCTGTCCCGCTCCCTGCAGAGAGGAGAGGTCACCAAGCGGTATATCGCTCTTGCGGTGGGTGAGATGCCCGTAGACGGGATCGTACATACCGTGAAGGCGCCCATCTACCGCGTCGAGGAGCCTGTGGAGGGCGGCTTTGCCAGCATCAAGCGGGCGGTGGGAGATCCCGAACAGGATGGGGCGGTGTACGCCGAGACCCGCTACCGTGTGCTGGGGGCGGGAGCCGGTCACTCCCTGGTCCTCTGCGAGCCTGTAACGGGGCGGACCCATCAGCTGCGGGTGCATCTCGCCCATTTGGGTCATCCCATTCTGGGGGACGATCTGTACGGCGAGGCCTCCCCCCTGATGGATCGCCACGCCCTTCACGCTCTGTCGCTCTCGGTGCCAATGCCCTTCTCGCGGTCCCGTAAGAACGTCACCGAGGCAGCGATTCCCTTTTCGGGGTGCGCCGACGGCACTCCCTTGAATCTCCCCTCCTCCGACGGCTTCCTCCACGTCTGGGCGCCTCTGCCCACGGACATGGCGGTGACGGTCAACTCCCTGTTCCCCCATAGCCCTATCCTGACCGAGTCCCCCGCCGTAGGTCTCCTCCGCGCCCTGACCCTCCCCGAGGTCTGAGCCTCCCCTCCTCCCAAACGAAAGGACGTAAATACCCCATGAAATTTCCCTTCCGCAAGAATCATCCCCTTGACCCCTCGAAGAGCCCCGGGAATCCCCCCGTAGCGGCCGAACCCTCTGCCCCCTCACCCGAGCGCCAGCCCCCCCAGGATCCGAAATACGAGCGTTTCCCGCGGTTCTGCATCGTTTTGTACGGGCTGGCGGCGGTATGTCTTGTGCTGTACGTGATCATGATGAACAGCGTGGTCTTCGCGGATTGGTTCAACACCACAGTTTCGGCCGCCCTGCGCTCGGCTCTTGCTCTCCTCACCAATTGGATCCCCTTTTCCGTGGGGGAGGCTGTGATCCTACTCCTGCCCCTGGCCCTGTTTCTGGTACTGCGCCATGCGGTCAAGCATCGTTGCGGCTCCTGGAAGGCCGCCGCCGTGTATATCGGTATGCTTCTGTCGGTTGTGGTGACCCTGTTCTCGGTGTTCGTGCTGAATTTCGCCGCGGGCTATCGGGGCTCTCCCCTGGATCAAAAGCTGGACCTGGACCGTCAGAAGGTCTCGGCAAAGGAGCTGTACGATACCGCCGTCATCCTCATTGACAACATCAACCGCGAGACCGCGGAGGTGGACTTTGGGGAGGATCGGTTCTCGGTCATGCCTTACACAAGAGAGGAAATGAACGCCCATCTGGCGGACGCTTACCGCAGCTTCTCCATGGAAAAGGACTACATCACCCACGTGGATACCCGTGTCAAGCCCGTTCTGATCAGTGAGATCATGTCCTACATGCACATCACGGGGGTGTATTCCTTCTTTACGGGAGAGGCCAACGTTAACGTGAATTTTCCCGACTACACCCTCCCCTACACCGCCGCCCACGAGTTGGCCCATCAAAGAGGTATCGCCCGCGAGGACGAGGCCAATTTCGTGGCCTTCCTGGTCTGTATGAGATCGGAGGACCCCTATCTCCGCTACTGCGGCTACCTCAATCTCTACGAATACGTGGCCAGTGCCCTGTGGCGCGCCGACCGTGAACTGTACTACGAGGCGGTTGCCCGACTCAACCCTCAGGTGAAGGCTGAGATGGCGGCTTACAATGATTTCTATGACAAATACCGTGATTCCACCGTCAGCCAGGTGTCGGGTACCATCAACGATTCCTACCTCCAAAGCCAAGGGACGGCGGGAACCAAAAGCTACGGAATGGTGGTGGATCTCGCCGTAGCCTATTTCAAAGCCACCGAATGAAAAACGAACAGCTGCCCCTCATCACACTGAGGAGCGGCTGTTTTATCGACATTCCGTTGTTATGTAAATATTTTGTTAACTGTGTAATCAGGCACTTGCCAAAATTGTGCAATTGTGATATGATAATATTGATATAACAAGAGCCGTTTTTGACGGTTTCTTCGTTGCTTTTCACAGTATTTTCCCGCGGATCGCTGGTTATCGCCGTTTCCGCGGTTCCTGATTTCGGTTCGAGCATCCACCCTCCGCCGTCGCCCGCGGGTGCCTTCGCGTTCCCGCCGCGTATATATGAATATGGAAAAGTTGTTTGTTCAAGGCGGTCGCCGTCTGGGCGGTACCATCGCCATCAGCGGCATGAAAAACGCCGCGCTCCCGATCCTTTTCGCCTGTGCCCTGAATACCGAGCCCTGTCTCATTCATAACGTCCCCGACGTCAGTGATATCCGCACCACCCTGGATATCCTCTCAGCCATGGGCTGTGAGATCGAGCATCTTTCCCCCACAACCGTCCGTATTTGCGGCGCCGGCTTCCGTGCCGGCACCTCTCCCTCCAAGCTTGTGGAAAGGATCCGCGCCTCCTCCTACCTCATGGGCGTGGAGCTGGGCCGCGCCGGTTACACCACCATTGCCTATCCCGGCGGTTGCAAGTTTGGCTCCGCCCGCCCCCTGAACTACCACACCCGCGCCTTTGAGATCATGGGCGCTGAGATGGAGCTTTCGGGTCACGGCTTCCACGGCTCCGCCCCCTCGGGCCTTCACGAGGGTAAGATCATTCTGGACATGGCCTCGGTGGGCGCCACCATCAACATCATCCTGGCCGCTTCCCTGACCCCCGGCATCACGGTCATCGGTAACGCCGCCCGCGAGCCCCACGTGGTCGCCGTGGCCAACTTCCTCAATATGTGCGGAGGCAAGGTCCTGGGCGCGGGTACATCCGAAATTCGTATTGAGGGCGTTAGCAAATTGCACGGTTGTACCTATTCCGTCATTCCCGATATGATCGAGGCCGGAACCTATATGTGCGCCGTTGCCGGTACGGGCGGCCGCGTCACTCTGACGGGTGTCATCCCCAAGCATCTGGAGTCCATTATCTCCAAGCTCACCGAAATGGGCGTGGTCATTGAGGAGGATGAAGAATCCATCACCGTCATCTCCGACGGCATTCTCAAGGGCACCCAGATCACCACCGCTCCCTATCCCGGCTTCCCCACGGATATGCAGCCCCAGTTCGGCGTGCTTCTCTGCATTGCCCAGGGCATGAGCACCATCAACGAGAAGGTCTGGGAAAACCGCTTCGCTTACCTTGACGAGCTGCTCCGTATGGGTATTACGGTCACCCGCTCCGCTAACACCGCCTGGTTCCCCGGTAATCAGCGTCTCATGGGCTCCTCGGTCTCGGCTACCGATCTCCGCGGCGGCGCCGCCATGGTCATCGCCGGTTTGATCGCCGACAGCGTCACCGAGATTGCCTGTCCTGAGTACATAGACCGCGGCTACGACGACCTCATCGGCAAGCTGCGCCTCCTGGGTGCCAATATTGAACGCCGCGAGGTTTTTCCTAAGCGCACTCCCATCATCGTCAATTCCCGGTCGTGAGTGCCGACTGCCATCCAAATCCCCCGTATCCTTATAACCGCCAAGCACCGCCAAGGCACCCGCCGAGGCGGTGCTGATTTGCATCTTACTACATATAATTTTTGATATACCTCTTTTTCGGCATATCAATTTTTATATCCCCAAATATCGGCATATAAATTTTGATATAGTCAAAATTCGGAAGAAAATCCCTGTTTCAAGCCGAAAAATACCGAAAAAATCGGTATTTCATGGCGAATTCTTTACCCGAGCAGTTTTTTTCAAAGGATTCGGCAATTTGCACAAGAAAAAGGGCCTTACGGGGCGGTAAACGCCGGTAAGGGCCCTGATTTCTTGTTTAAGAGGTTATCGGAGTCAGGTTCGGTCTGAATGGCGGTCCATTCGAATCAATTCGTGCCGCAAGTGAACCGATGGAATCGGATTCTCTCAAGGCGCGGGCGCGTTGCCCCTCCCTCCGCTCAGAAACGGATCCGCATCTGGTACCAGACGTCACCGCCGTGCTCGGAGGAGGACAACCCCTCGTTGACAAAGCCGAAGCGGGCGTAATAGTCCAGCTTGGCTCGCTTACAGGTCAGGACAAGACCTTCCCTGCCCTCCTCGCGGCAGTCGCATATGAGGCGGCGCAACAGGGCAGCCGCGTAGCCGCGCCGTCTGTAGTCGGGGTGGGTCGCGACCCCAAAGATCATCTGCCAGCCTCCCTCGGGATCATGGAGAGCGGCGTCGTGAAACATCTCGTCCCGCAGATCCGTCTCCCGCGTCAGGGAGCCGTTGACCATGCTGACAGGCTTTCCGTCCAGGATCAGGAGGTAGAAGCGATCGGGAAAGGCGGCCAGGCGGGCGGCGAAGGATTCGTAGGACGCGGCCTCGGCGGGAGGAAAGCAAGCGGCCTCCAGGGCGGTGATGTCGGCGCAATCCGCGGGGGTGGCGCGGCGGATCTCCATGCCCTCGGAAAGCCGAAACGAATCGAACATCATCTCAGGGGTGCTCATGAAGGTACTCCTCCGCGTAATGAATGGCGGTGGCTCCGTCTGCTACGGCGGTGACCACCTGGCGGAGGGCCTTGGTACGGACGTCGCCCACGGCGAAGACACCCGGGACCGAGGTGCGGGTGGTCTCGTCGGCAACGATATAGCCGTAGCTGTCCAGCTCCAGGGCTCCGCGGAGGAAATCGGTGGCGGGCTTTCGGCCGATGCTGACGAAGAGGCCGCTGAAGGGTACTTCCCGCTCGGTGCCGTCCTTGATATTTTGGACCTTGACTCCCGTAACGCGGCCATCTGAGAGGATCTCGGTGACGGCGCTGTCCCAGATGAACTCCACGTTCTCGGCCTTCATGAGGGGCTCGTGGTAGATCTTGGTGGCGCGGAGGGTGTCGCGGCGGTGGATGAGGTAGACCTTCTCGGTGACGCGGGAGAGGTAGAGGGCATCCGACACGGCGGAGTTGCCGCCGCCCACCACGGCTACGGTCTTGCCCTTATAGAAGCGGCCATCGCAATGGGCGCAATAGTGGACCCCCTTGCCCACCAGGGTCTGCTCGTTGGGAAGTCCCAGCTCACGGGGATTGGCTCCCGTGGCGATGATGACGGTGCGGGCGTAGTGAGTCTCATAGGCTGTGACGACCTTCTTGACGGTGGGGTCGGCGAAATCCACCTCGGTCACGTCGCCAAAGAGGGACTTGGCACCGAAGCGCTCGGCTTGGGTCTGCATATTCATGCCCAGGGTGAAGCCGTCCACCCCCTCGGGGAAGCCGGGGTAGTTGTCGATGATATCGGTGAGTCCCATCTGGCCTCCCGCGGACATTCGCTCGATGACGGCGGTATCCAGTCCCGCCCGGGCGGCGTAGAGGGCGGCGGTGTATCCGGCGGGACCTCCGCCGATGATGAGGGTGTCGTAGATAGGGGGCATAGTTCCTACTCCTTCAAATGTGTTCATGTATTTGTGATCGTAATCAATGCTGTCGGGCGTCCAATAGCACCCATCCAATTTCGGTCATTTCAATCGAATGATCACATTGTAGATAGCGCATCGATTCTTTTCCTCGATCTCCCGGGCGCCCTTCCAGATCATACGATCAAACTCCGATAACGGAATGTACATTCGTTCATCCGTAAGATAGATCGAATACGAATACTCCGGAGCACCGGAAAAAAGAACATCGATTTTCTGAACATCTATGTCTATATACCCTGCTTCTTTTAACGCGTTGATAACGTCATGACAGGAAATACTTCCATTGATGACAACCGTATTATTAAAGTCCTCGAACATAAGAGTAAGAGATACTTCGTCGGGTATATCAGGACGGTTCCCCAAAGAGTTCATATGATGTCCAAATCCACCCTCGACGAAATAGAACATACCGGGCATATGATACGCAAAAATCAACTCTTTTGGATTCTTGATCTCATCAGCGCATCTGGCCGACGTATTCGTTGTAAACCATCCCGAATGATGATCAGGATGATGACCTTGAAACACAGTTAATATTTCCATGCCAAACGGAAGATAATATCCAAACGATCGAAAAGCATATTCCGCAAGCTCTTTTACTGTCCTGTTATCATCAAAAACGATCGTTCCTTCATGACAAAATGTGTATTCCCGTTCCATTCTTTGTCTCCTTTGTATATTTGTATTTTTCGATTTCTTATGATTCTTACAGTTCTATCTCAGATATATCCGCTATGGGTATCCGTCTCTTATCCGTCAGTACCACACAGCCTTCAAAGGTGTCCACCGAGGCGATCTTGCAGGTGACGGTCTCGTAGGAGCCTCCCGCTTTGCGTTCGTCGGGGATGAAGCGGGTGATGCGGACGGCGGGGGGATGGTCAGCCATATCCAGGAGGAGGTGGAGCCTTTCGTCCAGGAGCTGCTTTTTGTCCTCGGTCAGCTCGATACGGCTGTCGGTCAGGCGGGCGGTCTCGGCGACGGCGGCGTCGTACCCCGTCAGGGCGGCGAAGGGAGAAAACTGCGCCGCCCTGGCCGCTCTCGGCATGGGAGGATGGGCCGCCGATTCCGGGCGGGAGAGGTGGATGATATCATCGTAATTCTGCATACTGCCTCCTAAGCCTTGTGGCCGCCGATGCGGCTGTTGCGGTCTCGCGCGGTGGCATCCTCCTCCAGATTCATGCCCTTGAGGATGATGTTTTTGCCGTATTTTTTCTTGAGGGTGATCATGGCTCGCTGCATCTTTTTCTCCCGCTCCAGTTCCGCCGTCTCGGCCTGCTGCTTTCGCTCCAGCTCGGTAAAATCGGTGAAAATATCCAGCTGTGCCCCGGCGGCGGGACGGGCAGGGGCGCTGTTCTCGTCCACTACCCGGCAGGCCGTGAGATTGAGCCGCCGGATCAGCAGATTGGGGTCAACAATGCGGTCATAGAGGGCGCTCACCGCCGCGGTGATGCGCCGTGCCGAGGAGGTGGCACGCTCCAGGTTGGCGGTGCCGTGGGCGTGC